>CAYWBV010000139.1:0-10090 GCA_964455785.1 uncultured Maribellus sp.
TATTTAATATGTGCAAGGAAAACTACAAAGTTACAGTCTTATCAGATTGTATTACAAGCTATGATAAAAGGAAGATTGACGACATGTTGAATTACTATGAAAAAAATGGTAGTAAAATAATTAATTTGAATGACTTGTTAAATTCTAAATAAAAATGACAGAACAGTTTTTTGTATATGCAGACACATTTGTAAACTTCACACAGGCGAATAAAGACTTGCTTGCTTCTGTTTTGACGTTTAGACAAGTGGACGCAAAAACAGAGTTAGTTTCCTACGACAAACGGACAGACGAATTATTTTTCTTACTCAATGGCTGCATTCGAAAATACTATGTGAAGGATGGAGAACAAATTACCATTTACATAATGACAGAAAACAACTTCATAGGCGCGTTTGATAGTTTGATGACAGGGACAACAAGCAAAGAAGTTATTGAATGTATTGAACCTTGCGAATTGCTTATCCTTAAAAAAGCGGACTTAGACAAACTTTATGAAGACATTCCGTTGATGAACGAGTTTGTAAGAAAAATTTTAGAACAAACGCTTATCCAGTTTCAACAATCATTGACATCGTTTATTTTAGACAATCCCGAAGAACGATATATAAAACTTATTTCTAAAAATCCCGAAATCCTGCAACGATTTCCGCAACATATGCTTGCTACTTATTTAGGAATTACAGCCACTTCTCTAAGCCGCATCAGAAAACGGATTTCAGAAAGAACATAGCGTTTCTTGTCTTTTGTAAACGTTTTTCGCTTTTTCTCCTGCCAACTTTGCAGCGCAAATTTTAAACATTGTAAAGTATGAAACAAGTATTTGTAACAGGCGGTTCGGGTTTTGTAGGGCAAAACCTCATCCCAATGCTTATAGAAAACGGCTATCAGGTAAACGCATTGGCACGTTCGGCACAAGCCATTCAAAAGGTAGGACAATTAGGAGCAAGAGCAATCAAAGGCGATTTGAACGATAAACAAGCGTTGGCGGTTGGTGTAAAAGATTGTTCAACTGTATTTCATTTAGCGGCTTCGGTTGATTTTTTTGCTTCTGAAAAAGAACTCAAAAAACTGCACGTTGAAGCGACTGAATTATTGTTGTCTGTTGCTAAAAATGCCAACGTTCAAAAGTTCGTTTATTTAAGCGCAGCTTCCGTAATTATGAACGGCAAACCGATTGTAAATGCTGATGAAACTTTAGTGTCTGACAATATCATTGACGGTTATTCGAAAACAAAACTGCAGGCAGAAAATTTAGTGTTGCAAGCAAACACAAAAAACTTTCGGACCATTGCAGTAAGACCGCCATTGATTTGGGGCAAAGGCGACCCAAATACTTTAGCCGGTATTATCGAAGCAACGAAGAAAGGACAGATGCAGTTTATTGACGGAGGCAAACATCGCTTTGTTACCTGCCACGTTATTAATGTGTGCCACGCTCTAATTTTAGCAGACCAAACAGAACAAAACGGTAAAACATATTTTATTACAGATGGAGAAACGCCAGTATTTAAAGAGTTCATTAAAAATTATGTGGCTACCCAAGGCGTAACGATTCCCGACAAAACCGTTTCGTTAAGAATGGCAAAAACAGTAGCTTCTGTAATGGAGTTTGTTTGGAAAACATTTAAACGTAAAGGACACCCTCCGCTTTACAAAGGACTTGTAAATGAGTTAGGAATAGAGTTTATTACCAACGACAAAAAGGCAAGACAAGAAATCGGCTACAAGCAACTTGTAACTATTGAACAAGGACTTGACATGATGAGAAAATAAAACAGGCTCTAAACTGAAAGCCACTATTTTATAAAGAACTACAGGCGCTACCTTAAGCTACCCGGCAAGTTCGGCAGCAGCGGCTTTCGGTGGGCATCTTTCCGCTCGCAACCGGCAGTTAGCATATATATTTAAAACGTTGGCGGTTATGGTTTACAACCTCTTCACCTGTCGTATTCAGCCACTAAGATTGTCGCATTTACACCGTGGCAGAGCGACCTTTGTTCGCGACCTTTGTTTGAACAAATCAGTTGTTCAGACGGGTATCGTAACAAAACCAATTTTGAAGGACTTTTAAAAAAAATGGTAACCGGAGGTGAAATGACATGAGAAAAATAATCGTTTTATCATTTATTACATTAGATGGAGTAATGCAGGCGCCCGGCAGATCTGACGAAGACACTTGCAACGGTTTTGAATATGGTGGCTGGGCTGCGCCGTATTTTGCAGAAGCCGATGAAGAGGCTGGTGAGTTTATGGCAAAATATATAAAACCTGCCGATCTTCTTTTAGGCAGGAAAACATTTAAATTTTTTGCTTCCTACTGGCCTGAACATGCAGACTTTTGGCCAGGTATCAATGATGTCACAAAATATGTGATGAGTAATAGCCTGGACAAATCAGATTGGAAAAATTCAGTTTTTCTTAAAAGTGTCGATGATATCAAAAAGCTAAAGAATTCAGAAGGTTCCGACATCCAGGTTCACGGTAGTGGTAATCTGGTCCAGACACTGCTCAAACATGATTTGGTCGATAAACTATGGCTCAAAACTTTCCCAATCACGTTAGGCACGGGGAAGCGTTTGTTTGACGAGGGTACCAATGCTGCAGCCTTTACGTTAACGGAGAGTTTGATTACGTCAAACGGTGTAATCTTCGCCAATTACGAGCGGGCCGGAGAAGTTAAAACAGGGACTGTCGGAGCTTAAATAAAAAACAGACAATACCATTTTTCGTAAAAATGCACCACAAAACAATTGTTTTAGGCGCAATTGTGTTTTTCCGGAGAGGAGAAATTAATCCAGCGATATCGCCGGGAAAGTTACAGGTAACATAAGTTTTGCAGATTACAGGCATACCGTTAAAAAACACAAGAGATACGTGATACAAAGAAGTACAGAGACTCATTGAACTTAAAACAACGGTAATGGTTAAAATGAAAATAAACAAATAACATTCGTAAAATAAAAAGTTGAAGATATGTCAATAACCAATGAAGCTGAATTGATTGGTATGCAAAAAGCCGGTGAAGCTGTGGCATACACATTAAAAGAAATGACAAAATTTGCTCAACCCGGCATAACCACCAAAGAGCTTGATGAATATGGAGCAAAGATACTTTCTGATTTTGGAGCAAAATCGGCGCCTAAACTAACCTATGGTTTCCCGGGTTTTAATTGTATTAGTGTCAATTATGAATTTTGCCACGGAATTCCTTCCAGTAAACGGATCTTAAAAGAGGGAGATTTGATTAATATAGATGTTTCAGCAGAATTGTTTGGTTTTTGGGCGGATAACGGAGGTTCGTTTGTGCTTGGGAAAGATATTAACGACCATCAAAAATTAGTCGATATATCAAAAGCGATTTTACGCAAAGCAATCCACAATATCAAGGGAGGTGTAAAAATATCTGAAATCGGACACCTGATGGAAACAGAAGCCAGAAAGCATGGGTACAAAGTCATTAAAAACCTTGGAGGACACGGTGTTGGTAAAAGTTTACACGAACAGCCAGATGAATTACTTAACTATAGAAATAAATTTGACCAGAGACGATTTAAAAAGAATTCAGTTGTTGCCATCGAAACTTTTATTTCAACAACTTCGACCTATGCTACAGAACTTAAAAACGGATGGACTTTAGTTGGAGATAAAGGTGGATATATGGCACAACACGAACATACTATCGTGATTACTGATGATAAGCCGATCATCCTGACAGAAATGAATGGAATATGGGATTAAAAAATACCGGCGTACACTTCCGGTATCTTTCACTTACAAAGTTTATAAGATAGTGCAAAAAACTAAAACTTTCAATCTGCAAGACCTTTGATCAGCGCTGATAAACCCTAACATAATCCACTTCCAGGATGTGTGGAAACAGGCTGTCGTCGATACCTTTCTGTCCGCCCAAACCGCCGCCGATGGCCAGGTTGAGTATCAGATGAAAAGGCTGGTCGAACGGCCAGGCTTCGAACCCTTCGCCGTTATTTTTAAATGTAAAATAATGCACCCCGTCAACATAACTGCGGATTTCATTTCCTTCCCACTCGGTGGTGTACAGATGGAATTGGGTAGTCGCCGTTGGCAGTCCTGTTTTTTTGCCCACCTGGGTTCCAATCATGTGGTTGAACCGGCCGGTATGGACGGTTGAAAACACGGTATCGGGATTAAACCCGACATGTTCCATAATATCGATTTCGCCACTTTTGGGCCAGCCGCCGTAGGCATTTTCAGTGGGCAACATCCAGATAGCCGGCCAGGTTCCTCTTCCGGAAGGAAGTTTTGCCCTCACCTCCACTTTGCAGTATTTCCAGTCGCCTTTGTTTTTGGTAGTCAGGCGGGCAGAGCTGTAATTCTTCCCGAAAACAGGCTCCTTTTTCGCCCTAATCCGAAGAATTCCGTTTTCAATACGACAGTTTTCCGGATTGGCAACGGTGTACCACTGGGCTTCGTTGTTTCCCCAACCGTATTCATTTCCGCGGGTGTCGTAATTCCATTTTGTGGTGTCGGGCAGGTTTCCGTCATTAAATTCGTCGGACCAAACCAGCCTCCAGTTTTGTTGTATTTCTATGGAAAAACGGGTTAAGCCATTGGGACATCTATCCCCGGAGTTCGCCGTACCTGTAGTCAGAAACAGGCAAAAAATAGCAAAAAAAACAAATATTATTTTCATCGTAAATCAAGTTTTATTTGGCTGTCAAGATATAAAAAAGAAGTGTGGGTTCCCAGGAGAAATACTCCCGGTAAACCCACTCCTTTCCTACTAAACTATGAACAACTTATTTTAAAATCCACATCAGTTTGTTTATTTCATCATAACCGTCATACTGGCGATTGAGCGCTTCGATAAGGTTTTCCCGATTGTAGCTGGTTTCTGAACCGGGGTAGAGCCATCGCATCGGAATTCCGTTTTTGTTGTTTTCGTTCATGCTGGTCTCCGGATTAATGGGAAATTCCGGATAACCGTTTCTTCTGTATTCAAAATAAGAAGTATGGGGATCCTGCATAAAATTGAGGATGTAACGCTGTATCCAGATTTGTTTTAACTGGTCTTCGGCAGTTGTTTTAAAAGCGGCCTCGCCGGTAAAATAGCTGTCGATGTAGTTTTGGTCGATCGCCATTCCATGGGCATATTCCGCTTTTGTTTCCATCATGCCAGCCAGGGCGGCTTTCGCCCCTGTTTCATAAAATTCCTGAGCCGAACCTGCGGTAATCCATCCGCGAACTCTCGCTTCGGCCAGAATGAGTTGTTGTTCGGCGTACGTCAGTAAACGGCGTGGTTCGTTAACCTCTTCCTTTAGAAACCGGAAATTCAGCAACGAATATTTGTTTTGGCTGTGGTCGGCATTCATGGCCGTATAATCCATGGAAACATCAACGCCTACATAGGCGGCGGTGTCGTTTTCTGTTTTACCTGCCCTTATTTCAGCAGTCGAAGGTTCAGCATAATAATAGAGGCGACGATCGTTCAGACTTTTCAGATTATCAATCAGCAGTGAACTCACCAGAGTATTCCGGGTAAAAAGATCGTTGGTACTATAGATCGGGTGGCGGTTGATAGAAGAATAAACCAGTCCAAAATAATCAGAACTGCTGGTAAAGATATTTCCGGCAGCAACGATTTCGGCAAACCGTGATTTGATGTTCAGTGAAGCGGTCCCTTCTTTTTTGCTTAGGCTCATCAGCACTTTGAGGGCGAAAGTGTTGGTCGCCTGCCGCCATTTTACAGGATTACCGTTAAAAGGAGTCGGGTCGCCGGTGAAAGTCTGGCCGTTGGCAAAAAACTGATCAGCTTCCTTCAGGTCGTCAAGAATTCCGAGAAAAATCTCTTCCTGCGTGTCGTATTTGGGTTTATACAACCCGTCAGCTCCCTGGTTGGCTTCACTGAAGGGAATATCGCCCATCTGCATAGTGAGCCCGTAAAATCGGTAGGCACGGACAAATTTGGCAACGCCCCTGTATGAATTTTCGGTAATACTCCCTTCGGCATATTCCACCATTTTATCAAGGTTTGGCAATACGGTCAGACCATCGAAGCTACTGCTTCCCAGGGTATTGTACTGAGTTCCCATCTGTCCTTCCTGTGCGTAGGCCACGTATTTGGGCAAAGCATTTTCGGCGAGCATCGCCCAGGCATCACGTCCGCTAAATTTGGCCACATTCAGCACCACATTGGTGCAAAGCATGGAAGAACTTACGAGCGTGGTAGTGTCGGGGTTGGTGTTTATTTCCTCGAATTCGTTGCATCCCAAAAGCAGCGAAAAAATGAGTATCCCAATGATTCCAAGATATTTATTTGTTCTTTTCATTTCTATATTTATTAATTTTTTCGAAAAATGATCCATTGATTTATTCTTCGCAATTTTGTCATCTGTACACATTAGAAATTAACTTTCAGGTTAATTCCGAGATAACGCTGCGACGGATCGGAAAAGTTTTCAGATCCTCCGTCCGGGTCGGAATATTTAAAATCTTTGGCCCAGAACAACACATTTTGTCCAACAGCAGAGATGGAACCGCTCTTGGCAAAAATTTTGGAACACACGCTGGCCGGCAACTGATAAGTAACCGACATCTCCCTGACTTTAAAAAATGTAGTGGAATATAAATCGTAGGGCGAAGGAGAACCACCCCATGCCGTGCCTTTGTGAATTCTTTTGACATAGTTTTCGTACGTCACCGGAATATCGTTGGGTGCAAACACACGGGTATCACTGGTAATATTGCCGTAGGTATCGTAGGCCACTTCGCCGGAAACCACCTTAACACCCTCGCCGGTGTAATTCTTTGTACCGGGTTGGGTTACATCCAAATACCGCTCCGGAGTAACCGACTCCGGATGGTTTCCCGAGGTCCACATGTACATTTCTGTTGTAGTTTGGGCAAGCCCCCCTACACGGCCATCGACTGATAAATTGAAGGTAAAGTTTTTGTAGGTGAGCGCCGAACTCAATCCCCAAATCCAGTCCGGATCGGAATAACCGGCCAGGGACGCATAGGAAGAATAAACCGGCAGCCCGTTGTTGTAGATGATATTCCCCTGCGGGTCCTTCAGAAAATCGTTATAGGTATAATGGTCCACTCTTTCGCCCTCTTTAATCCAGGGACGGTCGGCCGTAAATACAGAGTCGAGTTGTGTGTAGTAACGGGCATATTTGGTCCAGTTGAAAGAAAGATCCCACTGCCAGTCGTTTGTTTTTACGGGCGTCACATTCGCGGTTACTTCAACACCCCGCCGTGTAATTTCCTCGTCAATGTTAATATAGTTGGAAGCGAACCCCGAAGCCGGACTAATACTTGCCGAACGTAAAAAATCGTACATTCGTTTGCTGTAATAAGCTACATCGATGGATGCCCTGTTCCTGTAAATGTTGATCAGCGAACCGATTTCGAAGGTAGAAGACGATTCGGGCCGAACATCGGTTCCCCTGATAGCGGTGGGATACGTGGCCGAACTCATATTACCCCAGGCATTGGTGGTGATGGAATAAACCGAGTTGATACTATACACACCAGCCGGCGTTTTTGATGATGTCCACGAACCACGCACTTTCCAAAACGAGAGCCAGTCCATTTCAGGCAACACTTCGGAAAGGATAAAACTGGAAGCTACTGACGGATACAAATAGGAACGAGTTGTTTCAGGAAGCGTTGAACTCCAGTCGTTTCGAAGTGTTCCTTCCACAAATAACATGTTTTTCCAGGAGACCGACAACCGGCCAAAAAGACTGTTCACCTGCCGGCGGTACAAACTTGAGCTAACCGTAACCGGATTAACAGAAGCTTTCAGGGAATAAAATCCGGGAATGGAAAGCCCACCCTGAGTGCGGGATTCAATACCCTCGTCGCGTGTGAAATACATGGTTCCTCCGACCAGCCCATCCAGAGCGAAATCGCCAAATGTTTTGTCGGCCGTCAGTAAAAAATCGTTATTGATACTGTATCCGCGTCCCAATCCCATATTGAAGGAACCTTTTTTTGATTCTCCCCATACCTGGGTTCCGTTTTTAATCACGGTTGAACTACCGCCGCCCTGATAGGAACCTACGGAAATACGAATCACCTGATTTTCGCTGTAGGTATCAAAACCGGAACGGAAGGTTGCAGACAACCAGGGTGTCAGCTCGTAACCCATTGAAACAAATCCGTTAAAAATATCGCGATCCAGGCTGTGAATTCTTTCATAGCGATCGAAATAGGGATTATTGTTTGTTGAAGTATAACTGTTGTTCTGTGATTCATTCTTCACCAACCAGTAATCCTTGTACTGCCGGATATCATAATCCGGAGAAGACCAGACCAGCAGGTTGTACATCGGGTCATAACCGGTATATCCGCTGAAACCGATGTTGGGAGAAGTCTGTTTATTATAGGAAATAGAAGAGGACAAAGTGAATTTGTTCAGTTTCATATCGCCACCCAAGGTGTATGTAATTTTATCGAACATAGAATTAGGGTATTGCCCTTTGTTTCTCACCCAGGTTGCTGAAGAACGTAAACTTCCGTACTCGCCCTGCTGAACTACGCTGATGTTGTTGTTCAAAATATAACCCTGTTCCAGAAAGTTTTTAAAATTATCTTTCCCAACCGGAAGATAAGGCATTGATTTGGATGACTTTGAAACCGGATCCCACTGAATTACTTCCTGTCCTTCGAGCGCAGGTCCCCATGAACCATCACCTCCACCCACATAGGTATTGGTTGCGGCATTCACTTTTCGCCCGTAGGTTGACTGCATTTCGGGGATGGCCAGATAACCTGCGGTCATCATGGTCCCGCTGTTGATGGTGACGGTTAATCCCTTGCCCTTCATTCCTTTTTTGGTGGTCACCATTATGGCGCCGCTTTCGCCGCGATAACCATACAAAGCAGAAGCCGTTGCACCTTTCAGTACACTGATGTCCTCGATATCGTCTGACGGTATGTCGCGCAGTACCATATTTCCGTAAGGAACTCCGTCGATAACAAGCAGCGGGTTTTCGCCCCTTATCTGTACATCCGGTTCAGAGGCAAACTCGGAGCTGTTTTTTACAAACAAACCTGCAATTTTACCCGTCAGCGAAGTGCTCACATCGATACCTTTAACGGTTGAAAGGGTTTCGCCGCCTACTTTCTGAACAGAATAACCCAGCGCCTTTTCCTCGCGCCGAAGTCCAAGAGCCGTAACCACCACCTCATCAATACCAATCGTCTCCTCTTCGAGCACCACGTCGATGGTTTGGCGGTTTTCAACAGCCTCTTCGCGGGTACGCATACCTACAAACGAGAATACCAGGGTCGCCCCGTCCGGTAAATTTGTTAAAGTATATTGCCCGTCGAAATTGGTTACCGTACCTTGTGTTGTGCCTTTAATAACCACTGAAACACCGGGCAGCGCGAGACCTTTCGTGTCGGTTACTTTCCCGCTGATACTTTTTTGCTGATCGCTCATCGAGTTGGGGTACGAATCCATTTCCTGCGGGTAAAGCATAATGTGCCTGTCGCGGATAATGTGTTTGACGCCTGTTCCTTCAAAAATAACTTTCAGCGTTTCTTCGATGACTTTTTCGTTGATTGCCACCGAAATCCTGCGGTTCATATCAATGAGTTCAGAACTGTAAGCAAACCGGAATTCCGACTGCCGTTCTATTTCTTCCAAAACATCGACCACACGCGAGTTACGCATCTCCAGTGTCAACCGGGTAGTCTGGCTGTAAACGCTGGCCGAAACCTGCACCAGACCTACCATCAGGAATAAAATCATAAGTTTCATAATTCGAAAACATTTAGTCCAAACGGAAGGACTGCGCCTTCCCCAAATTCGGAATTTTTTCATAGTTTTACCTTGATTTAGTGAATAAATTATTTATCATTTACCGATGGTAAATCTGTACCGGTGGTGTTGCCGCACTGCCGGTATTTTTTTTCTTTACCTTACGGCTGTTTTTATTTTGTTTCTATCAGCTTCAAATACAATTACATCTTCTCTCTGAATGGCTTTTATGGGTGTAATTTTTTCCATCAGGCGGATAATTTCGTCTAACGGTTCGTTGGTAATGGTAAAGGTGTAACGGAAATTTTTTATTTCGTCGGTCAGCTCAAACTTCTG
>CAYWBV010000140.1:0-10084 GCA_964455785.1 uncultured Maribellus sp.
GAAAATGAGGCCGGAAATACGATAAATAATCCAACTAACCCAACCCTTGGAGGCGTAAACAATAATGAGGTGACCCTAACTTTGGGCTTCGAAATCCAGCAGGATGTCAACTATTATCTGATTGTAAATAATGTATATAACCTGAACAACTATTCAGTAAACACCAATCACAAAAAACGATTTTCGCAACAAGAAGCCCCAGACCTCTGGCAATGGGCCGGAACAATTGATACAGATTGGGATAAACCTGGGAATTGGTTAAAAAATACGCTGCCGCAGGCCGGTTCGCAGGTAGTGATTCCGGCAACTTTAAATAACCCTGTGATATCGTCATCAAATAATAACATTAAAAAACTTGAAATAAAGATCGGGGCTTCGTTGACCGTTGGACCTACAGGTAGTCTTCAGGTGAACGATTCCATAATCAATCCGGGAGGTACTGCGGGGCTGATTATTGCTTCAACGTCTGACGGGACAGGCTCGCTTGTACATTTCAACAACGAAGTAAATGCCACTTTTCAACGGTATATTTCCGGCGAGCCCCAGGCGTGGCAAATGATTTCTTCACCTGTTGCCGGGCAGTCGATATCAGGAGATTTTACCCCGACAGGTGGCAGCGACGCTTACGGCGACGGAACACGATATGATTTTTATGCCTGGCACGAGCCGGATACTTCATGGGTTTATTTGCTCAACAATAACCAGCCACCTACCTGGCTGACCGCCAACGGGAGCAATAATTTTATCCCTGGCAAAGGTTATCTGATTTCCTACAAAGACCTTCATCCCACTAAAGAATTTAAGGGCTCGCTAAATAATGGACCTATTTCTGTTCAGCTTACCAATACGCAAGACGGGGCGATTCAATTTGGCCATAACCTTGTAGGAAACCCTTATCCTTCTTCCATCGACTGGAAAGCATCTTCGGGCTGGAACAGAAATACCCTGGAAAATAATGGCGGAGGTTATGATTTTTGGATTTGGAGCGAAAAAAATCTCAACTACGGCGCTTATAATTCGGGTTCAAACTCCGACATCGGCACACTGGGAGTTTCGCGTTATATTGCCCCTACACAGGGATTTTTTGTAAAAGCCGGACAATCAGGAACTCTTTCCATGAATAATCAGGTAAGGGTTGGTGAAGGGGCCGGAAACTGGTTAAAAAGTGCCGCGACAGAACAGAACAATATTTCTGTTACAATAGAGTCATTGGCCGGATATGGCCAGGATGAAGTACTCATCGAATTTGGATATCAGGGAACAGAAGGCGGCGCTTTGAAAAACTTCAGTTTTGTGCCATCTTCCCCAAGTTTGTATCTCCCTGCCGATGACAATTCCTATTCCATTCGTACCCTTGGCGAACCTGAAAATCACCCGGTTGTTCCTCTCTCATTTAAAGCCGGGATTTCCGGAAGTTATATATTCAGCGCCAATTTTTCTCAAAATGGTTTCGAAACGCTAAAATTATTCGACCGCACAACCGGCGCCTGGCATAACTTTAAAGAGAGCCAAACCTACTCTTTCGAAGCAACGAAAGGAGATAATCCCGAACGTTTTGTATTACAGGTAATGCCGGGTGTATATGCCGACCCGTATGAAGAACTTCCGGTACAGATTTATGCTGTCCAACACAAATTAAATATCGATTTACGGCTGGTTGACGGCGACTATATCTGCGAGGTTTTTTCGATTACCGGACAGATTCTGTTAAAAACCGATGTTTACGGCGGCGAATTTGCTGAGTTTAAAATTCCTTCTGCAAGTGGTGTAGTTGTTGTTCAGGTAACCGGCATACAAGGAAGAAAAAGCCAGAAGGTAGTTGTTTATTAACGGGTTACCAGACTGACCATCAATCGAATTTAAATAATCAGGATTGTTTGCCTGGCCAATAAAACAGGTATACCACACAATTTTTGTCTGTCTTCAAACGGCGATATTTATTTATTCCCCAAATATATAGGCATTTTTTACCTCGTTTATCGGCATTTTTAACCCTCTAAATAATCCAAAACCACTTTCATTTTCTGTATTTTTTATCCTGCAAAATTTACTCAACAGCCTTAAATTTACAATGTTGGTTGCAACTTTTTAACAAACGCTACCATATAATATTGACAAATAAATGAACGGGCTGATTCTATATTACTTTTTTTCTAACCGCCATGGTTCGATATTCAAACTGAAATGGAGTGTCCTTCTACTCGTTTTTTTTGTGATATTTTTATTAAGCTTAAAAAGCGGGATGGCGCAAACACGTGTTACCGGCCATGTTTTTGCTGAAATTGTGGAACCCACAGCATTGTCGGCAACAGCAACCAACAACCACATTATTTATACAAATAACAATTCGGCATCCAACGACCTGGCTCTGGCAGAAATAACGCTGAGTGGCGGCTCTGGTGTTGACGTCAGTGTATCAGTATATTCTGCAACACTTGAAGGAAAAAATGGGGAAACTTACACCCTAGACACTTTTGTTAGTGCCGGATGTAATCCGGATGAACAAAAAAACAACATTAACGAAAAAGTATTCAAATTATTGGGAACGCCCGATAAGGATATTCGGTCAGAAAAAAGTAGTTTGTTTACTGGCCAATACCAGGTTGTATTTATGTATAATTAGCCCGGTTTCACGAAACATTCCATTTTAAACCACTCCTTCTATTTTAAACCTCTAAAGTTTGTCCAATAATTTCGCAGACCTGTTTCACAATTTTACCTCACGCCACCTCACCCTAATCGGGATAAATTCCAATAATAAAACCATGTGTCCCATTATAAGAATAGGATTTAATTTGCCTAAATTTACAAACTACTTATTATCAACAATATAACAACAAAGGTACAATGATTGATTAAATCTTGGCACAGAAATAATATGGATAATAAGTATAAAATTTAAAAAACACAAAATCATGAAAAAGTTAGTATTTTTATTCGCAAGTCTTTTTATTACAGTAATCGCAGTTCAAAATGTAAAGGCACAAAGCAGTAACAATCCTGTTGAAACAGCAACTGCAGAAGCAAGTGCAAAAATTATTCAAGTAATTGACATCAAGAAAGACCAAGATCTATCTTTTGGTAATATAATTGCCAGTGCTGCCGGAGGAACTGTTACCATTGGGACGAATGGAACTCCCTCCTATAGTGGAGTAGCCGCACCGACGGGAACAGAAGGAACGCGTCAACAAGCTACATTTACTGTTACTGGAGAAAAAAATGCAACATTTGCAATAACTTTACCGACCTCAATTGAAATTGTATCCGGAACAGATAAAATGACAGTAAACAGTTTTAATTCAAACCCTAACGAAACAGGCACATTATCAAGCGGAGAAACAACCTTAAATGTCGGTGCAAAGCTCATCGTAGATGCCAATCAAGCAACAGGAGAGTACAAAGGTAGTTTTGACGTAAAAGTTAACTACAACTAAAAAAAACAATATTCTCAGAAAAGGGCGACCAAGGTTGCCTTTTTTTTTACCCGGTTACAAACGTTTAAAACTCAGTAATTATGTACCGTTATTTTGTTTTCGCACTTTTTTTGTTCTTCCTGTTTACCGGAAAGGGTTGGTCACAGGAGAGTGTTTCGTCTCAGGTTTTTGCCGAGGTAATCGAAGCGCTGGCGGCCAACGAGGACGAATCGTTACATTTTGGCCGGTTTACGCCCGGTAACAACGGCGGCGCAATTATTATTACCCCCGACGGACTCCGTTCGGTACAGGGAACCGTAATCGCTGCCGGCGGTGGCTACAGTCCCGGCCGGTTTCTTGTTGCAGGCGATCCGGGAGCTTCCTTTTCGATCCGGTTGCCCGACGAAGCGGCAGTACTGGTTCACCAGCAAAGCGGTAAAACCATGCAGGTGGAAGCATGGGTTTCCGACCCGCCTTCCGGCGATTCAGCCACCCTGCCCGACGGTTCGCGCCTCGTTAGCATTGGCGCCACGCTTACGGTTGGCACAGCAGAAGAAAACCCGGTGGGGATATATGCAGGTTCGTTCGTGCTAACCTTTGCCTACAATTAGCTTGTTGTAAAAAAAAATATAGCTTTGTAAGAAAAACACTATGGACACCCGAAAAAATACAAACTACACCCAACCATCCGGGTTATTGTCATTTTGTTTAAAAAACAAATGGATGATGGTAACCGCGGTACTGCTGCTCCCTCTTTTTTGCTCTGCCCAGGGCGATTTACTGGTAACGCCCCGGCGTATTGTTTTTGAAGGCAGCAAACAAAGGGAAGAAATTACGCTGGCCAACACAGGTCAGGACACGGCCTATTATTCCATCTCTTTTTTACAATACCACATGACCGATGACGGCAGTTTCGAAGAGATTACCGAACCCAAATCGGGACAACAGTTTGCCGAACCTTTTCTTCGTTTTTTTCCCCGTTCCATACAACTGGCGCCAGGCGAATCGCAGGTAGTACGGATGCAGCTAAGGCGGCTGCCCAACATGGCGGATGGCGAATACCGTTCGCATCTTTACTTCAGGGCTGTCCCCGACGAAAAGCCATTGGGAGAAGAAGATATTCTAACCGACAGTACTGCAATAGGAATAAGACTGACTCCGATTTTCGGGATTTCCATCCCTGTAATTGTGAGGATAGGTAATCTTTCATCCAAAGTAGCCATCAGTGATTTGGCTCTTCAAAAAGAAGAAAACCAGCCACCGGCGTTGAATATTGTGTTGAACAGGGAAGGAAACCAATCGGTTTATGGCGATTTAAGTGTCGATTACACAGGAACTGACGGAAAACAAATCAACGTAGGACTTGTAAAGGGAATCGCGGTTTATACCCCGAACGTTCTTCGCCGGTTCACCATGCCATTAAATATTCCTGAAGGAGTTGAATTGAAAGAAGGTAAACTTTTGGTTCGGTTTAGCAGTTCCAGCGAAGCAAAACCCGAAATATACGATGAAAAGGAACTGGGGTTAAACTAAAAATATGATACCTGTAAAAAATACTGCAACCAGCAACCAGCAACGGTTATCCGGTTTTTTAAACCGGTTTTGCAGCTTTTTTGCAGTTGTTGTACCCTTTCTGTTTTTTTTCAACCCCGTGTTTGGACAATCGCCATTTCCGCCTCCCAACCAGTTACAGGTTTTTGCCGCGCAGGAACTAGGGTTTGGCAGTTTTTACACAGGCCCTTCGGGAGGAACCGTAACTATTAGTCCTGAAGGATACCGGACTACCACTGGAACGGTAACGGGATTAGCGCTTTCGGCAGGTTCACCGGCTGTTTTCGATGTAAGGCTGATACCGGGGAGGGTGGTACACATCTCTTTTCCCTCTTCTGCAACTCTCACCAAAACCGGCAGCGGCGAAAGTATGTTAATCAGCGGATTTACATCCGACAAGCGGGACAACTATTTTGTAACCACATCGGCACACCCGTTTATCAATCCGGTAAAAGTTGGCGCCACGCTCCATGTAGGCAGCGTATCAGCAAATCCGTCAGGCGATTATGTGGGAAGTTTTGCAGTGACATTTATTCAGGAATAAAAAATCAACTTATCGTTATTAATGTGCAAACATCAACTTATTTGCCCGGAATAATTCAGAATAAATTTCCTGACAACCTTCTGCATTTTCACTTTGGAAGGTTTTTGATGTTTGCGTTACTGTTGCTGCTTTTTCAAAACCATGCAGTGAGCCAGGATGCTGAATACGAAGAAATACCAATTACCGTAAGAGTACAGGGAGTTGGAGGAACAGACCTGAACCCATTGTATAATTATCAATCGAACAGACTATTTTTACCGATAACCGATATTTTTCAGTTTCTGCGTCTGAAAGCTGAACCTTCCGTCACGCTGGATACTTTATCGGGATTTATGGTAGATGAAAGCAAACAGTACCTCGTTGACAACCTGAACAAACAAATTTTTTCCAACGGGAAAATATACCCGTTAAAGGAGTTTGATTTAATCAAAACCGAATTTGGTTTGTATCTCGACCACCAGCTTTTTGGAGAAATATTCGGGTTGTTCTGCGAGTTCAATTTCCGCAGCCTGTCGGTCGAAATTAAACCTGATTTTGAAATCCCGGTGATCCGCGAAATGCGTCTTCAACAGTTCAGAAAGAATGTAGATAACCTCAAGGGAGAAACTGAAGTGGACACAACGCTCTTCCGCGAATACCATCTTCTCCGATTTGGTATGGTTGACTGGGCTGTCAGTTCAACACAAAGCACGGCGCAGGTAAATGATACCAGGCTGTGGGTGGGAACCGGCGCTGAATTGTTCGGGGGCGAAGCCAACATTTTGCTCAATTATTCTTCGCGCGACGGATTCAACGACCGCAGCCAGCAGTATTACTGGAGGTGGGTGAACAACCAGGCCAAAGCAGTCAGGCAAATCAGGCTGGGAAAAATCAGCTCGTCAGGGATTGCTTCGGTTTACGATCCGCTGGTGGGAATTAGCGTTACCAACGCCAGTACAACCTATCGCCGCTCGTTCGGGGAATATACTGTCAGCGATTATACAGAACCGGGATGGACCGTTGAATTGTATGTAAACAATGTGATTGTGGATTACAAAACCGCCGACGCTTCGGGGTTTTACAGTTTCGATGTGCCGCTGATGTACGGGACTTCGCAGGTGATGCTTAAATTTTACGGTCCGTATGGCGAAGAACGTATCAAAGAGGAATTTCTCAATATCCCCTTCAATTTTTTACCGACCGGGGAAATGGAATACACACTCAGTTCGGGTGTAGTTATGGACGGGGAGTATTCAAGGTTTGGCCGCGCCGATGTAAGATATGGACTGAACCGTTTTATTACGCTCGGCGGCGGGCTGGAATATCTTTCGTCGGTTGTCACCGGAAACAAAATCCCTTTTCTGTCGGCGGCGGTTACACCCTTCCGAAACTTACTGATTACAGGCGAATATGCACACGGCGTTCGTACAAAAACACTGTTAAATTACCGGCTACCCTCCGGTCCGATGGTTGAACTCGATTATATCCGCTATGTGGAGGGGCAGGAAGCAATCCGGCTCAATTATCTCGAAGAACGTAAAGCTACCATCTCCGTTCCAATGCGCTTTTCATTCCTCAACGGCTACACCCGCTGGTCGTTCCGGCAAAATATCTACGAGATACTGACCTACAATACAGCCGACGTAACCCTTTCTTCTTTTTTCGGGAAAGTAAATACCAACCTAAGCGCTTATGCCAACTGGATTGGCGGCAGTCGTCCGTATATTTACGGAAATGCCGGGCTGGGAATCAGAATGGGACACGGTTTTACGTTCAGGCCGCAGGGACAGGTCGATATTACCAATAAAGACATCACTTCTGTAAAAGCCGAGATCGAAAAAAGAATTTCCCGATCGGGGTATTTAGCGGTATCGGGTGAAGATAATTTCAGATCGGACTACCGCAGCCTTCAATTTTCATTTCGCTGGGATTTTTCATTCTCGCAGGTCAATTTTTCAGCCCGCGTATCCGACAACGAGTTTTTATCGACGCAGGGCGCCCAGGGCAGTTTTGCTTTTGGCAGCGGAAACGGTTACGTTCATAAAGACAACCGCGCTTCCACCGGACGCGGCGGCGTGGCAGTCATTCCGTTTATTGACATCAACCATAACAGAATGAAAGATCCCGGGGAACACTTTGCTTCGGGACTGGAAGTCAGGATGAGCGGTGGCCGTACTTTAAACAACCTGAATGATTCAATTATCCGGATTACCGGTTTGGAGCCTTACACCAGTTATGTGCTGACACTCGACGACAAGGGGCTGGAACAAATATCGTGGCAAATCGATCAGAAAAACATCCGCATTTACTCCGATCCCAACCAGTTTAAAAAAATATATATTCCGGTGCTGCCTATGGGTGAAGTGAATGGCTGGGTTTTTATCGATGACGGGAAAGAGCAACGCGGACAAGGCCGGATAGTTGTCAACTTCTTTACGGAAGAAGGAAATCTTGCAGCTACAACAATGACCGAAAGAGACGGTGGTTTTACTTTTCTGGGATTACCCCCCGGAAAATATTACGCCCAGCCGGATTCCCTTCAAATGACCCGGTTGAATATGGAACCGGCGCCGCAAAAGCTGGATTTCGAAATTAAACCGATGGATTCGGGAGATATTGTTTACGATCTGGAATTTGTGATAAAACTTGCGGAGACGGATGACAAATAGCCGCGTACTTTAACGAAAGCGAAAAGAATATTTCTAAATTTAACCCGTTCAATCAACATCAAATATGGAAGATTTACGCTACTGGACTTATATCAACTCACCGGTCGGGTATTTAAAACTTACTTCGACGAAAGATGAACTGATTGCGATCTCCTTCTCCGAAAAAACAGGAGACAGTACCAGCTACCAGCCCGAGGTTTTAAAAATCACGGAAAAACAATTAAACGAATATTTTGAAGGGAGCCGGACAGAGTTCGACCTGAAACTAAACCCCGGGGGCACCCCATTTCAGTTAAAAATTTGGGAATTGGTCAGGCGGGTGCCTTTTGGGAAAACCGCTTCGTATATCGACATTGCCCGCGAGGCCGGTTCATTGGCAAAAACCCGCGCGGTGGGTATGGCCAACGGCAAAAACCCCATCCCCATTGTAATTCCCTGTCACCGGATTATCGGGAAGAACGGTAGCCTGACCGGTTATGCCGGAGGAATTGAACGTAAATTATACCTGCTGCAACACGAAATGAAACACTCGCATTCGGCGGAAACCCTGTTTTAACAACGCGCAATTGGGCTGAAATAGAAACAGATTGTCCCGAAATGAAATTCCGACGCCGTACAATTCATCAGTCAGAACATTGACAATCAATACATGAACTCTTTTCGGTTTATTTTTTGTCACCAGCCAAGTACAATTGGAAATCAAAAAAGGTACTGGGAAGATAGATTACATAAAGCGGCACTTAAATTTTAAAACCGCACAATTAAAAAGGGTAAGAAGGTGGAGCCTGTAAAATTTCAGGTTCCATTTTTTTTGATCCCTTTTCTCCTTTTAATTTTTATATTCGTCCTCAAAAAAAACAATATGAATAAATGTTTCCGGCTGATCGTGTTATTTCTTGGCATCGCTGCTGTTTCGGACGCGCAGGAAAGATACATCGAAACCATTACGGATGAAGTGGCAATACAAACCATTACATACGCCTCGAAAGACGGGGAAAACCTTGACCTCGACGTTTATATGCCCGAGTATGACGCGGAAACCGCACGCCCGACGGTTATTTATGTCCACGGCGGGGGCTTCCACACCGGCACGCGGAACAGCCCCGATATTCAGGAGTTTTGCCAAAACCTGGCAACGTACGGATATGTGGTGGTCTCCATCTCGTACCGGTTAACGCGCAAAGACAAGGAAGGCGCTTTTGGCTGCGACTGCCCGGCTACGGAAAAGCTCAACACCTTTCAGGCGGCCGTGGAAGATTTGCAGGACGCCACGTTCTTTCTGATTGAGAACCGCGAACAATTTGGCATCGACCCGCAAAAGATAATCCTGGCAGGCAGCAGCGCCGGGGCCGAAACAGTGTTAAATGCAGCCTATCAGCCGCCCTATTGTTACGGCCTCGACTCGGGGCCGGTAGCTTTTGCCGGGGTAATCGGCATGGCAGGCGCCATTCCCGACACCACCCGAATCTACGATGAGTCGGCGGTGCCCTCGCTGCTTTTTCACGGTACCGACGACAACCTTGTTCCCTACGCCTCGGCGTCGCACCACTTCTGCGACAAAAACAAACCCGGCTACCTCGTTTTGCACGGTTCGTATACCATTGCCGAAAAACTCAAAAACCTGGAAGTTCCCTGCTGGCTGCACACCACCTGTGGCGGCGGCCACGAAATGGCCAGCAAACCTCTGAAAGAATACCGCAGCGAAATCGTGGAGTTCTGTTATCAGTTTGTGGTAAAAAAAGCGGGAGACCAGCGGCAAACCATTGTGGAAGGAAATCAAAACAAAGAGAAATATCAAACCTATCATTTTTGTGAACGATGAAAAAAATAATCTGGATAATTGTGTTGTTGGCCCCGCTGTCGCTGTTTTCGCAACAGATGAACGTCATGAGTTTTAACATCAGGTACAACAACCCCGGCGACGGCGA
>CAYWBV010000141.1:0-6129 GCA_964455785.1 uncultured Maribellus sp.
TCCATTCGTTTATCGTTATTTTTGCCCCTTCATAAAAAGAAAACTGAAAGGTAATGGGTGTAAACGCAAAGGGTAAAAAAGTCAGGTTTCCCGCGGAATGGGAAAAACAGTCGTTTCTGCAACTCACTTTTCCGCATCAAAACAGCGACTGGGAATATCTCCTCGAAGAAGTAACAGCCTGTTTTGTCGAAATTATCGAAACAACAGCCCGTTTTCAGACTGTGCTGGTGGTTTGCGACGATGTGGCCCGGGTAAAATCCTGTTTCAGTTCCACCCAAAATATCTGTTTTGCTGAAGTGAAATCAAACGATACCTGGGCGCGCGACCACGGCGGGATTACGGTTTTTGAAGACGGAAAGGCGGTGGTACACGATTATGTTTTTAACGGATGGGGAAATAAATTTGATGCCGGGTTAGACAATCAAATCACCCAAAAACTGTTCGAAAAAGGTGTATTTCAAAATTGTAGTTTAAAATCCGTCGGGTTGGTTTTGGAAGGCGGTTCGCTGGAAAGCGACGGAAAAGGCACCATCCTGACCACTTCGGAATGCCTGCTTTCGAAAAACCGGAACGAACATCTTTCGAAAGAAGAAATCGAAAATATCCTGAAAGAAAATTTTGGCGCCGACCGCGTGTTATGGCTCCACCACGGATACCTCGCCGGCGACGACACCGATTCGCACATCGACACCCTGGCCCGTTTCTGCAACGAAAAAACCATTGTTTATACCCGCTGCGATGACCCCAGGGATGAACATTTTGAAGCGTTAGGGCAAATGAGGGCCGAACTGGAGAAGTTGACCGATGCGGAAGGGAATCCCTACCGACTGATTGGGCTGCCACTCCCCGACCCCTGTTTTGATGCCGAAGGAAACCGGCTCCCGGCTACCTATGCCAATTTTACCATTATCAACGATGCCGTTCTGGTACCCGTTTACGGCGTTCGCCAGGATAATGAGGCCATCAAAATAATGGAGAAATGTTTTCCTGAAAGAAAAATAATTGCCGTAAATTGCAGGGTTTTAATCGAACAACACGGTTCGCTGCATTGTGTAACCATACAATATCCTGAACCGGTACAATTAAACAAGAAAAATCTGGAAGGTGATGAATAAAATAAAAGTGGGGCTGATACAGCAAAAGTGCTCTGACAGAAAGGAAACCAACATCGGGAAAAGTGTGGAGGAAATCAAAAAGTGCGGAGCTATGGGAGCTGATTTGGTGGTTTTGCAGGAATTGCACAGTACCCTGTATTTTTGCCAGACCGAAGATACCGGGTTGTTTGATTTGGCGGAGCCTGTTCCCGGCCCTTCCTCCGAAATTTTCGCGCAGGCGGCAAAAGAAGCCGGTGTGGTATTGGTTACCTCGTTGTTCGAAAAAAGAGCGACCGGGCTTTATCACAACACAGCAGTTGTTTTTGAAAAAGACGGCTCGGTGGCAGGCAAATACCGCAAAATGCACATCCCCGACGACCCGTCGTATTACGAAAAATTTTATTTTACTCCCGGCGACCTGGGTTTTAATCCCATAAAAACTTCGGTGGGAAACCTTGGCGTTTTGGTTTGCTGGGACCAGTGGTACCCCGAAGCAGCGCGGTTGATGGCGCTGGCCGGCGCCGACATTTTAATCTATCCTACGGCTATCGGATGGGAGCCGTCGGACACCCAGGAAGAAAAAGCACGGCAGCTTAATGCCTGGCTGATTTCGCAACGCGGCCACGCTGTAGCCAACGGACTGCCGGTTATCAGCGTTAACCGGACAGGATATGAACTTGATTCTTCGGGCATTGGCAATGGTATAACGTTCTGGGGAAACTCTTTTGTGGCCGGACCACAGGGAGAAACGATCCGTCAGTTTTCGGCCGAATACGACCAGACCGAAGTGGTGGAAATCGACCTCCGGCGCTCGGAAGAGGTTCGCAGAATATGGCCTTTCCTGCGCGACCGCCGTATCGATGCGTATGATGATATTTTAAAACGGTTCAGAGATTAAAACCTGGAATCAAAAGTAAAACAGGAGAAAATTTCAATTTATTATTGTAGTTTTAAATCCTTAAAAATTGAAAAGTTATGGTAAAGGAAAAAGAAACGAAACAAAAAAACGTCAAAAAAGAGCCGACAAAAACGTTGAAGGAAAAAAGAGCAGCCAAAGCTGCCAAACAGGAAAGCAAAAAAAACAGGTAATCCTGTTTTTTCCGGTTGTTTGAACGTAAAATTAATCCCAAAAAAAATCCCGCCATTGGCGGGATAAAATTTTTAAATGTAGATACTATTTTAAACTAAGCAAGTTTAACGTTTACGGCATTTAATCCTTTTCTACCTTCTTCAACATCAAACGTTACTTCGTCATTTTCCCTGATATTGTCTTTCAACCCGCTGGAATGCACAAAATACTCTTTTGATGATTGAGAATCTTTAATGAAACCGAAACCTTTCAGATCATTAAAAAATTTTACTGTTCCTTTATTCATGATGTTATTTAAAATTATTGGGTGCAAGGTACGCCAAATTATCGAAATTTTAACTTTAAATATTAATAATATCAGATATTTAGGTTTTTCCTGCGGAAACAGAGGCGCTTAAAATTGTATAACATACTGAAACTGCCCTTATTTTACAGGGTTGACGGTATAAACAGGCCCGGATGTGATCATTACATCTCCAAAGGACATATAATTTTTTGAAAATCAAAGATAACCGAAGTTTTAGGTTATCTTTGGATGTAAAACTTTTTTGGATTTTTTGATTTTTACTTGACGATTATTTTATCCATCCCCCGGTTCACGGATAAAACAAAGTAAAGCTCTGATAAATTACTTTCCTAAGTAAACCATAAAAGAAAAAAATGAGTTGTTTTTCATGTACAGATAAAAACAACACACTGTGTGAAACCGGTTCGCACTGAGGTTTAAACAACTTTCGGGAAACGACGGTATTTTTTTAATAATTAAAGGATTAAAACAATTTATATGATGTACGAAAAAAAACAGATGAATTTCAAATCGCCCGATTTGGAAAAATTACAGGAGGTTGTCATCAATGCACGGACAAGAATTTATATTGCGATTGGCGCAGATCCGAAGGAAGCGAGAGAACGTTATTTTTCGCGACTCGAATTTAAAAAGCCTTAAAGTGTTTACCGGGATTTTACTGATTGATGATTTGCAGGGTTAAGTTTACGCTCAGCCGCTGAATCAAAAAATCGAAAAATCCCGGTACAACTATTTTATTCTGCCAGAACAGCTTCCACTTCCTTCATCAGAAACCTTTTGGTTTTTACCCCTACAAAACGGCGTACTTCTACCCCATCTTTAAACATAATCAATGTTGGAATATTTCTTACCCTGAATTTTTGCGCCAGCGGTTGTTGCTGATCCACATTTACTTTGGCTATGGTTATATTTTCTTCGGTTTCGGCCATGTCGTTCAAAACCGGGGCTACCATTTTACAGGGGCCACACCACGGCGCCCAAAAATCGACCAAAACAATACCATTACGAATAACCATTTTGAAATTTTTGTTGCCCAGGATTTTAATCTTTTTGCTGTCGGTTACCGGCGGGGTATTTTTCATTTTAAAATAGTTGAAGGTGATTAACCCCACCAAAAGAGCCAAAAAAGCGATAATAACGATAACGGTTGTTGACATATTTTTTAATCTATAATCTTTATTTCCGAAGTAATTCCGATGGCTTTCCGGTACATTGCGCTGACACCGCAGTACCGTTCTTCCGACAAACTGACGGCTTTTTCCAGTTTATCCATCGGAAGGTCTTTCCCTTTAAACTCGTAAACCACGTGCATTTTTGTAAATTGTTTCGGATGTTCACCGGTTAAATCGCCTTCCACTGAAACGTTAAACCCTTCAAGTTCCACCCTCATTTTTTTGAGAATGGATACCACATCCATTCCGGTGCATCCGGCCAGCGCCACCAGCATGAGCGGTTTAGGACGGGCGCCGCGGTTTTGTCCGCCCGATTCTTCTGCTGCATCCAATAGAATTTTATGGCCGTTTACATCGGCTTCAAAAGCCATATTTTCAAGCCAGTTTATTTGTATCTTTTGTTTTGTCATTTCTTTAAACGATGGTTAAAATTTGCACCGCGCAAAAATACGGTGTTCCGGTACATAAAAAAGCTTCTCTTTATTTATTTCGTAAAAATTCGGACACGCTAAGTGCAGCAATGGTTCCTTCGGCAACTGCGGTAGTAACCTGCCGGTAACGTTTGTTGATACAGTCGCCGGCCGCAAAAACTCCTTCCACACTTGTTTTCATAGCTGCATCAACCACTATTTCATTACGTTCGTTCATGTGTACCAGTCCGGCCAGGCTCTCCGTATTGGGCTGATAACCAACAAAAATAAAGGTGCCGTCGGTTTTCAGTTCCGAAATTCTTCCGGTAGGCAAATGTTCGACCGATACTTTTTCGAGATGCCCGTTTCCGTAAAATCCCCGTAACTCCGATTCCATGATAAAATCGATTTTGGGGTTCTTTTTTGCTTCCTGAATCGCATGTTCGAATGCCTGAAAATGATCGAACTGGTGTACAATGGTAACTTTGGTGGCATATTTTGTTAATGCTACCGATTCTTCGAGGGCTGAGTTTCCCCCTCCTACTACCACAACTTCCTTTCCGGTAAAAAAGTCGCCGTCACAGGTAGCGCAGTAGGAGATGCCAGTTCCTTTATACCGTTCTTCGCCCTCAATATTTAACGAACGCGGTCTTCCGCCCGGTGTTAAAATAACGGTTTTCCCTTTGAACGACCTTCCGTCAGTCAATTCTATTTCCTTTACCTCGCCTTCCAGGCTGTATTTTGCAATTTTGATATTCGATTTGATTTTGCAGCCAAAATTTTTGGCCTGCTCTTTCATGGTATTCGCCAGCATATAACCTTTGGTTGTCGGGATTCCCGGGTAGTTGGCAATCTCTTCGGTCAAAACCATTTGTCCGCCAACCGCGCCTTCGTTTAAAATTAAAGTTGAAAGTTTGGCCCGCGAGGCGTAAATCCCGGCAGTCAGTCCGGCTGCACCGGCGCCTACAATAATAACGTCAAAAACTTCGTCCATGGTCAAAAAAAATTAAAAAGGAGGTTGCCCCAGGCAAGATTTGAGGCAACCTCCCGGGTGATCAATTGTTTCCGAACTGAGCATCTAAAATTCCGGTTACCTGCTGCATGTTCTGGATGCTGCTGGTGGCGTGTGCCACTTTACCGTTTTTGTAATACATGGTAAAGGGTAATCCCATAAAACCACGACATTCCGGAGCATTGCGGATAATTTTGGCTTCCGGGTTGTCAAATGCCATTACAGCAAACTTAACGTTCGTACGTTCTTCTTCCAGTTCTTCCATGACATCGTAAACCGGCATACACATGGGGCCCATCCGGCCGCAGCATACCATCACATTTTCGTTTTCACTAATCAGTTTTTCCAATTCGGCGGCGGTCTCAACTTCCTGAAGACCTGTTTGTAACATTTTCATGATAATCTGTTTTAAAATTGTTTTATAAATGTTGTATCAGCGATGATAACTTTCAGCGCTGGTTATTTCTGCAATAATTTTTTCATTCGATTCAAGACGACCTTTTAAATAATCCTCGATTAAAACATCCGGCGACCCGATGGGTATCCCGACAAAAAGATTTACTTTTTTTGAAACAAAAAGCTTAATAATTTTCGGATTTACCCTGAATGAAATCACATCGGTAATCCCCATTTTTTCGAGCCAAAAAGGTAAATCAGCGATTTCAGCTCCGTCAGGAATCAACAACTGATACCTGTTCAGAACTTTTTTGTCAATTTCGAAAATTTCGTAGTGGCTGCATGTGCCGAAAAATTCGCTTAACAGATTATTGATTACCGGAATTGCTACTCGTTTCATTCTTTAAAATTATTACGACAAAAATAGATAGCTCCAAAATTTAAACCTAAAAAACAGCGATGTGGCAGGCGGGACATTTCACTAAACTATTTCAGTTTTTTTCCTGTCATACGATAGTATCCTGATTTTTGCGGTTGTGAAACCCCAAAAAATGTTTCGGATTTAATACTTTTGTTTCGGTTATAAAAAAATCGGCCATATACAATGGGAGATTCGGAAAACAGCAAAAAAGAAACGCAGAATTCAAA
>CAYWBV010000141.1:6229-10031 GCA_964455785.1 uncultured Maribellus sp.
TGAAGGATTCGGAAATTTGTATGATTGAAAAAGAGAGCCTCAAGGAGATACTCCTGCAAAATCCACAGTTTGCGCTCCAGATAACTTCTAAAAATTACCGCCACGAACGTCATTTGCTTGAAATTATCAAAAATGTTTCGTACAAACAGATGCGCGGAAAACTGGCTTCGGCGTTGCTTTATCTTTTGCAGGACGAATTTGTTAAAGAAGAAGTTTTCAGTTATCTCACCCGGCAGGACATTGCTGATTTTGCTTCCATTTCGGCCGAAAGCGCCATTAAGTTTTTAAAAGAGTTTGAAAAAGAAAATGTCATCAGGCTCAACGGAAAGGACATTATTGTTCTCGATAACAGTAAACTGGAAACCATCAGTAAAAACGGATAAAATGGTGTTTTCGGAAGAAATAAAAAAGAAGCTGGAAAACGAATGTATATTTTCGGCCAGCCGAAGCAGCGGTCCGGGCGGACAGAATGTAAACAAAGTAAACACCCGTATCGAACTTCGGTTTTCCATCACCACCTCCGAAATTTTTTCAGAAAAAGAAAAAGATAAAATCCGCGCGAAACTAAAAAACCGCATCAACTCCAGTGACGAATTAGTATTGTTTTCAGAGGCAAAACGTTCGCAACTGGGGAATAAAGTACTGGTAACTGAAAAGTTTTTTGCGCTCATAGAAAAAAGCCTCGCGATACAAAAGAAACGGGTTAAAACCTCGCCGTCAGCAAGTTCGAAAGCAAAACGACTGGAAAGTAAAAAAATAGAGGCGAAAAAAAAGCGATTAAGAAAACCACCTGAATTTTAGCCATTTCTTTTTTATTTCGCGGGAAAATAGTTTCTTTACTGCATTAACAGCGGACAGCGATACTTTATGGTTGATTTTTTCAGAAAATTCAGAGATTTTATCATCGGTATTGTCGATTGGTTTTATTTCCCGTTTGTCAGGAAATTTGTTCCACTCGAAATTTTCAGGTACGCCGTTACCGGTGGCGCAAACACCACTTTGGATATACTCCTTTATTTTATTTTCTACCGCTATATTCTTGAAATGCAGGTACTCCATTTCGGATTTTTTGCCATCAGCCCGCACATTGCCGCTTTTTTGATTGTTTTTCCGATCACTTTTTCAACCGGTTTTTTACTGGCCAAATACGTCACTTTCACTGCTTCTGAACTCAGGGGAAAGGTTCAGTTGCTGCGTTACGGGGTTACCGTGGCCGGAGCAGTTTTGCTGAACTATATTTTTCTGAAATTTTTTGTAGAATACGCCCGGTTTTACGCCACTTTCTCCAAGGTTCTGACCACCGCTATCGTAGTTATATACAGCTACATTCTCCAGCGTTATTATTCGTTTCAAACCGGCAAACTGGTTGTCCAGGGAAATGTTGCCGAATAAATCTTTGTCTTCCGTATTTTATTTTCTTTTTTTACATCATTTGTTTATATGTCAAAAATAAAAAAGGATTAACTTTCGCCGGACGTAACATATGAAACAAGAGCGGCAAAAATATTATCCAACCATTTTACAGGCAATTCATTTGCTGATTCTTTATCTTTTTATTCAAACCGTCGTCGATTTCCCGCTGGCTCTTATTGATTATTATAACGATACCAATTATTTATATCACCCGGTAAAAAAGATTGTGCTGGGTATAGGTTCGACCCTGTTTATTTTGATTTACGGATTTCGAAAATCAAAATCGACATTGAAACAGGTTTTCCCGTTAAAAATGTTTAACCCGTTGATTTTAATACCCATTATTACCTTTTTCTGGGGAATCCAGATTCTGCTCGATGTTGTAAACATTTGGGTCGAAAAAATAATTCCTGCCCCTGCATGGTTCTGGGAATTGTTCAACAAAATTTTTGAAAATGATTATGGCTGGTGGGGTGCTTTTATGAAAGTGGCTGTTATTGCACCTGTGGTGGAAGAATTGATTTTCAGGGGAATAATTCTGCAGGGGTTGAGAAAAAATTACAACGCCTTTGTTTCGGTGGTAATGTCGGCGCTTCTTTTTGCCTTGTTCCACCTGAATCCCTGGCAGTTCCCGGCAACGTTTGTACTTGGATTGCTGCTTGGCTGGATAATGATCCGTACCAATAATATTATACTTTCTATTCTTGGCCATTCCATCAATAATTTTCTGGTTTTGTTAACGATTACTTATTGGGATAAAATCAGTTCACACGCCATTTATCTGATGGAGAATGAGAATTTGCGCCTTACCGGCGCGCTGGTTGTTATTTTTTCGGTAATCCTGATTTATCTGACCAGCATCAAGTGGTTCAGGAAAAAGACAATTTAAGGTCGGGATTTTTGTTTTTGTGAATTTAAATCTCAATTAACCATTATTTTTATAACCTGAACATAAAAATCGGAAATATGGATTATGTATTGATCGGACTTGGCATTATTCTTTTGATTACCGGAATTTTGGGTTGCGTACTTCCGGTTATCCCGGGACCGCCGTTAAATTATCTGGGACTGTTGCTACTGCATTTAACGGAGAGGTATCAATTTTCAACAAAATTTATGGTTATCTGGGCAATCGTTACGGGTGTAGTTTATGCGCTCGACTATGTGATTCCGGTGTGGGGAACCAAAAAATTTGGCGGAAGCAAACGGGGTGTCTGGGGCAGCATAATTGGTCTGGTTGTCGGGTTGTTTTTCTTTCCTCCGTTTGGAATTATTATCGGGCCTTTTGCAGGAGCGGTAATCGGCGAACTTTCTGTCGGGAAAGATTCGGGTGCTGCTTTAAAATCAGGATTTGGTTCATTTATCGGATTTCTGCTCGGTACCTTGTTAAAACTGATTGCCTCGGGAATGATGACCTGGTATTTTTTCAAAGAACTGATTATTGCCTGAATGTTTCTGCCGGAAAACCTTTTTATTTAGGGAACTGCACATGTACTAAATTCGTTTTTTTTCAGTTTTATTTTAAAAATATGAGAAAAAAGAATACCGATATTTCGAAAAATCAGCGAAAGCCTGTCAGTAAAAAAAAGAATACAAAAAAAAGAGGCAACTCGAAAAGAAAATATATCAGCCTCTTTTTGAAGACGGTTGTATTTTTTATTCTTCTGGGAAGTTTGTTTTTTATCCTGGTTTTTCTGGGTGTGCTGGGCCCCGTACCTTCGTCGTCGCAGTTAAAACAAATCAATACCCCGATCGCCTCCGAAGTCTATTCTTCCGATGGAAAAATTCTGGGCCGGTATTACATTGAAAACCGCAGCAACGTTAGTTTCGACAAAATTTCGCCCAATGTAATCCATGCGTTGATTGCGACCGAAGATGCCCGTTTTTACGAACACCGCGGAATAGACGAGGTGGCGCTGTTACGGGTTCTTTTCAAATCGATCCTTTTGCAGAACCGAAGCGCCGGAGGAGGAAGCACTTTAAGCCAGCAAATTGCAAAAAATCTTTTTCCTCGCAGCGAATATGGCCCGCTGTCGATTCCGGTCAATAAACTTCGGGAAGCGATTATTGCTTACCGGATGGAACGTATCTACAGCAAGGAAGAGGTACTGGCGCTTTATCTGAATACAGTACCGTTTGCTGAAAATGTTTTTGGAATAGAGGTGGCGGCTGAACGTTTTTTTTCGAAAAAACCTGCCAACCTCGACGTGGACGAAGCCGCAGTTTTGATCGGGATGTTAAAGGCGAACAACTATTACAATCCGCGGACACATGCCGAAAGGGCCAAAGGAAGGCGTGATGTGGTTATCGACCAGATGGCAAAATATGAATATATTTCTGAAAAACAGGCAGAAGAATACAAAGCAAAACCGCTCGGCATCAAATACCG
>CAYWBV010000142.1:0-9994 GCA_964455785.1 uncultured Maribellus sp.
GGCGGACTGTTAATCCGTAGGTCGTAGGTTCAAGTCCTACCTGGGGAGCCAAAAACAGAAATAACTTGCTGATTTTCAGCAAGTTATTTCTGTTTAAGGAGATATTTAAAGAGAAAAACGAAGGTTGTTTTCTGTAAATTACCTACCGGATTAGTACCAATAAAACAATTAAAACCAGGGCAATCCCTCCGCCAATGTAAAGCATCTCTTTGGTTTTTTCTTTTTCAGCTTCCGTCTTTGCCAAAGAAGCCTGAGTTTGCGCGTTATAAAGTTGAGCGTTGGCGTTGTTTTCCTTTATCCTGGATTTTGAACCTATTCCCAACGTTGGCAATATTGGTGCTGCAGCGGTTAAAAGCCCCAGGATGCCGGTAGCAATTGACGCTCCTACGCCTGAACCGCCAGAACTACTAACTGAGCCGCCGGGACTGTTGCCTGAATCACCATCTTTTTTAAAGATATTGGTTATATCGCTTAACGAAAATGGATCCAAAACTTCCGGTTTGTCAGTAAGAAAAACCGTTTTAGATATGTTGTCCTGACCGCTTAGAACGGATGGACTGAAAATAATTTCATTATTCATTTTGCGGCTCTTTTAGTTGACTGATTACTTCCTTAGGTTGGGCAATTTTGCGAATAAATGCTTTCAGGTTGCTGGCATTTATATTTGTTTCAGAAATGTTGCCCTCGATGATGTGCATCAAAAACATGTTTATTAAAAATGCACCCATGTTATATTTGATTACATTTTCTTTTTCTGGCTCCGACATGGTTTTGGTTATAACGATATTCCGTATCCACAATTTTTTAAACTCCGGATCGTAAAGGTTTCCAAAGTACAGAAAAGGTTTGCTCCCGTTCAATGAATCGATTATTTCGTTTTGTCTTTCGGCAAAATCGGGAAAGGTTAGTACAGTTCCCCGGAGTGCAAACATCTGGGCCGGTGTCAGGCTCACGATAATTTCGTTTGGCTGCAACTCCTTTTCAACGGTTACGGTTTTTATTTCGGGGTTACTGGGAGGTTCCGCTGCATTCCATTTTTCAAGTAGTTGCGTAATAAATTCCCCCTGGGAGTTTGCCCCGGATGCCTCGAAAGATTCCCTGAACCAATCTTTTGATTCTGCGGCTATTCTAACGGTCATTGTTCCAAGCGTATTTCTAACCATAATGTGAAACTTTAGTTTTATTAATTTGAAGATTGCATTGAAGGCCTGTAAAATAATCCTCGTTGTTTTTTAAGGCTGCGTTTTGAAATGAATTACCAGGAGCGGAGAAATTTACCATATATTCATTTGACGGCCTGTCATCAACATACTGCGAATTTTGCGCTGTTGTTTCTTTCGATGCGGTATCATTACCGGGTGAACCCAACGACTGAACCGTTAATTTAAAACCCCGTTTAATGGTTTCAAAAAAGGTTAAAGTTTCGCCTTCATTTTCGGCTGATTCCTGCCCTTTCTTTATGAAATAGATAACAGCGAACGCGGCGATTAGCCAAAGGAATGTATTTTTCATTTTTAATTATTTATTGAGTTGATCTACTTGATTTTTTGCGGGCTCGGTTGTTATTTTTGTTTCAGGATTATCTTTATTTATATCGGTGCCCGCAGATTCCGATATTTTTTCTGGCTCCATGCCTGGTTCGTCCATTAATTTTTCAACTTTGGAAAAGTTCCTTCCAATCCGGTATGCTATGTATATCACAACAAGAATACCAACGATTATTTTCCATGAAATGACTGATAATTTATCCATTTTATATCTGCTTTAAAATTAGTTTACCTACTTTTTCAGATTACCCATGTTTATGCTTGTTTACCCATGTCTTACTCTTGATTACTGTTTGTTGTACCTAAAAAATACACTTTGTCCAACACAAAGTTTTCAGCGTATTCATTGTGGTTTTACCATTTGAGTACAGCGGATACCTGGTATTCCCGTAAACAAAAACCGAAACGAACGCGATGAAAACTAAGGTTGAACATTATGACTGAAAAAAATGAGAAAGAACAAAAACGGATAAAATCAAAAACAACAAAGATTACTGTCAAATATAAATGGTTGAATTCTGGGGGTGATTAAATAATGAACGGTTTGGTTTTAATTGATTTATTTTGAAACACTTTGAGGCGATGAGAAACAATTATTTCCATTTAACCCGTAGCATTCCCTGAGTGTTTGAATGTCATCATGCAAATTTGAATGAAATTGATTTCTGATTCTGGCAAAAATGGTTTCTTTGTCATATCCATACTCCTCACAAATAAAATAAAAAACTTCCGGTGGAATAACTTGTTTGGCTGATTGATACTTTGGAAATTTTTCCTTTATTTCAGATTCAATCTGTTTTATAAACCTGGATAAAGTAGCTCTACTTATTCCTAATACTGACTGTAAAACTTTTCTATCAAAAGATTGAATTGGAATAGTAGTTTTCATGGTTTCGGTTTTTTACAGATAAATTCATTGAAATCATTATGATCCGGATATATGATTTTTGAATAATCTTTTACTGTTTTAAATCGGCTTTTGATGGTTCCGGCCGCCAGTTCCCCGGCGCGGTCGTTATCCAAATACAGGTTAATGTTTTTGTATTGTTCCAGGGTGTTTATAATAGTTTCCAGGTTGCTGACTGAATTTAAGACAATACAGCTCCAGACCGGTTTTGTGGTTCGGTAATGTTCCAGGGCTGAAAGGAAATTGAAAAAACCTTCGAAAATATGAACCTCGTTACTGGTTCCGGGAACTGTGGTTATTGCTTTCGGGCTGCTGCTGCCTTTGAAATATTTGTTGCGAAGTTCATAACCGCCTTTATCGTTTTTGAAGGCCAAAGAAAAATATTGTTTCCCGCGTATGTTGTAATATGCCTCCTGAACAAATTTTCCGGCGGTTCCGGGCGATATTTTGCGGTACTCCAGGTATTGAATTAACGCCCGGTTTTGAAGTGGCTGGACGTGCTTTATTTCAATCCGGGGTTGATTATTCATTTGCTTATCGAAAAAAGAAAAAGATGGTTTTGATAAACCTGGTTTTTGTAAGATTTGCAGGGCGCCTGCAACATTGGTAACATTCATTGCCATTACCAGGTCGATAATATTTCCAGTTTCACCGGTCCCGGCATCGTACCACCAGTTTGTTTTTGTGTCAACCCTGAAACTGGGATTATGATCTTTTCTGTAAGGCAGCGGAGATTTGTACCAAAGATACCGGCCATAAATACGCGCTGGTTGAATGGTTAGGTTGTTCAGAAAGTCCTGAATTTTAATATTCTCTTTGGCCTCTTTGCAGTTCATACTTTTTCTTTTTTCAGTAAGCAATAATATTTTTAAAAACTTGATTTTAACTTACTCAACTTACTCTTTTCCTGTAATGGGTTTATAGCCACTTATTTAACAGAACAACATATTTGAAAAAATAACCAAAAACAAGTTACTCTATCCTACTCAGGCTATTTATAAAAAGGAGTAACTTTGAGTAACTTAACTTTACTATCAAGTTACTCATGTAAATAATTGAAATACTGCAATATGTAAATAATGAGTAAGGTGAGTAAGTTGTTTTCATTTGTCATTAAATATTGTTTTTAGATAGTAACCACATATTCTGTTTTCCGTTGCTTGTCCCTTAGGAAAACCAAGGCTGCTAAGTGCTTTCCCAACTTGTACTTTATTTAACTTGTTCCCAATATTTGACAATCCTTGTAGTTTATCAAGTACCTCAGTCGCTGTCATAAAATTGTTGAAGTTCCTTTCTTCATCCGGTTCAAATAATTTTGAAATTAACTCGCGTTCCATCGATAGAACCTGGAACCGTTCATTCCGTTTTTCATTCTGTTTTATTTCATCTTTCGTTAACTCATATTTGAAACCTATTTTGTATAAATGAAGTGTCTCAGCCCATACTTGATTAATGTCCACTTCTTTTGAATAGCTGAAATCAATTTCATTAATCTCAAAACATAACCAACGTACCGACCCAGTTGGATCATCAAGAATCTCAAAATTGTTTGTTGAACCAAAAAATGAAGCACGACGTTTCAGAATAGAATTTTTACGATCGTATGGCAATCGTTCATTAATTTGAATCTTTGAAATAAAACTTTTTACTGCTGCGATTTCCTTTTTGTTGAGTTTATCGAGCTCATCGAGGTTTATAATAAAATTTTTGACTAAAAGAATACGGCTATCTTTATCCGTAGTTACATCCTCTGCTATATATTCGTCAAGTTCCGGGGGACAAAGAAATCTTATAAACGTAGATTTTCCTGAATTTTGTTTCTCCTGAACAATAATTAAAGCCTGTTTATTGAAATAGTTTTCATCTAAAGCACATGCAACGGTTCGCACTAAATGTTTTTTAAAGTGTTTTTGCCATTCTGCCTGGTCGGCTACTTTTATGTATCCCGAAAGTTTATCTATATGGCTTTTATTATCATATTTCAATTTGGTGAAATAGATTTTTAAAGGATCGTAATCTTCTACAAAGTCAGATTTTAGTAATGAAATGATGTTATTTAAAGCGATTCCGTGTCCGGTTCTTTGTAACTCACGATACAAGCTATTCTCATTAACTGGATTGAATTTATCCTCTCCTTTATTTTTTATTTCAATTTCAAGTGAAAGAATATTCCTCCGAAAATGATACTTGTTTTCTAAATACCTTTCAGTTTGAAGAAACTTGCTTTCAAAAAAATCAATTACCTTTTCTTTTTTGCGGCCTATGACTTGTTTTAAAGAATTTGGTTGAGATTCTTTTTTATTGTCCATATAGATATTAATTAGACTGCATTTCTAAATACAATTTTTCAGCTCTGAGAATTGCCCGACAATCATTCATAAATAACTGGTGTTCTGTATTTAAATTAACCCGGAATTTGATTAATTCCGGGGTTAACGGTAATTTCTCAATTTGTGCTAATATTTCCTCAGTTCTTTTTACCTGGCAACTCATGGCCAACTCAATGAATTTTGTGAGTGTGCTTTTTTCTTTCATTTAGCTATTGGAAAATGATTGGTAGGAGTTTTTTTCTTTACAACTTCAAGGTTCGATAAATCATTATTCAGATAGCCGTGAAACTTTTCAATGGATTGTAGGTTACGTTCAGTCGCTTCTATTACTCTATCTTTAGTGTTGCAAAGTTCATTGGCCTCTTTAAGTAATTTCTTCAATTTAATTTTCTCTTTTTCGCTTTCCTCCAACAAAGATTGTAATTCCTTAATTTTTTCATTCTCAAGAGGAAACATATCAATTTCAATTTGTTTTATTGCCTGGGCCACTTCGTGTAAACAAAACAGATCGTTTTGTGCGCTAAGAGGTAAATCCGGCAAACTACAGTCGTATATTACCAGGTTATGAATTACCATCAACGATTTTGATAATCCGCCTCCGTTTTCATGAATTAATTCGTTAAGGGGTTCGAATTTTTTTAAATTTTCCATTATAATAGATTTTAAAGATTTGAGTTTTTGAGTGATTCAATAATTTCGGATTTAAGAAGAAATGTTTTACGGCCGGTACCATGTTCTTTAAAGATGCCTTCTTTTACCCGCCTACGAATAGTGGCAATTGACATTCCGGCAAATTTTGCGGCCTGTTTCTTTGTCAAACGTTCCTGTTCAAAGGAATCATCTTGTTTCCTGGGCATGGAGAATGCCCGTTTTACTGCATTTTCAACTATCAAACCGATTTCGGTTTCATCCATTAAAATGATTCTGTTAGCTTTTTCCATACGGCTAATTGATATCAAGTTTAAAGGTGTTTTTCAGTGCAGTTCTTACAACCGCAGTTATGGTTGCGTCTTGTGTTTTGCAAAATTGCATGATTGTTTCATGTTCTTCCTGGGTTACCGGAATGGTAAGCATTTTGCTTTTTTTCTCCCTTTTGTGAATTTTAATTTCTTCCATTGATGAAAATATTTAATGTTTATATGGAACATATATAAAGATATATTTTAATAATGCAAATAAAAAATATATAATATGCAAATAAAAAGTTGCACTAATAAATAAATTAGGCACTGAATTGATTACTTATTTGTAAGTGCAAATAAAAGTTTGTACATTTGAATTATGACCAAAAAGAATATTGAAAAAAAGGATGAAAATGCTGTTAAAAGAGGTATTAAAATTAATAGCATTAGAACATTAAAGGGAATAAGCCGCAGAGGATTAGCGAAGAAGTTAATTATTTCCGATACTGCTTTAGCTAATATTGAAAATGGTGAAACAAAATCTCTTTCCATAGAATTAGGACTAAAGATCGCCAAAGAATTAGGAATCCCATTTAATGAATTATTTGAGATAGAGGTATTTACTGATTCAGATGAAATTTCTAAACTAAAAGCAGAGAACGAAAAATTAAAATATCAAATATCAGAATTAAAAAGTGAGCAATTGAAGGATAAAAAAATATTACTTGATTCGCTACAATCCCATAACATTTTATATGACTTTGCATATAGTCTTTACCATAATACAGAAGAATTTGATAAAGCAAGGAGAAAAGCCGCCAAAGAAACGAATAATGTCATTGATATGGTAGAATATCAAACTAAATTAATGCCTTTTGATAGAGATAATGCAGAAAGCATAATTGAATATATTTCTAAAAATTTTATTTGGAACCCTAAAAATTAATCCTTCTATCCAGCACCAAAATTCACCTCGATATTTTCCGGTACAGCTGGCACCTACATTTTTAAAGTTGTTACCTGGTGGCACCGGTGTTTTTTTTTTGTTCCGGACCGTACCAAAATTATTAATGTTGGCCCCGGATATCTGAATAAATGATGTTGGGATCCGGAACCGGAAAAAATGAAGGTACTGCAGCGACTAAATTTACAGCGGTGCCGGCCTTTAAAATTTCATAATTGGCCAAACGCCTTTTTCATTGCTGCCTTTTCCATCTCTTTATCAGTGCCCATGTACCGGCGTAAAGTTTTATCCTGGGTAATGGCTGCATTCCTTTTAGTAAGGTTCATATCCTTGGTTTGGTTGTAGAAATTTGTGATAAATGTTTTCCTTGCTGTATGAGATGAAACCAGTTTATACTTAGCTTCAATATTTTCTTTTTCAACTCCTTTTTCAAAGGTTTTGTATATGGTTGGCGTATCAATACCCGCAAGCTCGCAACACTCCCGGATATAGTCGTTAAACCTTTGGTTGCTGATTTTTGGCAGGGCTTTATAACTACCCTGGTAACGTTCAATTATTTTCATGGCCTGTTCAGGCAACTCAATATCATGTAGTTTTTTACTTTTCTGCCTGAATTTAGTTAGCCGGCCATTGTTGATATGTTCGCTGGTTAGTTTATCAAGGTCGGAAAATGCTAAGCCTGTGAAACAGCCAAAACAAAATTTATCCCTGACCTGGTTTAAACGTTTGCTGTTATATTCAAAATGATACAATTTTTTAAGTTCGTCCATCGTCAGGAAAATAACGGTCGGTTCCTTTTCCGGGGCTGAAAAAGTCTTGTATTCTTTTTCATTGTGGTATTTCATCTTTAGGGCCCAATTCATAAAGAACCGCAGTTTTTTTATTGCGGTTGCAAAAGTATTCCAACCAAGTTCTTTCTTTTTCAAAATGTAATATTGGTACCTTTCAAAAAAACAGTGTTTATAGTATGATAATCGATGTAATATCCGGTTTCTTCTTCAAATTCTTTCAACTTGGTTTTATAAAGCTTATAGTTCTGTTTCGTTTTAGGTTCTCCCTGGAACATTTCAATATATTCATCGTAAGCCAGCCAGAAGGGTTTTTCGGTCATACTTCTTTTTCCCTGGAGAAACTGTTTTGCAATATCCGGGGTTATTTCAATGCGGTTTAGAATGCAGTTATCGACAAAGGATTGGAAATCCTTTTGTAGCATATCCAACTTTTTATTTATAGCCTCGTGATTGTTGTCTTTAGTATCTTGTCTGGGAGGTTTCACCCTTTGTCGTTCGGTTTTCCAGTTTGAGGGTAAAGCATGATCGATTATTTTGGTAATATTTTTATAGTTTATTGAGATGTTTGCTTTTATTGGGGCTTTCCCCATCTTGTCCCTGTTGCTCTTGTCCAGGTAAAATGTTACCTTTGGTTTAATCTGTTTTGGCATAATTCAGTCAATTATAAAAGAGAGTTTAAAAGAGAGAATAAAGAACGAATTAAGCAAAAATAGCGAATAACAAGATACCAAAAAAAGATTCAAGGTTATTTATTTCAGCGCATTAGCAATCATAGCATTTCAAACATAATAATACAAAAAAGTCCTACCTGGGGAGCCACACAGGACAAGAGGTCATTTTCGACCTCTTTTTTTGTGCCCGGATTTTTGAAAACCTTGCTGGCATCAAATTACTTGAACAATTCATTTAGATTGATCCAAAAAAACAGCCTTCGCTGTTTAACAACAGAGAAGGCTGGGAAAATTAAAACCTTACGATTTAAAAACAAAATTCTTTTACCTGCGTCCTGAGCTCCTGGATGAAGAACTTCCGGAACTGCTTCCTGACCTGGTTGAGCGGCTGCTGCTGCCTGAGTTACCAGAACTTACAGACGATCGTGACTGGTTGCCTGAACTCCTTGAACTTACTGCTGTTCTTGACTGGTTTCCCGAATTACCTGAACTTACAGACGATCTTGACTGACTCGAAGTACTTCTTGAACTTACAGCTGATTTAGTCTGGTTTTGGCCCGAAGAACTTCGTGAGCTAACCGATCGTGTAGCTTCCTGAGTTCTGGAAAAATTCCTGTTGGAAACATTCGCTGACGACCTCTGGGCATTGCCAGTATTCTGCCTAACCGAACGATTTTGTACCGCCCTGTTATTTGTAACTTCAACAGATTTACGCGGGGTATTGATTTCTCTCGCAGCGTTTGAACTTCCAGCAATCCTGGTGGATGTATTTGTTTCAACTCTGCGTGAAACATCAGTTGTCTTGCCGGCAGAATTGTTTTCACTATTTCTGCTGGTTCTAACTGTCGCTGGCTTGCGCAGGTTTTCAGTTCCCTGGTTTACCGAAGAACCCGAAGCTGTTCTTCTGGCTACATTCGTTGCTGGAGATCTTTCGACACCTGAGCGGTTACTTTCTATTGTCCTGCCTCTGGCTGTGTTAGAATTGTTTACTCTGCGACCATCAATCGAAGCGTTATCACGTGTTCTGGCATTGCGTCCCGAATTCGTTCTGAGGTAAAGTGCTTCACCATCTTTTCTAAGGTCGGGGCGTGAGTATGTAGTGTTATAATGTCCTGATTTAATTCTGTGATTAACTCTCGAAGAATAAGACCTGATATTGTTGTAGTAAAAATTGTTGTAATTGTTGCAGCGATTATAGTTCCAACTGCGGTAATGCCGGTAATAATGATTGTGCCAGTTGTAGTGGTATCCGTAATAAGTGTGCCAGTAAAACGGACGCCATGGATTCCAGTACGACGGGTAATAACCCCAGTACCACGAAGAATGCCATGAAACATAGGTAGGAAGATAAATAAATCTGACAACCGGCCAGGCAGCAACTTCGTACGTTGTGGTTCTCACTACTGCAATATCGTTGCCTGAGTTTCCGATATAACCCGGATTTGGAGTTTCACCGTTATCTGCATAAATGGGCTCTATAATATAATTTCTTCCGTATAAGGCTTCGTCGCCTACAAGCTGAACCTGAACTGACCCATCCCTTAAACGCTGAACGGTAAACACAGCTACATCCTGAGTTTCATCTTTGTCCAGTGCCACACGCAGTACTATGGAATGAACATCACCATCGACATAGTCAATCACCATTATATAATCGACATAATTGTCGCCGTTCAAATCAAGGTTGTTTATCCTTGAATTTTCGTCGTTCAGGTTTTTTTCAAAACTTTCAAGGGTTTCTGATTCCTGGAAAAGTTTCATTGTTGCATAAAGATTGAGGTTATCTCCGGGTAATCCTAAATACTCAGCCGGATATTCCTGCGCTCCCACCATGCTCCAGGCTGTTGCCAAAAGCGCGAGGGTCGATGTGATTACTAACTTT
>CAYWBV010000143.1:0-5762 GCA_964455785.1 uncultured Maribellus sp.
AAGTGAAATACAAATCAGAGATAAATTTTATGTTTGTATCCACTTCAATAAATAAATAAAAATCCTGTCAAGTTATTTTAGGGAAAGTCACCTTCCAGTAGGTTTTTGAGTCGTCCTGCCACTCTTTGAGCTCTTCCAGTTGCGCTGGAAGGGGTCAAAAACCAACTGGAAGGCCCCGTATCCCAACTGGAAGGGGTCAAAAGTCAACTGGAAAGCTCCAAAAAAAACTGGACCGGTAAAAATGCAACTGAAAGGTGAAAAATGGTAACTGGGAAAGGGGCCACGAGCCACAAACCTTCAAACCCACTCGGCTGATTTACTTGACTTTTTGGAACACAGGGTGACAAACTACCCATCTGAATTTACAGATACTGTAACCCCCACCATAACGAATTTCCCGTTGTGCAAAAAGATAAAAACATCCGGAATAAAAACTATTGTCTATTTTTGTTGAATTAATTTCGAACAATCTTGTTTATGGCAACCATTTTAAATATCGAAACTTCCACCGAAGTGTGTTCCGTGGCCCTTTCAAAAAACGGCCAGTTGCTTTTTGAAAAAGAGAGCTCCGAAGGGCTCAACCATTCGGAAATGCTCACCGTTTTTATCGAAAACCTTTTTACGGAAAACCAGCTCGATATACGGACCCTCGATGCGGTTGCGGTAAGCAAAGGCCCCGGTTCCTATACGGGTTTGCGTATCGGGGTTTCGGTGGCCAAAGGGTTGTGTTACGCCCTCGAAAAACCTTTAATTGCAGTGGGATCGCTCGAAACGCTTGCGTTTTATGCCCGCAGCAAAAGCGGACCGTCGGGACCGGAACCCGAAAAAAACGTTCTTTTTTGTCCCATGATTGATGCCCGGAGGATGGAAGTTTATACGGCGCTGTACAACAAAAACGGGGAAACGGTTCAACCGGTTGGCGCCGAAATCATCGACGAAAACTCGTTTTCCGCATTCCTCGAAAAAAATAAAATCTGGCTGATGGGCAACGGCGCGGAAAAATGCCGGGGCCTTCTGTCGCACCCCAATGTTTTGTTTACCGGGCCTTTCAGAACTTCGGCACGGTTTATGCAAATCCTGGCCGAAAACAAATACAACAAAAATGAATTTGAGGACGTTGCTTATTTCGAACCTTTTTATTTAAAAAACTTTGTAGCAACTATCCCGGGAAACAAAATTCTGCAATAAAAAAACGGCCATGAAAAAAATAGTAGTTATCGTAATTCTAATGTTTGTTGGTTCGTCGGCCATCTTTGCCAAAAAAGAGATTATCGTTTTTGATCTCAAATTCGGAATTATTAAAGGCGGCGAGGCTAAACTTATCATTTCCGACACCCTTTTTAACGGGAAAAAAGCAATTCACTATTATCTCGCGGGCAGAACTACCGGCCTGACCGACAAACTGTTTGGCGTCAACGACATTTATGAATCTACCGTAGATGCACAAACCCGCCTGCCGTACAAATGTATCCGGAACATTAAGGAAAAAAAATACCGCTACTACAACGAAACGTTTTTTTATCACGACGTCGATTCCATTAACAGCCAGCGTTCGGGTTGGCGAAAGGCGCCCCACAACCTGGTGGATATTATTTCTGTATTTTTCTATTTTATTGACCAGCATTTGATGGATGGTCTGGAAGAAGGCCACAAAGTTACGCTTCCCACGTTCCACGCCGACAAAATCTCTGATGTTTCGGTTACCTACGTCGGAAAGGCCAGGGCAGAAACCGACATGGGAAAAATTGATTGTTATATTCTGAACCCGCAGGTGGATAAAGGCAAGTTGTTTAACCGTTCCGACGGGTTATTGTTTTATGTTTCGAAAGAAAAGAAAACGCCTGTTTTACTTGAGTTCGACATGCGTGTAGGGGCGTTGAGGGCGATTTTAAGAAGTTATAAGATAGATGGCGTTGAGCAGGTTACCAAATGATACGTTCAAGAAAAAGATCAAAAAATACCAGAATGTGTTGATTTTTAACCGATTTATTTATTTTTGCAACGTTTTAAAAAAGTATAATAAAAGATTTATTCATGGCAACAACGGCAGATTTTAGAAATGGATTGTGCATCGAGTTTAACGGTCAACTATTTACCATAGTACAATTTCAACATGTGAAACCCGGCAAAGGCCCGGCTTTTGTTCGTACAAAACTAAAAAATCTAAAAACCGGTAAGGTTATCGAAAACACGTTTTCCGCAGGCGTCAAGGTAGATACGGTGAGGATTGAACGGCGCCCCTATCAGTTTTTATTCAAAGATGAGATGGGTTTCAATTTTATGCACACCGAAACGTTTGAACAGGTTTCCATCCCCGAAGCGATGGTTGAAAACGCCGACTTAATGAAAGAAGGACAGGTTATTGAAGTTAACTTTCATGCCGATACCGAAACTCCGTTAACGGTTGAATTACCTCCTTTTGTTGAACTGGAAGTTACATTCACCATTGCCGGTGAAAAAGGAAATACGGCAAGTTCGAATGCGTTAAAACCCGCAACGCTCGAAACCGGCGCCGAAATTATGGTCCCGATGTTTATCAACCAGGGCGAACTCATTAAAGTGGACACCCGCGACCGATCGTACAGCGAACGGGTAAAACAGTAAAGATATTCTGAACGTCAGATGGAATCCGGGCTGGTTTTGTCCGGATTTTTTTGTGCCCTGTTTTCTCGCCGGGAGTAGATATCGATGGCGACAATCATGGCCGTGAACCCCCAGAAAGGTACTGAAAGTTTATCGGTATCGAGAAAATTGTTTAAAAACCCATGTACATAATACGTGGTTAAAGCCACCAAAGCAGTGAGCACAAATGATTTTAACCTCACATCGGTTAAACGCATATAGGTTTGAACGGCTGTATAAATTACTGAACCGATAATGAGCAAAAAAGTCAGCAGCCCTAAAATACCCGATTCGGAGAGCGGCCCGAGGTATTCGCTGTGTGCATTCCCTCTGTCACCCGCATTGGTGCTGATGATGGTGCGGTCTTTATTCAACTGGTATTGCGCATATTGAAACATGTAGGTTCCCGGGCCAAAACCAAACGCCGGTTTGTCGGCAAACATCCTGACAGCACAGCTCCACCGGTTGATACGTTCGAGGTTCGAGGCATCGGTGGTAATATTCGAAATGGAAGAAATGTGCGTCATAAAGTTAGCCGACGACTGTTCTGAATTTCGTTCCAAACGCATAAAAATCTGATCCTGAAACAAAAGAAAAAGCGCTATTACCGAAAGAAATGTAACGAACAGTGGCCGGAACCGGATTTTCAGTTTTACAGTCCCGAAAACCACCAGCCCGACCATCACACTCACCCAGGCCGCGCGGCTGTATGAAAGGATAAATCCCATCATCAGAATGCCAAAGGCAGCCAACGAAACCAACCTGATTTTAGGGGTGAAGAAACGGCTGAACGAAAACATCGCCATAAATGGCAGATAAAGCGCCAGCACCGCTCCGTACGAAGTGTGGTCGTTATAAAAAGGCCCTACCACAAAATGGGCCGCCTGTTTGTCCCACAAACCATAACTCAAATGGCGCGTGGTAGAATAAAATATGACTATAATCAACGGAATGGTGTACAGCCATATGTAACGTTCCAGATTTTTCCCTTCGCTGAAAATTTTAGTGGTGAGCAAATACAAACCCACCACAAACCAAATCCTCGACAGTAAAAACTTAAACGAAACCACCGGCATCGAACTGGTAAGGCAGGTCATCAATATCCAGAACAGGTTGAGGAAAACCGCCAGCGTTACCGGATGTTGCAGGATTTGCCGGTCGAATCCTTTTTCATGCAAAACTTTCAGCAAAAAAAGAATCAACACTCCAAACAGCAACGGTTCGGTAGGCAAAAACATATCGAACCCGAACCCCGGCATTATTTCGTGCAACGGTATGGAAAGCGGGGCGAAAAAGGTAATCACCCAAATAATTTTATCGAACGAAAAAATGGCGAGCAGCAGTATAACGAGTAAAACAGGAAGGGCATTGATTACCAATGAATCTTTTTTTACAACAAACCAAACATTCAGCAAAATAAAGCCAATGGAAATGAGATAAAAAAGGGAAAGTTTTATGGAAGGGTTACGAATCACCGTCTATTCCTTTTTTCGGTAGTCGAACAGTAAAAAAAGCAACAATGCCAGGAAAACCGCCGAAACGGTGGAGAATGCCACAATCAGCCAGCGCACCGGGTACGATTTTTTGTCGGCGGGTACGGGGTGCTCCACAACATGGCAGTAAGTAATTTCCTTTTCATATTCGCTCAGGTAAACTTCGTGTTGAACCGTAAGGGAGTCTATAACGCTGACAAGGAAATCCATCCGCGACTCCAGCCAAAAGGCATCCGTACCTTTTTCCGATAAATTGCCGTACAACTCCTGTATTTTTTTTGTGTCGCCGGCCGAACCGCGTCCTTCGGCCAGTGCGTTCATATATCCGCGGGTAACTTCGGGCACCTGTTCGGTATAATCCAGAATCTGGTACTTTTTTCTGATGTCGTTCATTTTTCCCATCAATGAGTCCAGTTCCGAATATTTTCTGTCGAGGCCCGTTTGCGAAATCTGCATCATTTCGTAATTTTTGACGCGGTGCATTTCCCTCACTTTAAGGTTATAAAAATGAATAATGGAATCGCACATATCCGAAGCCCTGCGCGGATCGTGGTCCATCACCTTTATTTCAACGGTTTCAAACTCAGTTTTCCCGGCACTTACATTTTCCCCGTAAATATCGAGCATATACGTAAGATAATGCGGGTCTTCCCGGTTTATCCGGTAAACTTTGTCGAGTTCGAACGCATCGAACATTTTTAGTTTGATGTCGCGCGAATTAACGATTTCCAGCATCTGCTCGGTTTCCGATTCATTACTGAATTCCCAGATGTTGGTCGGATAAATGCGGGCCGTGGATTTAAACTTTGGCTGAATAAACTTCGGGCCCGAAAACAGCGCCGATAATACGATGGCTGCCAGCCCAACAACAACAAAGTGAAATTTGCGTTTCCAAATCAGGTCCAGGATACGCTGGTTATCAAAAAAATTATTCATAGATTTTGGTTTCAAATTCGATCGCACTATTTCAACGAAACCGAACTATTTTTAGTATTAACCGAAGTTTTATTTTACAGAAAATTATTCGGCAACAAGTAAATAATAATTTTTCTTTCCCTTTTGCGCAAGGATATATTTCCCGCCAATTAAATAGTCTGTATTGACAACACATTCGGGATCCGAAATTTTTTCTTTGTTGATACTTAATCCATTGGCCTGAATCGTCCGGCGCAATTCTCCTTTCGACGGGAAAACGGCTGTTTTTTCAGCCAGCAGTTCAACCACGTTTATCCCGGTTCCGATTTCCGATTTCGAAACCGTAAACTGCGGAACGCCTTCAAAAACAGAAAGAAACGTGCTCTCGTTCAGTTTTCTCAACTGTTCGGCAGTGCCGTTCCCGAATAAAATCTGCGAAGCTTCCACGGCCATTTCGTACTCTTCTGCCGAATGGACCATTTTGGTGATTTCTTCGGCCAGTTTTTTCTGAAGGATACGAACGTGTGGCGCTTCCTTGTGTTGGGCTACCAAACCTTCAATCTCCTCTTTTGATAAAAGCGTAAAGATTTTAATATAACGTTCGGCGTCTTCGTCGGAAGTATTGAGCCAAAACTGGTAAAACTGATAAGGTGAAGTACGTTCCGGGTCGAGCCACACATTGCCCGATTCCGTTTTTCCAAATTTTGATCCGTCGGCTTTTGTAATCAGCGG
>CAYWBV010000143.1:5862-9885 GCA_964455785.1 uncultured Maribellus sp.
TTCATCCAGTCGTAGTTGTTGACCATCACAGCGGCGTTGGGTTTGTCGCTTTCGAAGTCAAGAAATTTGGCCAGTTGTTTTTTTATACATTCCTGGTTGTGGCGTAATGTAGGTTCGTCCAAAAGGTTCCGTTCCTGCGATTTCCCCGACGGGTCGCCAATCATCCCGGTTGCTCCGCCGATTAACGCAATGGGTTTGTGTCCGGCTATCTGAAAGTGTTTCAACATCATCACCCCTACAAGGTGCCCGATGTGTAACGAATCAGCCGTCGGATCGATTCCAAGGTAAGCCGGCGTTATTTCTTTGTTCAATTGTTCTTCCGTTCCTGGCATCACATCATGTAACATGCCCCGCCATTTTAACACTTCCACAAAATTCATGGGTTCTGCTTTTTAAAAATTTTGCGCAAAGATATAAAATGCTGAAAGTTATTTGGAGACTGTTTGAATAAAATCAGGATTATGCTACATCGCCAGGGGCTTCGTCCGGAGCTTCATCGTCATCCCAGATATCGACAAACGGGAAAATGGAAGGAGCAAGATTCCGCATGGGCGTGTAAAGTTTCGATTTTGCTTTGGCATCGGGCGAAAGTATTTGCACATCTTCGTCGATTTTATCGAAAATTACCAGGATTACGCTTAAAATTAATGCCGATTTCAGCACCCCGAATACCATTCCGGCCAGCTTATTCAGAAACCCCATCATCGCGGTTTCCACTATTTTGTCAATTACATTTCCAACAATATGGACCAAAATTACAATAACAATAAAGGTGACGACAAACGAGATAATGTTGAGATGCGCCGTCTTCAGGTTCAGGTTTTCCGTCAAAAATTCGGAGGTAACGTCTGAAAACTCGATGGCGCCCCAAATCCCGAGGATTAATGCCGCCAACGACACCAACTCAACAACCAGACCTTTTCTGAATCCGCTGATGGCTGCAAAAATCAAAAGTAATCCAAGAACAATATCTATGTAACTCATACCTGTAATTTTGGTTTTTCGTTTTGGTAAAAATAGATATTCGTGTTCAAATAAAAAACACTGTATTTTCTTTTAATCCCCTTCTTAAACTTCGTTCGTAGCCTTTGGTAGGAAAATATTCCTAAATTTGAATTCAAATTTTGAAAACAGACAGATGGCTTTACTCAATTCCGTAATATCGTGGATTAACATAAAACGTATTTTCCAGATTCAATTGTACCGCGATCATCCGCATGAAATTCAAAACGAAACACTTTTGGGTTTACTGAACAATGCCCGGCGGACCGAATGGGGAAAAAGCCACCATTTTTCCGATATTTCGACGGTAAAGGATTTCCAGGAAGCCGTTCCGGTTCAAACGTATGAAGACATAAAACCATTTGTGGAAAGGTTGCGTGCCGGAGAAAAAGACCTCCTTTGGCCGGGCGAAGTAAAATGGTTTGCCAAATCGTCGGGAACTACCAGCGACAAGAGTAAATTTATTCCGGTTACCAAAGAATCGCTTGAAGATTGCCATCTGCGTGGGCCAAAAGATGTTTTTGCCCTTTATATCCGGAACTATCCGGAAACAAAAGTGTTAAAGGGGAAAACACTGACACTGGGAGGCAGCCATCGTATCAACAACTTCAGCAACAATTCGTATTATGGCGATTTGTCGGCCATCCTCATCGAGAATGTTCCATTCTGGACCGAATTTATTCGTATCCCGCCGCCGGAAATTGCGTTGATAGAAGAGTTCGAGGAAAAAATTGAAAAGATTATTGAAACATCACTCGACCAGAATGTTACTTCGTTTGCCGGAGTACCTTCGTGGTACCTTGTGATGATAAAACGTATCCTCGAAAAAACCGGAAAAAGTAATCTTTTGGAAGTTTGGCCCAATCTTGAAGTGTTTACCCACGGCGGCGTTAATTTCGATCCCTACCGCGAGCAGTACAAAAAACTTATTCCTTCGGATCAAATGCATTACATGGAAACATATAACGCATCGGAGGGATTTTTTGGCATACAGGACAACCCGCACCGCGACGATATGTTGCTGATGCTCGATTACGGGGTTTATTACGAGTTTATCCCGATGAAAGACTGGGACAAGGAAAACCCGCGTGTCCTGACACTCGAAGAGGTGGAACTGAATGAAAATTATGCGTTGGTAATATCGACCAACGCCGGTTTGTGGCGATATGTTATTGGCGACACCATTAAAATTACATGTAAGTTTCCTTACAAATTCAGAATTACCGGACGAACCAAACATTTTATCAACGCTTTTGGCGAAGAGGTGATCATCGATAATGCCGAAAAAGCGCTGCAGATTGCCTGCAACCATACCCACGCCATTGTAAACGAATACACAGCCGGGCCGATTTTTATCAGCGATAAGGAAAAAGGGGCACACCAGTGGATCATCGAATTTGAAAAGGAACCGGATGATTTAGATCATTTTACCACCATTCTCGATTACTCGCTTCAAACGCTAAACTCGGATTATGAAGCAAAACGTCATAAAAATATCACGCTTGAGAAATTACACCTCGTGGTTGCGCCCAAAGGCACGTTTTATCGATGGATGAAAAACCGGGGCAAAACCGGAGGACAAAATAAAATCCCCCGATTGGCGAACGACCGGAAATATCTGGATGAACTTTTACAAATGTTGTCGCGGTAAACCCAAATTTTTGTACTTTAGAAATCGCAAATAATAGAATGAATATGCACATTGCAGTTGCCGGAAATATTGGCGCCGGGAAAACCACCCTGAGTGAATTGTTGGCGAAACATTACAAGTGGACGCCTCATTACGAAGATGTGGATGAAAATCCGTACCTGAACGATTTTTACAACGACATGCAGCGCTGGTCGTTTAACCTGCAGATTTATTTTTTGAATTCGAGGTTCAAACAAATTATCGATATCCGCAAATCGGGGAAAACGGTCATTCAGGATCGTACCATTTATGAAGATGCCGAAATTTTTGCACCCAACCTGCACAGTATGGGTTTGATGAGTACCCGCGATTTTAACAATTATAAAACACTGTTTGATTTGATGGTGAGTTTGGTGCAGCCGCCCGATTTGCTGATTTACCTCCGCGCCTCGGTACCTACCCTGGTCAACCAAATTCAGAAAAGAGGGCGCGAATACGAAAATTCTATCCGGCTCGATTATCTGAAACAGTTAAATGATCGCTACGAAACCTGGACCAAAGGGTACAAAATGGGTAAACTACTGGTGATAAATGTGGATGATCTCGATTTTACCGAAAACCCGGAAGATTTGAGTTTTGTCATCGATAAAATCGACGCTCAAATCCACGGGCTGTTCTGATAACTACATCTTTTCGATTTTTGTATTAATTTCCTCCCATGCTGTATCCGGGAGGTTTGCACCCATAATTTCGACTACTTTGGATGACACCAAAGCAGCAATTTTACCGCATTTTTCCAAATCGAAACCACGGATTAATCCATACAGAAATCCGGCTGCATAACTATCGCCTGCCCCCGTAGTATCAATGGCATTTGCTTTGAAAATACCGGTTTTTACTTTCCCATTCCCCTGTTTTATGACAGAACCATCCCTTCCTAATTTTACAATGGCCAGTTCGCACATTCCGGCAATTTCGTCAAGCGCATTTTCCGGCGACTTGCCTGTAAAAGCATACGACTCCTCTTCGTTGGCAAACACAATATCAACAGTGTTATATACCAGTTCTTTTAAAAAGGCGAGGTTGGCTTCAACCACATTAAAACTGGCCAGATCGATGGCTGTTTTTAATCCCGCTGATTTTGCCAGTTCAAAACCGGTTTTTATCAGTTCGTGATTTTGTACCAGATAACCCTCCATATACAGATAGTGGTAACCACTAAAAAGTGTTTTATTAAAATCGTCGGGGGCGAAATCGGCGGCAGCGCCGAGATAAGTTGCCATTGTCCGTTCCGAGTCGTTGCTGACCAATGCCATAACTCTGCCGGTTTCTTTTTCGCTAAGCGCCAAATGGGTTTTTATTCCTTGTTTTTCAAACTCCTGTTTAAAAAT
>CAYWBV010000144.1:0-9768 GCA_964455785.1 uncultured Maribellus sp.
ATGGGCAATTACGCCCACGGAAACCAGCCTATTCAGCACATGATTTACCTCTACAATTACGCAGGACAGCCCTGGAAAGCCCAGCAACGCGTGCGCGAAGTCCTGACCAAACTGTATTCGTCGCAGGCCGACGGATACTGCGGCGACGAGGACAACGGACAAACTTCGGCGTGGTATGTTTTTAGTTCGATGGGATTTTACCCGGTTTGCCCGGGCAGCGGCGAATATGTTTTTGGCGCGCCGTTGTTCAGCAAAATTACACTGCAACTGGAAAACGGAAACGAGTTTGTGATTTCTGCCGGCAACAATTCCAAAGAAAATATTTACGTTGACAACATTTTGCTGAACGGCCAGCCGTGGGACAAAAACTACATTACCCACGAAACCATTCAGAACGGCGGGGAGCTGAACTTTTCGATGACGGCCACTCCCGATAAAACCCGCGGGACAACCCGGGAAAGTTACCCGTATTCGATGAGCGGGGAGTAAATTTTGAGTTTAAAGTTCAAAGTTTACACGGATGACTTCGGTCGGACGGGTTCAACGTTTAATGTTGAGTTCTGCGGCAAAAGATTCCATCTTTCAGAAGAGAGATGGAATTTTTTGTTGTTGGCACTGGGCCCCGCCTATCGTCGTTACAAAGAAGGCAGGATTAAAACCGGCGGCAAACCGGTAAAACCTCAGCCTTTATTCTTTGACAGTTGCCGGGCGCTGTTATCTTTACTGGCATCCATCCACGAAGCGGCCTGAACTTCGGTGTTACTGGCTGACTCCAGAATGGCACTGTCGGGTACTTTTTCCAGAGGTGTGTATCGCGGATGATGACTTTCCTTATACGGATTATTTGATTTGGTATTATAGCAACAAATCATTGCCCAGCGCGGGTTTTCGGAATTGTTACGGTCGGAGCGGTGCAGCAGGTTGCTGTGGAACAATACGGCATCTCCCCTGTCCAGTTCAACATAAACCAATGCGAGCCTCTTTTTAATTTCTTCCACACGTTCCAAATCAGCACCTGCCTGGTCGCCGGTTAAAACATGATCTATTCGCCCCAGTTTGTGCGAGCCTTTTAATACCTGTAAACAGCCATTTTCCCGGGTTGCCGCATCAACAGCGATATAAACGCCACACAAATCGGGATATAGAACGCCGTTCCCGTACCAATAGCCGTAGTCCTGATGCCACGCCCAGGCCCCGCCAACCCTGGCTTCTTTCATAATCATTTTTGAATGATAATGGTACACTTCGTCTTCGAGCAGTTGTTCAACCGAATCCACTACCTTATGGCTGCGTGCAATCATTCCGTAAATGCCGTCGCCCGGATGATTCCAAAGCGAAAGCCTTACCTTGGCGCCGGTTCCGTCGTCGCGCTGAAATGCGTGGGTATCCATTTCCCGATCACTTTTTGCCCTCTCCCTCAACGCGTCTACCTCCTGTCCGGTCAATAAACCTTTCAGAATTACATAACCATCGTGATGGTATGCTTCAATTTGCTGTTTCGATAATTTTCCCTGAGATTTCATGGATAAGATAAGATTAAGTTTTTTAGTCGTTATTGTATGGAATGGAACAAGCATTCGAAAATAAAGTTCAAAGTTTAAAGCGCGCCCGGATGACTTCGGTCGGACGGGTTTAATGTTGAAAGTTGAAAGTTGAGTCGGTACATCTCTCGGGAGAGAGATGGCATTTTTTGTTGCCGAATGTTGAGCTGGTGGCTCCCGGTCACCTGCCCAATAGTTTTGAACGCACTCATTCTGTCGTCAAAGGTGGCCCGACAACTTTCATATCGTGGTCAGCAAACACTTGCGTAATTTCTTCTTTTGTTGGAGGAGAAGTCCATTTGTCGGTAGCAGTAAAAAAATCCTCCATTTTACCTGCTGGCAGATAGGAAACAATCACTTTCCCCTTCCCGGTGAGTTGAACAAAGGCGTGCTGAATGTTTCTTGGAAGAAAAATCGTATCACCTGCCTCCAGGCGATGTTTCTCTTCGCCAACCTGAAACAGATAGGCTCCTTCAACAATATAAAACCATTCATCCTGATTGGGATGAATATGCAAAGGTGGCCCGCCGTTGGGAGTTAAACCGGTTTGTTCAAAAACGGCCAATTCATTATCCGTGTCTGTCCCCGATATTTTAATATCGAGGATATTCAGTGTAACTCCCTTCATTTTAAAGTGTTCTCCAAATCGGGCCTCTCCCGAGTTTACCACGAACCCTTTGTTTGTCCTCGATGGAATCATGATCTTCATTTTTGCAAAGAGGGAAAAAGGGAAAAGGGCAAGTGTTGTTAAAATGAATTTTTTCCGTCTCATAAAATCGATTATTTCATTCTTCATTTTAAACAACTACTCTTTTGTAAAGTTTTATCAGGGGTCACAGGAGAAAAAAAACAGGAAATTTGAATCAAAGTGAAATACAAATCAGGAATAAATTTTATGTTTGTATCCACTTCAATAAATAAGTAAAAATCCTGTCAAGTTATTTTAGGGAAAGTCACAACACAGGAAGTGGGTCATTTCTACCAGAAATCCGACGCGTTCTTCCACAACTTTGGGGCATTTCTTCCAGGGGTTTGACCCGGTTCTTCCAACACTTTGAGTCAGTTCTTCCAGGAGTCTGACCCGTTCTTCCAGAGGTTTGAGTCGGTTCTTCCAAAGGTTTGACCCGTTCTTCCAATACATTTTGTCAATTTTTCCAAGGGTCTGACCCACCTTTCCAAGGGTTTTGGGGCGTTCTTCCAGGGGTTTGACCCACCTTTCCTGAACATTTTGTCAGTTTTAAAAACAGAAAACCGGCCCATACAGCCTCCGTTTCCCTGAATTACCAAGGGTCTCATAAAAAACAGAAGGCTGCAGGTGCCGGCTGCTCAACTTTTTCTTCGATCCCGGTTATTCGGCTGTTTCATTTTCCGAATCCGACCGGTGAAGTTTACGGTACCGGCTGATGTACCCTTTTAACCGTTCCGGGCTTTTCCAGAACAGGTATTTTCCGGCGTCGCGGATTTCGTCAACCAGCTCCTTCACATAGGTATAAGCCTTGTCGCGGAATCGTTTCGACTCGCTTTGTTCGGCCCTGTCGCCATTTACGGCGGCCAGCAGCGCCGCCAGGTCGTCCGACATTTGGGCGGCGGTGTCGAGTTTTGTTTCGTCGAACCCAATCCCCGAAAGCAGGCGCGAGTTGGCTTTCCCGAGCACCGAGAGGTCGTTCAGGTCCTGCAGCATGTCGGCATGGCTGGCCCCTTCAGCAATTTCGGTCACGCGCCCGAGAAGTACCGGGTCGGCCCTGAAAGCAAACCGGAAGGTATGGATCAGTTCGTCGCGCAAAACGTAGGCCACCGGCGCGAGGGTGTCCCATTCCCGTTTTGCCTCTTCCTGCGTGTTAAATTCTTTAAACCACAACGACTGTGCTTCGCGGAGAGCGCCGGTACGTACCGGGAGGTCGTCCATCTTTTCCTGGGTAATACCCACAGTTGCCAATGCCGCTGCATCGTTGGCACACCAGTGACTCAAATCCTCCGCTTCCTGCAGAAACACATCCACAGGCATGGCGGGTGTCTGGGTCTTTTCGTCGGGGATAGCCTGAATGGCATCCTGTTTGGCCAGATAATCATCTAAATTCGCCATAAACTATTAAATTTGAAGATTTATAAATGCCCGCAAGGGCGTTACTTAACTCTGCCGGCAGGCGCTGTAACCGTCTGCCGGTTTTTTTTTCTGATATCGGATGAAGGAGTGGTTGCGGGCTGGGCTTTTTTTCTGATGTTGGTTGAAATGACTGTCATGGGTCGTTGTTTTTATGGGTTGAACAGGGAAACTGCTCTCCGAGGTTTTTATTTGTTCTTTCTATTCCTGCTATCTTTTCGCCTTCTTTTCGGCCATGTATCGGGTTTAAATGTTCGTTATCCGGTAATTACAGCCGTTGAAATTAGAAATTCCAATTGGAATTTCCAATATGTTGTTGAATAGGTTTTTTGGAATTGAATTGGGGTTACAGCGAATTTAACAATGCTGTTTTTGTTTCAACATCGGCAGTAATGGCGTAAACCGAGATGGTTGCGCCCGAAATGGTGTCGATGTTTTTGTTTACCTGCAGGGGGTTTGTACCGTTGTGCCCGATAAATTGTTTGAGCCAGCCTTTGGTACATATTTCCTGTCCGTGTGTGGCCTGGTAGTTAAAAACCTGGACAAACTGAACCGTTTTGTTTTTATCGAAAAGAATAAAATAGTCGAAGTATTCCGAATCGGTATTGTGGGGTGCGCCGGAAGAAAGGGTACAGCCGCCTGCCCGGCAACTGTTCACCCGGCCAACATAAATGTATTTGTATTGCCCGGGGTTTGATTTTGTTTCGAAAAATTTCCCGTGAATATCATATCTGTCGCGGATGGTTTCGGCAATTCCTATTTCTGAAATTTGGGCAAAGTCGGTTATGCTACTTTTTTGCAGCGCCTTTAACAGCGCTTTACTTTTGTAGTCAATCGCACTCTGGCTAAATCCATACGTACAAAACAACAGTAGTATAAAAAGAAATAGCTGTCTTTTCCGAATCATTTGATGCCCTAATCTTTAAAACATTACCCCTATGCCCGTATTAAATGTTTTTGAATATTTATCGGCGCTGCCATCTTTTACCAGTTGAATATCGGCTTTAACCACCGCACCCTTTGTCAGCGTAAAAGTGAGGCCCGTGGTAATAACCGACTTTTCGTATTTTGGATTTTTGACGATGTTATTTTTTACGGAATGATGGGTATCCAGGAATTCGTACCTTACAAACGGAAGAAGTTGTTTTTCGGAACCGGACGGACGAAGAACATTGTAGGCGGCTTCCAGATAGTAGCCAGTCATGGCGCTGCCAAGATCGTTTAAAATACCGGTTTTATCAGCCGTAAACACATTGTATTGTTCAGAGTTGCCAAGCCCGGTGTAGTAAAACTGGCCGCGAAACTGCCATCCGCTCAGATTGTACCGCGCATCGACACCCAACATGGTTACACCAACCACCGACGAATCGGCGGTTGCCAGGGCTGCATCGTCATTTTTATCCAGGCCATCGTACAGTGTACTTTGCGTTTTCCCAAAATAACCCGATACCCCGATGTTTAACCCCCGGACTCCGTAATATTCTATTTTCCCGGTAAAATTGGGAGAACTCATGTAGGATTCCGCTCCTTTTTGACGGCCGCTGCGCAACCCGTTTTTCCCGTTTAATTTCGGGTTGCCGTCGTATCCGTTAAATCCGTTCATAATATATGCCTGGTATTTTACGAAAGCGGGCAAAATATTCCCGGTTATGCCAAAACCAATTTCACGCCAGGTGGTCGGAGAAATCGTATTGTCGATTACCGGACGTTCAACTCCGTTAAAGGCAGTCGGCTCGTGGTATTCGTTTGTAACTCCCATCGGTACCAGCAACAAACCTCCTCTAAAATTCAGGTAGTTATTCAGCTTGTATTGCATAAAGGCCTGCTCTACATACACCTCCTGTACATGTTCAAATTCCAGTTCGGTAACAAAGTGGACCCTTTCATTAAAGTTATATCCAAACAACATCACCATACGGTGCACATCCATTTTGCCGTTGTTGCGCACATCTCCGTCCAGTGGCTGATTATAATGCACCTCGCCATAACCGCCTACTACCAGTTTGTTATTATTCAGCAAAAGATTATCGGCTACGTTTTGATATACATTTGATTTGTTGTCAGAATTCTGGGACATGGCAATAACCCCCTGAAAGATAACTGCTGCCAAAAGGAGAATCTTCTTCATTCAATTTTGTTTTGCGTTACTGTTTTACATCGCCGCAAATCTACAATGATTCCTAATGGCCCAAAATCCCCGAAAGTTGGTATTTTCTGCTTTTGCCAATACCTAATAATAATGATAGAGGGTAACTTGTAAAGTGCCTTTTTTGATGATACTGTTGTTCTTACAACCCGCCTTTTGTTTCGTTCATCCAATAACTCAGGGCGCCGGAAGGGCACTTGCTGATTTGTGCCTTCAATTCTTCGGTTGAGGCATTTTCGGGTTTCACCCAGGGCTTCTCTTTCAGATTATAAACCTGGGGTAATGTTTTAACACAAATTCCGGAATGGATACACAAACCGGGTTTCCAGACTACGGTTAACTCGCCGTTGGAGTAGTGTTTTACTATTTCCTTTTCCATAACATTCTATTTTTTTTCTTTTAAAATCAAAAACTCCCATTCGGGGTGACGCTGAATATACCGAATCACAAACGGACAAAGCGGAACGAGTTTCAGCCCCTTTTGCCGGATGTCTTCCAGCGCTCCTTTTACCAGCATCGAAGCAATTCCTTTTCCTTCCAGCGGTGCGGGCACTTCGGTATGCGTCAGATAGATTTTGTCGCCCGACTTACGGTAGACTATCCTGGGGAGAAATCCCCCGACCTGGAATTCATATTGTCCGGCCGCAAGGTTGTCGATTAATTTATACTCCATGTTTACAGTTTTTCTTCAATCAGTATTCCCATTTTACCCATCCGGTAGTCGCGCATGGCTTCCAGTATTTCGGTGGTGGTATTCATCACAAACGGTCCCTGCTGAACCACCTTTTCGTTGATCGGGTGGCCGGCCAAAAGCAAAAACTGCGCCCCTGTTTCTGTAGAAATCTCTATCGCTTCAGCGTTGTTATCGAAAACCACCAGATTTTCCTTTTCTACTTTTCCGTAAGCCGCAACCCTAACCGTTCCGCTAATCACATACAACATCACATTAAATAACCGGGGGAGGTTAAACGTTTCCTTTCCTCCGGCTCCCGCCACGCTCCAGACAATCAACAATTCTGTTTCGGTTTTAATATTGCTTTGCAGGCCATTGGTTTTGCCGGCTATCAGTTTGTTCGAAACCAATTTATCGGTGGAAGTGAAAACCGGAATATCGTTTTCGGCAAGAAAACGGTATTGGGGCTCCTGCATTTTTTTACCGGCCGGTGAATTAATCCAGAGCTGAATAATTTCCTGAGTCCCGTTTCTGTCGGCCAGCTCCTGCGAGGGGCGCTCGCTGTGGATGATTCCGGCGCCGGCAAACATCCATTGTACTTCCCCCTTTTTGGCAACCTGGTTATTCCCCCGGCTGTCCCGGTGATGCACCTCTCCGTCGATAACAAAGGTTACAGGCGAAAATCCCCGGTGGGGGTGCGGCCCGATACCCTGATGCAGGGCAGGCGCATTTTCGGTGTAGGTAAACTTTGCGTGGTGCAGGAGCAAAAACGGATCGACCTGTTCAACCCTATTCGCCGGCAAAGCCTGTTTTACCAGAATACCTCCCATATCAACATCGAGGGCCGGCAATAAATATTTTACGTTTTTGTACATCTTTTTTGTATTAACCATTTCAGAACACAAACATAAATGGAATCTGAATTTTAAAAATTCAACTTGTTTAAGAAAGTAACAGGCTACTTTATTCTTTGTTGAAAACAGAATGATTGTGGTTCTGAAAATTATCCTAATTTTAGGCCTCCAACCGACTTTATTTAATGGAGTAATAATGAAAACTAAAACATTTGCTTTCCTACTGATTTTTCTCTTCACCGGAATCACCGGTTTTGCCCAGCTCCCCCCGGTATTTGGGCCGGAGTACAACGGAATCACACAAAAAGATGAACTGACAAGGGTATTTATTTCACCGGTGCGTGTAATGTGGACATCGGATACTTCCGGAGAACGGATAAAAAACACCGAAGTACTTCTAAAACCGGGCATCAGCCAGTCGGACGTGAGCCGGCAGACTCAGTTTTGTTCCATCGAAAGTACGGACAATGACACCGCATCCATTTTGCTCGATTACGGCAAGGAACTGCACGGTGGCTTACAGTTGGTGATGGGCGGCTCATCGCGGAGAGAGCCGTCGCTGGTGCGCATCCGTTTTGGCGAATCAGTGGGTGAAGCGAACAGCGCCACCTACAACTCCGAATGGCTGATGGGTTTCTCGACCGACGACCACGCCAAACGAGATATCGTGATGGAAATTCCGCGTTCAGGGCTGATTGAAATTGGCAACACGGGGTTCAGGTTTGTCCGCATCGACCTGCTCCAACCCAACACCACCATTAACCTGAAGGAAGCACGCGCTATTTTACGTTACCGCGACATTCCGTACCTCGGCACGTTCAAAAGCAGTAACCCGCGGCTCGATTCCATCTGGATAACCGGCGCCTACACCACGCACCTGAACATGCAGGAATTTTTGTGGGACGGGATAAAACGCGACCGGCTTGTGTGGCTGGGAGATTTTCACCCGGAACTAAAAACCATTACCAAAGTTTTCGGAAACAACGAAGTGGTTCCCCGCAGCCTCGACCTGGCTTGCGAACAGTATCCCCTGCCCGAATGGATGAACGGAATGAGTTCGTATTCCATGTGGTACCTGATTATTCATCACGACTGGTACAAACAAAACGCCGACCTTGGTTTTCTGAAAAAACACCGGGATTACATTGTCGGATTGATCGATTTAATCAACTCAAAAATTGCCGACGACGGGACTGAAACACTGAGCCAGTTTCGTTTTCTCGACTGGCCGTCCACCCCCAACAAGGAAGGCGTCGAGGCCGGTTACCGGGCGTTGCTGGTGTGGGCATTAAACGATGCACGGAAACTGTGCGAAATTCTCGGGGAAAAAGAATCGGCAAAAACCTGTGTTACAGCCGTTGAAAAAATGAGCCGGAAAACTTTGGATCACAACGATTTAAAACAAGCCGCGGCGCTCATGGCGGTTGCCGGAATCATGAATCCGGTAAAAGCCTGCAACGACGTGATCGCCGTTGATGGAGCCAAACGTTTTTCCACATTCTACGGCCTGTACATGCTCGATGCCCTTTCAATGGCCGAAAAACACGACCAGGCGCTGGAAATTATCAGCGACTACTGGGGTGGTATGCTCGATATGGGCGCCACCACTTTCTGGGAAGATTTTAACGTGGAATGGAAAGAGAACTCTGCCCGCCTCGATGAGTTTACGCCGGAAGGCAAAAACGATATCCACGGCGATTTTGGCGATTACTGCTACCCGAGCTACCGCCACAGTTTTTGCCACGGCTGGGCCTCGGGAGTTACCGCCTGGCTCACTGAAAATGTACTGGGAATAACCATTGTGGAAGCCGGGTGCAAAACGTTAAAAATTGAACCTCACCTCGGAAACCTCGAATGGGTGGAAGGAAGTTTTCCTACACCGCTGGGTGTGGTTAAAGTAAAACACACTAAACAATCAAACGGCGAAATTAAAACCGAAGTGGATGCACCGAAAGGGATAAAAATCATTTAGTCTTTCTGATTTCAATTTTCAAAATATTTTTGGTCTCCGGGGTGATTTTAAACCGGTTATCGATACGGCGGCCCATAATCCAGACAATTTTTTTCCCGCTACACAAAAGCCAGGTATTTTCTTTTTCGTGAAGCGGTATCTTCTCATCAATAAAAAAATCACTCACCTTTTTAAAACCCTCCATTCCCAGAGGCTGAAAATAATCGCCCTGCTCCCACCTCCGGATAAGCAGGGGAAATTCGAGTTTATCCGAATCGAGACAGGCCGCATTTCTGTCCTTGATGATTTTGAAATTTTTGGGGTCCGTTTTTTCGATGGTTAAATCCATTGGCGCGAATAATTCAGTATCATCAGACTCAAGATAAAAAATTCGCTCCTCCTCTTTTGTCAGTGGCGTAACATAAATATTTTCGCGATCTTTCACTGCCCGGTGTGTTTTCGAAAAATACTGCCTTCCCGATTCGGTATCCAATCCTTTGGC
>CAYWBV010000145.1:0-2466 GCA_964455785.1 uncultured Maribellus sp.
GTTCTTTGTTGTTGGTGTATTTTACTTTTACAGTTACCGTTAACCGGTTTTGCGCTGCCAAATCGTCCTTCTGAATCGACATCGGGCGGACATCATAGTCGGTAATTTGACCTTCAAAAATCAAATCTCCGTTTTCCTTTATTTCCTTGAGCGAGGTCTGACGTTGCAGTTTATCGCGTAAATCTTCGGTAAACGACTGGCTTAGATTCGGATTTACGAGCCTTGCCCGGTTTGCAAAATAATAAACGGTAAATGTTTTGATTTCAGGAGAAAGTGTGGTTCCGGTAAACGAATAAGAGATTTTGCACGACTGCGAAAATGTTCCTGCCAGCACAACAACCAGAAAAAGTAATATATTTCGTTTAATCATAATACTACCCGTTAATATCATATTCTTTAATCTTCCGGTACAACGTACGTTCCGAGATCCCCAGTTCCTGTGCAGCATATTTACGTTTCCCTTTGTATTTTTCAAGCGCTTTTATGATGAGTTCAACCTCTTTGTCTTCAATCGAAAGCGATTCCTCCACAAACTCTTCGGTATCCTGAATATTTTCCTTTTCCACCGGTTCGAAATGAATATGTTTGGCAGCCGGTTCGTCGGGGACAAAGTTACCGCTTTCGGTTTTGTATAGTTTTCGGATAATCTGTGCCTGATCCCCGGAGATTGGCGACTCGCGGTTTTCCATCAGGTCGAGCACCAGTTTTTTCAGATCGGTCATATCCCGCTTCATATCGAATAGCACCTTATACAAGATCTCGCGTTCGTTGGCAAAGGTATTTTCTTCGCTTTTCGAAAAAAGGGCAGGCAGGTTTTTTGAAGAGTCAACCGGCAGGTAATTTCTCAGTACTTCGGCAGAAATATCCCTGTTCTGTTCAATTATGGAAATTTGTTCGGTAATATTTTTCAACTGACGTACGTTTCCGGGCCAGCGATAATTTTTTAGTGCAATGCGCGCTTCATCATCAAGTTGAATAGGGGGCATCCGGTATTTCTCGGCAAAATCGCGCGCAAATTTCCGAAACAGCAGATAAATGTCTTCGGGTCGTTCCCGCAACGGGCTCATAATTACCGGCACGGTATTTAACCGGTAATAAAGGTCTTCCCTGAATTTACCTTTTTCGATGGCTACCGGAATATCCAGATTGGTTGCTGCAATAACCCGCACATTGGTTTTTATCACCTTTGATGAACCGACTTTAATAAATTCGCCTGTTTCCAGGACCCGGAGCAGGCGGACTTGTGTGGAAAGCGGAAGCTCTCCAATTTCATCCAGAAAAATGGTGCCACCGTCGGCTTCCTGAAAATATCCCTTTCTGTCGGCGAGAGCACCGGTAAATGATCCTTTTTCGTGACCGAAAAGTTCCGAATCGATTGTTCCTTCGGGAATGGCGCCGCAGTTAACTGCTATATATTTTCCATGCTTGCGGCCCGAGAACTGATGGATTATTTGAGGGAATATTTCTTTACCTGTACCACTTTCGCCGGTGATTAATACAGACAAATCCGTTGGCGCCACCTGAACAGCCACTTCAATCGCCCTGTTCAAATTAGGGGAGTTGCCTATAATTTCAAACCTTTGCTTAATTCCCTGTATGTCCATGTTTCTATTCTATTCAATAATCTGCAAATTTACAATTTTTCACCTGTTATACTTCCCGTCAACAACGAATTAACCTTTTTTATTACTGTTTAGTAAAGCGAACTGTTATATCTTTGCAGGAAATTTTAGACTATGAATTTTGCAGGAATTATTCCGGCTCGCTACGAATCGACTCGTTTCCCGGGGAAACCACTGGCATTATTGAACCATAAACCGATTATTCAATGGGTTTTCGAAAATGCTTCGAAAGCTTTGGATCAGGTGTGGGTGGCAACCGACGACGACCGTATTTATGATACAGTAATACAATTTGGGGGTAATGCTGTAAAAACTTCACCAGCCCACCAAAGCGGCACCGATCGTTGTGCCGAAGCCGCCCGTATTCTTTCACAAAAAACTGACTTCGATATCATTATCAACATACAAGGGGATGAACCTTTCATCCGACCAGAGCAGATTAATTTGTTAAAATTGTGTTTTGATACAGGAGCAGAAATTGCCACATTAATAAAAAAAATAGAAACCAGAGAAGAATTGTTTAATCCCAATCGTCCGAAAGTAGTGGTTAACAACCAGAAAAATGCACTTTATTTTAGTCGTTCAGTTATTCCACATGTCCGTGGTTCGAATGAAAAGAACTGGATTGATAAAAATACATATTGGGCCCACATCGGTATGTATGCCTACAGAGCCGATGTCCTTCAAAAAATAACGAAACTGGAACCGGGAAAACTAGAGCTTACCGAATCACTGGAACAACTTAGATGGCTTGAAAACGGATATCAGATAAAAACAGCAGTTACAACGCATCAAAGCATCGGGATTGATACTCCGCAGGATTTAAAAGATGCCCATGATTTTT
>CAYWBV010000145.1:2566-6171 GCA_964455785.1 uncultured Maribellus sp.
AAAACAGTGCAACCATTTCAAAAAACAATTGTCTTATAGTAACAAAGAGGCATGTTTTTTGCGTAAACACAACGTTGAAGTTTTGAAGATTATGAACAAAATTTTACTCATTATATTATTTGCCCTGTTTTTTTTACCTGGTATTGCACAGCGCCAACCGGTTAAGTTTGCTTCCACGACATTTAAATCCGGAGAAATTAGTTCTGTATTGACCATTTACCCTAATCCTTGCAAAAACAAAAAAATCAATGTTGAACTGGATAATGAAGAAATTTCAGAGATAAAGATTACCAATATTACAGGGAAAGAAGTTCTTTTGAGAAAAATGGATATGCCTGCCAGCAAAGTAGAACTGGAACTTAATAACTTCCCCAATGGGATATACCTCCTCCAGGCAAAATCCACACAAAACAAAATGTTTGTAAAAAAGCTACTGATCTCTTCCAATTAAGAAAGAGTCAATCAAGTTGAATAAACCCTTTTCTAAGAGCGTATTTTATAATATCGGCGTTACTTTTCAAATCCAGCTTCTCAAGAATGTGTTGTTTATGTGTTCCAACCGTTTTAACGCTGATAAAAAGTTTATCAGAGATTTCACGGGTAGAATTTCCCTCGGCGAGCAGTCTTAATATTTCAACTTCTCTTTCCGACAGTTCCGAAAACCCGTCGTCAGTTTCCACAGGTTCAAGATACCCCTTGATAACCATATCGGTAATATCTTCACTCAGGATTTTTTTACCGGTATGCACCGATTCAATGGCATCAGTTAACTGTCTGTAAGTACAATTTTTTAACAGGTAACCATCTGCACCGGCTTCCAGTATTCCTTTTACATATTGCCGATCGGAATGCATTGAAACTGCGATAATTTTCAGTTGGGGCATCTCCTTTTTAAGAAATCTTGTGGCTTCAATCCCCGACATTACGGGCATCCCAATATCGATCAAAAGGATGTCCGGTTTCAATTTCATCACTTTTTCAGTAGCGTCTTTTCCATCTTTTGCCTGTCCGATTACTTCGACATCGGGTGCAGAAGATAACAAATTCACCAACCCTTCTCTAAACAATTGGTGATCATCAGCTATTAATACTTTTATTGCCATAATCTTCAATCTTCGTTAAACGGAATTATTACGGTTGCTTTTGTTCCTTTTCCCAAATTTGATTCAATAGTAAACTGTCCTTTAATGCTGTCAAGTCTTTCTGTAATACTCATCAATCCGAATCCTCCCTTCTCGGTTGCCTTTTTAACCGGGTGATTCAAAAAACCAACACCATTATCCTCTAAGGTAATATAATAAAACTTCTTTTCCTTCTTAATTTTAAGTTTAATCAGGCTGGCTTTTGCATGTTTAATAACATTAGTAATCAATTCACTTATAATTCTATATAAAAAAATGTTGTATTCCTTGTTTATTTCAATTTTTGTATTTTCTCCGATCAGGTGGGTTTCTATGTTGTGCTTTTCTTTAATTTGTTCCAATTTCCATTTGAAAGCAGGAATTAGCCCCAATTCGTATAAAATAGGAGGACTTAAATCGTAGGTTAATGTGCGTGATTCAGAAATTGCATTATTCAGAAGTTCCGAGATTTCGTCAATTACTTTTGATACATGAGGTGCAAATTTTTCTTCGGCAATGGATGACAACTTTATATAAGCCAGGGAGAGGGTCTGCCCCAAACTGTCGTGAAGATTTTCGGCAATTCTTCTTCGTTCCTTTTCCTCGGCAAACGTAAGTTCTTTATTCAGGTTTTTAAGTTTCTTTTGATAGTCCTTTATCTGTTGCACATATTTTTTCAGGGCAATTTCTGCCTGTTTCCGTTTGGTAATGTCAAAACAAACCCCGCGTAATCCATAAAATCTCCCTTCCCCATCGAAAACAGAAAACCCACTGACCGAAAACCAGACATTTTCTTTACTGTTCAAATTTAGAACAATCTCGCAATCGTTAAAACTGGTCCGGTCAATAAAACTGGCCTCAATTTTACTTCTTTTAGCTTTGGGTTGATCCAATTGAAAAAATTCCTTAAAGTTTCTTACCCCAACAATTTCAACCGGATTTAAATGCAGTATCTTCTCAATTACAGGGCTGATGTAGGTAAAAGTTCCATTGGTATCGATTTCCCAGTAAAATTCCAACGCATGGGCAGAGATTTGGAGATATCTTTCCTCGTTTTGCAAATATGTATTGGTCTGGTCTTTAATAAAAAGCTCCAGACTCTCATTTCTTCGCCTGAGTAAATCTTCCACTTTTTTGATACGCAAGGCAACATTAATCTGGGCCCTTAATTCATTTTGGCTAAATGGCTTTGAAATAAATGCATCAGCACCGGCATTCAATCCCCGGGTCCGCTCCTCAGAATTTTGTCCGAGAGCCGAAATCATAATAACAGGAATATGCTGTGTTGCCTTTTCGTTTTTCAAATACTGGCATACTTCGTATCCGTTAAGGTTCGGCATAATAATATCGAGCAGTATAATTTCCGGCTGTTCGCTAATAGCCATTTCTATTCCTGTTTGCCCTGAAGTAGCCTGCAGAAACTGAAATTCAGGATAGTGTAACTTAATTATTTGGAACAAAAGCTCCAGGTTGATTACACTGTCATCAATTGCCAGTATTTTCGCCATAAAAACCTATTAAGTTTGATTAATGTTGGCCAATTTCCCATTTTCTCTAAAACCGTCCGTCATTCCCTGTATTTGTTAATAAAGTAGCCGACAATAAAGCCGTATAAAAATAATAAAATCAACATACAAAGGCAACAGTAGGCGGCCTCATTTAGTTCATAAAACATAATACTTTGTTTCAATAACACATTTTTTACTGAATAAGAACAGGTTTCAATAATTTTAGCTACCCAATATAAAATGCTGGTTACCCATAATGTGTATAAAAAATCCATCTGAGATCAGATGTAAAGCCCCGGGTTTAGATTTTCCGACAGGCAGTCAGAAAACACCTGATCAAAAATCAGTAATTTTTTCCTTTTTATTTCAGCACTCAACATGGTTAGATTTTCACAAGGTAGTATTACTTTTATTAGTTTTTAAACGGGAAAAAACAAATTTCCAAAAATGAATGGCAATTTGTTTCTCCCGACATTGATACTAATTCAATGTACTGCCATGGAAATTAGGGTTTTATATAACCGTAATTGCCGGCAATAATTTTGTATTGAAAGAGAGATTAAAAAATCTGATTTTAGGGATTAAAAAGAGAAGCAATGGGAAGCAATTTTTTAATAGCTTAAAAAGTTATAATTATGTTTGTCATTAAGCTAAAATAGACTACGGGAATAAAATATCCGACAAAAATTAAACAGATGGAAAATTCGTTTATCACTATTGACGATTACATAATTTCCTTTCCAAAAGATATTCAGGGACTTCTGGAACAAATCCGGCTGACAATAAAAAACGCTGCACCCGAAGCAATAGAAACCATAAACTATAAAATGCCTACATTTCAATTCAACGGAAACCTGGTACATTTTGCAGCTTACAAACAACATATTGGTTTTTATCCCGCTCCTTCAGGCATTGAAGCGTTCAGAAAAGATTTGTCGGAATACAGATGGGCCAAAGGTTCTGTTCAATTCCCGCT
>CAYWBV010000145.1:6271-9559 GCA_964455785.1 uncultured Maribellus sp.
TTGTGCGACGATATTGTGGACAATAAACGTCTGTCGTTTAACGATATTATTGTTCCCGAAGATCGGATAAGAGTTTACAGCGAAATAAAATCGGCCCTGAAAAGAGAGGAAAGTTTTGAAATCAATTACCGGATAAAAACTGCGTCGGGAGAAATTCGTTACGTTGTTGAAAAAGGAGTGGGCATTTTTTCGGAAGATAAAAACGAAATCGTTGCTTTGGAAGGATTTATCTCAGATTATACCAAACAGGTCCTTGCCGACGAAGCATTAAAAGAGAGTGAACAGCGGTTTAAAGACTTTGCCAATCTTTTACCGCAAATCGTTTATGAAACCGACCTCGAAGGAAAACTCACATTTATCAATCAACAGGGGTTGGAAAAGTTTGGGTATTCCAGAAAAGAATTTGAAGCAGGCCTGAATATTCTTCGCGGAGTTGCTCCTGAAGACCGGGAAAGGGCAAAAAGTATCCTGCAAAAAATCGGGGATGATACTATTACCGGGAACCCCGAATACATGGCATTGCGAAAAGACGGAAGCAAATTTCCAATGTTGGTTTATTCCGGAGTGGTAAAAAGAAACGGCGTCCCGATGGGCCTCCGCGGTATTATTGTTGATATTTCCGAAAGAAAAACATCGGAGAATATACTCAAAGAAAAAGAACAAAAGCTGAGGTTAATTATCAATAATTCGCCGGTAGGTGTAAGTACCACCGATTTGGAAGGACATTATATCGACGTGAATCCGGCGCTATGCAAAATTATTGGCTACTCCCGGGACGAAATGATAAACAAACATTTTAACCAGTTCGCCCACCCCGATGATGCTGAAAAAAACAGGAAAAAGTTTGACGACCTTATTCATGGAAAAATAAACTATTTCGAACTGGAAAAAAGGTACATCCACAAAAACGGAAGTATCATCTATGTATTAATCCGCTCGCAACTCATTCACGACAATTTTGGAAAACCACTTTTTCAAACTGCTTTAATCGAAGACATCACCGAAAGAAAACGGGCCGAGTTGATCCAGAAAGTAATTTACAACATTTCGAACGCGGTGCTTGTTACTGAAAACCTGGAAATCCTGATAGGACAAATCCGCGGGGAATTAGGAAAGATTATCGATACCACCAACTTTTTTGTAGCCCTTTACGATACAAAAACAGATACCATCTCGCTCCCCTATTTTGCCGACGAATACGACCATCAAACCTACATGCCCAAAGGAAAAAGTTTAACGCAGTATGTGCTCGACACCAAAAAGCCGCTTCTGGCCAACATCGACACCAAACGAAAACTCGTAGAAGAGGGAAAACTGGAACGTTTCGGCACACTATCGAAAATATGGCTCGGCGTTCCCCTGAAAGTGGAAGGAGAAGTTACCGGTGTTCTAGCTGTGCAGAGCTACAAAAATGCAGATGCGTTTAACGAGGCCGATATGAAAATGCTCGAATTCGTCTCGGGGCAGATAAGTTTATCGATTCACCGGAAGAAAACAGAAACCGAATTAAAAACAGCGCTCGAAAAAGCAACAGAATCAGACCGGCTGAAATCTTCGTTCCTTGCCACCATGTCGCATGAGTTACGTACTCCGTTAAATGCCATCATCGGATTCTCCGAGTTTCTGGAGAAAGACCTCAATCCGTCTGACGTGGAAAGATTCGGCAAAATCATCAATTCCAGCGGCAACCACCTGCTCAGTATCGTAAACGACCTTTTTGATATCACACTGATTGAAACAGGTGAAACAAAAATTAAAAAAGAACCGGTTCCCCTCAAACTGATATTTCATGACGTTTATAATGTTATTTCGAGCAAACAAACTTTTACTGATAATAACGTCGAACTGAAGTTAATTGTCGCCGATAAAATTCTGGATCAAATCATAAAAACGGATGCAAACAAACTAAAACAGATCCTGATCAACCTTCTTAAAAACGCACTAAAATTTACATGCGAAGGTTTTGTCCATTATGGTTGTGAACCGGTGTCGGAAAATGGTTCATCCTTTCTTCAGTTTTTTGTAAAAGATACCGGGATTGGAATTGCCAAAGACAAACAGGAACTTATTTTCGACATCTTCAGACAGGCAGAAGATTGTAATACCCGTAAATACGGAGGAACCGGCATTGGATTATCGGTGGCCAAAAGGCTGACAGAACTGCTTGGGGGGAGAATCTGGGTTGAATCGGAACAAAACCGGGGAAGTTCATTCTATTTCACCATTCCGGTGGAACCAACCAACGATAGCGGTCCGAATAAATCCAACAATGAAGAAAAACTGTACGCCGATAACAAAAAGCTGATTCTGATTGTGGAAGACGACGTTACAAGTTTTGAATACATCAAAACCGTGTTGAAAAAATCGGGGTTCAACTATCTCTGGGCGAAAAACGGAGAGGAAGCCCTTGCTTTCTGTGCTGAAAACCGAAACATAAGTTTACTTCTGATGGACATGAACATGCCGGTTATGGACGGGTACGAAGCCACAAAAAAAATAAAAAAACTGAACCCTTCACTTCCGATTATTGCCCAGACAGCGTATGCCGTGGCCGGCGACAAAGAGAAAACGATCAGTACCGGATGCGACGACTACATCCCAAAACCTATAAAACCCAACGAACTTTTATCAAAAATAGAACAGGTGCTTGCGCGGAATAAAGAAATCGGCAGAAGTTACCCTCAGTTTCAGGTTTAAAGTATAAAATACAAACTTGCCGTTGAACAGGTTTTTACGAAAATGGACAAGGGTGTATGACAAATTGCACACTTACATGATATTTTAGTATTTCGATACGCCTGCCCGACTGCTTCATTCAGGCGGGCCTACCCAGATGAACAGGCAGGTTACCTAAATGCAGCTTTGTGTCGCTCCTACGGAGCTTCGGGTGTTATGTGGGTATCATTTATCTACCATACTGCCGTTCCTACGGAACTTTTAAAAAACAATCAAAACCTCGCGGAGGCGGCAGTATGGAAGACGAGGGAGTGACAACAACAACCAAGTCCCGGCGGGACGACAGTATGGCAGAATGCAGAAAAGCCAATTAACCCAAAGAACAACCTCATTCAAAAGACCGTCATTCCGCGACGGGGAAGTATTTAAAAACAGATGAGTAAGTACCCGTTGCATCCGTTAGCCAGTACATACTATATCCATTAGCCAGTACATACTATATCCATTAGCCAGTATATACTATATCCGTTAGCCAGTACCGATAACATAGATAAGGAAGTATTTGAGGACAGATGGTGAAGTATTCGAAAATAGATGGTGAAGTACCCACCA
>CAYWBV010000146.1:0-9527 GCA_964455785.1 uncultured Maribellus sp.
GTGGTGCCACTCGGAATCGAACCAAGGACACACGGATTTTCAGTCCGTTGCTCTACCTGCTGAGCTATGGCACCCCTTTATTTTGGTGCGACAAAAATAAACAATTTTTCAAAACCGCAAAGAAATTTTTTCCCAAATCCAAATTGGCAGTAAAAAATCAATCTTGTTGCGCCTGCTTGCGTTCCACTTTCTTTTTATACTTTTGCAGGCTGATTTATTCATCGATGGTTGATTCTGATTTTCTGACATATAGATTAAATAACGGCATTCGGCTGATTCACCGCCAGGTAGAGTCACCGGTGGCCCACCTTGGCGTTTTAATAAACACCGGTTCGCGCGACGAGACAGAAGATGAGCACGGACTGGCCCACTTTATCGAACACTCGGTTTTTAAAGGAACAAAAAAACGTAAGGCGTTTCATGTGCTTAGCCGCATCGAAGACGTGGGCGGTGAGTTGAATGCCTACACAACCAAGGAGGAAACTACCTTATATTCCACTTTTTTATCGGAATATTACGAGCGGGCTGCCGAACTTCTTAGCGATATTCTTTTTAACAGTGTTTATCCTGAAAAAGAAATCAACCGCGAAAAAGAAGTGATTGCAGAGGAAATCAATTCGTATAAAGATTCACCCTCTGAACTGATTTTTGATGAATTTGAGGAGTTGGTTTTCGACGGGCATCCCATTGCGCGAAATATTCTCGGTACCACCGGAAATATTGGAAAGTTCAGTCGTGATTCCATCATACAGTTTATCGAAAAAAATTATCATACCAACGAGATGGTAGTAAGTTCGGTGGGCAGGATTGATTTTTCGGAACTGGTAAAATACATTGAGACCTGGTTTGGAAACGCCAAGGCGAACTATCGCACCAACGGAAGGCACAAGTTTGAAAATTACATTCCGGGAAACCGGCAGGTTGAAAAGGATACCTTTCAAACACATTGCGTTTTGGGAAATGTATCATTCGACGTGGTACATCCGCAGCGGATTGTGATGGTGTTGCTGAATAACCTGATTGGCGGGCAGGCTATGAATTCGAGGTTGAACCTTGCTTTACGCGAACGCCGGGGAATGGCCTACAATATTGAATCGAATTATACTGCATATACCGACACCGGCCTGTTTAATGTATATTTTGGAACCGACCGGGAGAATTTTGAAAAAGCGGTTGCACTGGTAATGAAAGAATTTAAATTACTGCGTGATAAAAAGCTGGGTTCGGTTCAGCTTAGCAAGGCAAAAAAACAGTTAATCGGCCAAATTGCCGTTTCAACGGAAAGCCACGAAGATTTGATGCTGACCATTGGGAAAAGTTATTTGCTGTACGACAAGGTAGATCCGCTGAAGGTTGTTTTTGATAAAATAAATGCGATTACTGCCGAAGATTTACTGGAAGTATCCAATATGGTTTTGGATGAAAATCAATTGAGTAAGCTGGTCTATCTGTAACATGGAAATGCAAAATGAAATAGAAAATTATATTACATTTCACACGACAGAAGAAGATGAGGTATTGCGCGAACTCGACCGCGAAACCCATCTGAAAGTTATGGGTGCACGTATGATTTCCGGTCATTTGCAGGGACAGGTTCTTACCATGCTGTCGAAGATGATTCGCCCGCACCGGATACTTGAGCTTGGAACATTTACCGGGTATTCTGCAATTTGTCTTGCCCGCGGTCTCCAGCCCGGCGGAAAATTGATTACCATCGAAATAGACGATGAGTTGGAAGAGATGACCAGGAGATTTTTTGCCAAAGCCGGGTTAACCGATAAAATCATTCAGAAAACAGGTTCGGCACTCGAAATCATCCCGATGCTCGAAGAACCATTTGATTTGGTGTTTATAGATGCCGACAAACGAGAATATGTCGCTTATTTTCAGGCCATATTTCCCAAGGTAAAAAACGGGGGTTTTATTATTGCCGACAACACCTTGTGGAGTGGTAAAGTTGTTGAAAAGCCCGTCCGTGGAGACGAACAAACCCAGGGAATTATAAAGTTCAATACGTGGATTAAAAACGATACCCGCGTTGAACAGGTAATCCTTCCTCTTCGCGACGGGATGACTATAATTTATAAAAAGTAATCGGGATAGGATTACCGGCGTTTTTTAGAATGAAATAGAATTCCTCTAAAAAATTTGTCAGAATTGGAAAGAAAAATTACTTTCATCCGATTTTTTGTGGATATGGACGCATTTAACAATATTTTGTAAAAGTTACAACTAATCAGGGATTAGGTTATTCACTTTATAAATTTTGTTGTAAAAACAAAATAGATTTTTTATTATAAAGATTAAATACTGATCCCAAAGGTGGGCGAGCATGCAAAAACCAATGTTTGAGGATATAGAAAAAGCGCTTCCGTATAATTATTATATTATACGGTTAAGTACGAAAGAGATAATTCGTACCAACGATCAAACGTGCGATGCAAAAGGCGAAAAGTTGGTCTGTTTCAGAAAACTTTTTAACAAAGATGCAGCTTGTGGTCTTGTCAATGAAAAGTGTATCTGCCAGCAACTTGTTGAACAAAGCAGGGAGGTAGAGTTTATCGTTGAAAACGGGGAAGGCGCGGACAAAAAGTATTTTAAGGCAAAAGCTGTATTGTTGGAAGACAACATGGTTATTGCGACCTATCTTGACATTACCGAACAAAAAAGAGTAGAAAAAGAGCTGAAGATCAATTCCAGGCGGTTGGGAAGAGCAGAAAAGCTGGCCGATTTCGGTTATTGGGAGTTTAATATCGATGATAAAATTATGTTTAGTTCCAAAGGGGCCAACAAAATTTACGGACTTGAGCAATTGGCAACACCTCTTGAATTGGTTCAGAAAATCCCGTTGCCGCAATATCGGGATATGTTGGACAAAAGCATGGAAGATTTAATAACCCGTAAAGAACCATATAATGTAACCTTCAGGATAAAACACCCGGGAACCGGCGAAATACGTCATGTTCATTCCATTGCTGAGTTTCGCGAAGATAAACGAATGGTTTTCGGGGTTCTTCATGATGTTACAGAAACAACCCGGACACAACGTGCGTTGGAAGAAATTCTTTCCGATTTGGAACTTGCCCAGCGTATCGCAAATGTAGGTAACTGGAAATTCGACCCTGATACCGACCACACTACCTGGTCAGAACACCTTTTTTCTATTTTTGAAAGAGAACCCGAAAAAGGCCCGCTGAGTTTGGGCGAATATAAAAAGATATTTGGCAGGGAATATTTCGAGATGTTTGTCAAAACTTTTCATAAAGCGTTCCGCGAAGGTGTCCCTTTTGAAACTCAGCTCAGGCTTGAATTTCATCACAACCAGGTGAAATGGATTAAATGTATTTGTCAACCCGAGAAAAAACCAGGGAGTAAAAATTTTCTTTTACGCGGAACCGTTCAGGATATTACTTCAACTAAAAAAGCGGAAGTTGAAATTAGCAACTCCAACAAACTCCTTCGAACGATAATCGATAATATCCCCGATGCGATTTATATGAAAGACAATCATTTTCGCAAAATGATTGCCAACAAAGGCGACGCATTTAATTGCGGGGTACAGGATGTTGCTGAGATAATCGGGAAAACCGACTATGAACTTTTTCCCCGTGATGTTGCGGAAATTTATACCGATGATGACAAAAAAGTAATTGAAAAGGGAGAAACGATAATCAATAGGGAAGAAGTTCTCCCTTCGCCGGATAGAAACCGGTTGATCCTGACTTCCAAATTTCCGATGAGAAACGAGGAGAACCAAATCGCCGGACTGGTTGGCATCGGACGCGATATTACCGAGCTCCGGGAAAGAGAATCGCAGCTACGGTTATTTCAGCAAACCATTGAACAGAGTCCCCTTGGAGTGGTGATCGCCAATCCGGAAGGAGGAATTGAATATGTAAATCCTGCCTTCTCGTCGATTACCGGATATTTGAGCGACGAAGTAATAGGAAATAAAGCAAGTATGTTAAAATCGGGAGGACACAGTCCCGAATTTTATCAAAACTTGTGGAAAACCATCTCCTCCGGCCTCACCTGGCAAGGTGAGTTTTATAACAAACGGAAAGATGGTTCGATGTATTGGGAAAGCGCTGTGATAACTCCAATCTTTAACACCAAAAACGAAATAATTTACTTTGTTGCGATGAAAGAGGATGTCACCGGGAAAAAACAAATGCTTGAAGATTTGAAGGTGGCCAAAGGAAAAGCGGAAGAAAGCGACCGCTTAAAAACATTGTTCCTCGCAAATTTAAGCCACGAAATCCGTACCCCTTTAAATGGAATACTTGGCTTTTCAAACATCATTTGTTCAGGCGATGCCGATAAGGACAAACTGCGGTTTTACGGAAATATCATTGAAAATTCAGGGAAAAGACTCATGGCTGTAATCGATGATATTATCGATATTTCGATGATCCAGTCGAAACAACTGAATATAGAATACAATTATTTCAGTTTAAATGAACTGCTCCGTGAGATTTACATCCTTTATCGTTCACAAAAATCCAACAGGCTGACAAACATTGAATTTAAAGTCAGGTTCTGTGAAAATGAAGAGTGCGCCCGAATTTATTCAGACAAAAACAGGATTTTCCAGATATTAAAAAATTTACTCGATAATTCATTTAAATTTACAGAATCAGGAGTTATCGAATTGGGATGCTCCGGTCCCGATAACAACATGTTTGTATTGTATGTGAAAGACACCGGGATTGGAATTGAAGAAAGTAAACGGGATATTATTTTTCAGCCATTCAGGCAGGCCGAAGAGGGAAACTCACGCAAATTTGACGGATCGGGGCTTGGGCTGGCAATCGTTGCCGGAATTACTGAACTGCTTAGTGGTAAAATTAGCGTTGAATCGGAAACGGGGAAAGGTTCCGCATTTTATGTAACATTGCCTGTAAATAGTATAAAAAACGAAACTAACACTGAAACTTTAACAGAACAAAAAGAAATGGCCACAAAACGTATAGTATCATTCGAGGATAATAAGGCCAGCGTTGAATACCTGAATATTGTTATGGAAATGCTGGGCTATGAACATGTAAATTTTGACAATGCAAAAAAAGGCATCGAATACCTTAGGAATAACCGCGCTGATTTGGTGCTGATGGACATTCAAATGCCCGAAATGGACGGTTACGAGGCAACCCGGCGCATTAAAAAAGAGTTCCCGGGTTTGCCTGTAATTATACAAACAGCCTACGCCATGCAAAGCGACAAGGAAAAAGCCTTTGAAGCAGGTTGCGACGATTATCTTTCAAAACCGTTGTCGCTAAAAACATTAAAGGAAAAGATCATCAATACCGTTGAAAGTATTGAAATCTGAGACCAATTTTTTTTCGTTAATCCTGCCTGTTTTTTTTAACCGGGAACCGGATTCTACTTCGGAAGTACCTTTTTCTTGAACTGATTTCTTTTTTTTCGGTTACTTTTAAATTCCGTCCGTTTTTTATCGAAACGGTCAATCCGGTCATGAAGAGCAACTTCCATTTTGCCCTCCTCTTGTTTTTGTGAAGGATTTTCTTTGATTTCAGGTTTTATCCCCCGTTTGTTTTTCTGAATAATATCTTTTACTTCCTTGAGGGAAAGTTTGAACGAGTTTCCGGGAACTCCGGTGTTCATGCTGTACCAGATTTCCTTTTTCAGATAATCGGTTTTAAACGCTCTGGCTATTCCTTTAGCTGTTTCCAGATCCAGCAATTCACGGGGAAATTCATCGCGTGCTTCCATATAAACATCCAGTTCATACATCAGGCAACACTTTAGTTTTCCACAGGCACCAGCCATTTTTTGTGCTGCCGGAGAAAGCCCTTGTTTTGTAGCTGCATCCGTTGAAATGGTCGAAAAATCGGTACGCCAGCTCGAGCAACAGAGTTCCCTGCCGCATGAACCAATGCCTCCAACCAGCCCGGCTTCCTGGCGCGCGCCAATCTGTTTCATTTCAATTTTAATTTGAAATTCCTGGGCATAAATTTTAATCAGTTCCCTGAAATCGACTCTCCCTTCGGCCAGGTAGTAAAATATGGCCTTGTTGTTGTCGCCCCTGAATTCTACGTCGGCTATTTTCATTTCGAGTCCCAAACCGGTCGCAATCTGCCGCGCTTTAATCATGGTTGGTTTTTCCCTTTCCCTTGCCTGCTGCAGTTTCTCCAGATCGTTTAAGGTTGCTTTGCGGTAAATGGTGTTCAGGGAGTATCGTTCCGGATTTTTAATTTTCCGGTTAAACTGCTTTTCGGCAAGATAACCGGTCAGCATAACTTCACCCAAATCGTGCCCGGGAGTAGTGGCAACCACAATCCTGTCACCCCGTTTTAAAGGCAGCCTGTTACTGTTTGCAAAAAACTCCCTTCGTGTTGATTTAAACTTAACTTCAACTATATCTGATTGTTCTGTTGTATCCGGTAAATCGTTTATCCAGTCGAAAACATCCACCGACTGGCCATTTCCCGAATTATTAATTGAACATCCGCTACAACTCATTTCTTCCCATTTTTAAATAATTCAGTGCAAAGATCAAAAAAAGATTTAAATATCGTTATTTATGGTTGTATAAATTATATTTTGTCAGGATGTTATGAATCGAAGAATCAGTATGAATTTTCTAAAATAAAGGATCTTCATTAATTTCTGCTGGTTTTTATTTGTCCCGGAAACCATTAGCACCCTCACATGTTTAGCAAAAATTATCTTTTCCGGTTCATAAGTTTTAACGGCACGGGCTTTCAAATATTTTTCCTTCACCCGTCAAAAAATTATCTTTGTTGGGTATTATGACAAACGAAAAGAAATATGTGGAAACGCCCTTGATGAAACAATACTACGACATCAAGGAAAAACATCCGGATGCCATCCTGCTTTTCAGGGTAGGCGATTTTTACGAAACGTTTGGCGACGACGCCATAAAAACAGCCGGGATACTGGGGATTACACTCACCCGCAGAGCCAACGGAGCCGCCAGCTATGTCGAATTGGCCGGGTTTCCGTACCATGCGCTCGATACCTATCTTCCCAAACTGGTCAGAGCAGGTCAGCGGGTGGCCATTTGTGAGCAACTGGAAGATCCGAAACTAACCAAAACGATTGTAAAGCGGGGGATAACTGAACTGGTAACGCCTGGTGTTTCCATCAATGAGAATATCCTTGAAAACCGCGAAAATAATTTCCTGGCCTCGGTACATTTTGATAAAAAAATGGCTGGTGTGGCTTTTCTGGATATTTCGACCGGCGAGTTTTTAACCGCGCAGGGAAATTATGAGTACATCGACAAACTGTTAAATTCGTTTCAGCCCAAGGAGGTTTTGTTCCAGCGCGGCCGGGGACAGGAGTTTTCGGAAATTTTCGGGAGTAAATTTTATACCTACAACCTTGAGGACTGGGTTTATACCATCGACGCCGCTACCGACCGCCTTATCCGTCATTTTGAAACCACTTCGCTAAAAGGTTATGGTATTCAGAATATGACGCTGGCCATCATTGCGTCGGGGGCTGTTTTACATTATCTCGATTTAACCCAACACAACCATTTGAAACACATCACGGGTTTGAGCCGGATTGAAGAGGATCATTACGTGTGGCTCGACCGTTTTACCATTCGTAACCTGGAGCTTTTTTCCCCGTTGCATGAAGGTGGAAAATCGTTGATCGAGGTGATCGACAAAACCATTTCGCCCATGGGATCGAGGTTGCTGAAACGCTGGATGGCACTTCCTTTAAAAGAGACCGGCCCCATAAACGAACGTCTTGACGCAGTTGAGTTTTTTCTGAAAAATCCTGAAAAAAAAGAAAATATCGAAGAACACCTTCGGCAGATTGGCGACCTTGAACGTCTGATATCGAAAGTGGCCGTAGGGCGTATTAATCCGCGCGAAATGGTTCAGATAAAAAATGCCCTGAACGCCATTCTTCCTATCAGGGAGATTTGTGGTGGAGCAGAAAATAAAACATTAAACCGGTTCGCAGAGCAATTAAACCCTTGCGATTTAATCCGTGAGAAAATTCATACTGAAATTATTGCCGACCCTCCCACCGCGATAAACAAAGGCAGGGTGATTGCCAAAGGAGTTTCGCAGGAGTTGGATGAATTGCGTGAAATTGCTTATTCGGGGAAAGATTTTCTGGCCAAAATTCAGCAGCGTGAAAGTGAAAAACATGGGATTCCTTCGTTAAAGATCAGTTTTAATAATGTTTTCGGTTACTACATCGAAGTGCGGAATACACATAAAGACAAAGTTCCGGAGGAGTGGATAAGAAAACAGACATTGGTAGGCGCTGAGCGTTACATTACCGAAGAATTAAAAGAATACGAGACAAAAATTCTGGGCGCCGAAGAAAAAATCCTGTCACTGGAGACCCAAATTTTCGGTGAACTTATTTTCGCTCTTTCTGAATATATTTCGGCCATCCAATTGAATTCAACTCTCCTGGCACGGCTCGATTGCCTTCTCTCTTTTTCCAGTTGCGCCACGAGATATAAATATTTCAGGCCCGAAGTAAATGAAACTACAATCATTGATATAAAAAATGGCCGTCATCCGGTTATCGAACACCAGCTTCCCATTGGCGAGTCGTACATTACCAACGATGTTTTTCTCGATCAGGACGAACAACAAATCATCATCATCACCGGGCCAAATATGGCCGGTAAATCGGCGCTGCTGCGGCAAACAGCGCTGATTGTTTTGCTGGCGCAAATGGGAAGTTTTGTTCCGGCAGAGTCGGCAAAGGTTGGTGTAGTCGATAAAATTTTTACGCGGGTTGGCGCTTCCGATAATATTTCGCTGGGCGAATCGACATTTATGGTCGAAATGAACGAGGCCGCCAGTATTTTAAATAATGTTTCAGACCGTAGTTTAATTCTTTTCGACGAACTGGGTCGCGGAACCTCTACCTACGACGGTATTTCCATCGCCTGGTCGATTGTGGAGTATCTGCACGAGCATCCGCGGGCAAAAGCAAAAACGCTTTTTGCCACCCATTACCACGAGTTGAATGAAATGGAAAGCGCTTTTCCGCGCGTAAAAAACTTTAATGTTTCCATCAAAGAAGTAGGAAACAAAGTGATATTCCTTCGGAAACTGGTCCGCGGCGGCAGCAACCACAGTTTTGGTATCCACGTGGCAGGAATGACCGGGATGCCCAAATCGGTGATTAAGCGGGCAGAACAAATTCTGAAAAAACTTGAAGGAGGAAAGGAAAAGGAACATCTGACAAAACCGCTGGAGGAAATTGGAGGAAAACGTGAGGGAATCCAACTTAGTTTTTTTCAGTTGGATGATCCGGTGCTGAAACAAATCCGCGATGAAATTGCGCACCTCGATATTAACCATTTGACGCCAATCGAAGCGTTGAATAAGCTCAATGAAATCAAGAAACTGACGGGGTTGAAATAAAATTTTGTTTTTTCCTCAATATTTTGTGAGAAAAAAAAATAGCCATATATTTGCAACGCTTAAAAAAATCGTTCTTTACAAAAAATGCGGGAATAGCTCAGTTGGTAGAGCACGACCTTGCCAAGGTCGGGGTCG
>CAYWBV010000147.1:0-9506 GCA_964455785.1 uncultured Maribellus sp.
AGGATTATCATCTCCGACATAGCGGCTGGCTTCGCCCCAGTAATGTTTCAAAGGTCCGCGGGGAACCTGTCCGGCTATTTTTGCATGAAGTTGTGCATTCTTTTTCATGGCCGGCGCAAGTACCGACCAATATTCGACGGGATACGGTGTTAATCCGCTCATGAACATTGTGTTGCGCACATCACTTAGTAAAGAAACATTTAGCTTGGCTGCCAGATTTCTGGCAGAAAGCTTTTCAGGAGGATAAGCAGTTGTTTCACTGTACGCAAGTTCCGGGGCTACATAACGCCGGTGAAAAAGCGAACTGAAAAGTTCATCGGTTTTCCCTTTCACCGTCCCAAACATCTTGTCATCAAACATCAATTCACCCACACGCATCATGGAGCCTTTATAGTCGCTTAATCGTATTCCCGATTTTTCGGCTCCCAAATACATCACCATGATGCCAAGCTGAACTTCAGGAACAGAAGATTGCATGGTTTTAAAGGCAAAAGTCAGTTCGTCGCAGGTATAGTTTACCCACGAATGCAGTATTTCGGTATGGTCGCGCCGGTGAATGGCATCTAAAAGTTCGTTCCACGAAATATCGTTGTACCCGTATTTGTTCAGAAATTCCTGTTTATGTTCCGGGCAAAAACACCCGCCTATCTGTCCTGGATAATTTCCAAGCCTGAAATCATCGTCCAAAAACAACTTTTTAAAACCTAAAGATTGTGCCTTTTTAATAGCATTTGTATTTTCCTCAATAGTCGGCGGATGAATGGAAACTCCGGAATAAATTACCCCATCCATGTTCGTTTTTTTCTTCCAGTGTTTCGGCGTGATGTTGGGTATTTCCCCATCGATGCCCAGTGAGCCGTAGCTTTGAAGTGATGACAAACTGAAAGGATGGCCCAACGGTACATGGATAATATGGGCAGAAATTCCTCTCTTCAGGAAACGTTCCCTCCAGTATATAATCCGGTCATCGGGATAATACCAATAACCATTGATAAAACCGGTAAGCCAGACATCGGTAATTTCACTGTTCAGAATCAAATCAAAAATATCAGGATTATCATCCAGGGTGCCGGAGCTAACCGAAAGGTGATAGGTTTTTATATTTGTTTTATTATTAAAAGCACAGGCCGCAATAATATTTTGCGCATACAATGCTCCTCCGGCTAATGCCAACGACTGTAAGAAATGTCTTCTTTTCATCTTTATCAATTTCCAAAAAAGTTCTCTTCTAATTCCGTATTAAATCAAACTTTCTATATAATACCCGTTTATTATCAATTTTACTCACTGTTTAATGCCGAACCATACCCGTTTTACCGGGATTAAACCAACGAGATAATTAGCTGCCGGCAGGCAGGGAATAACCATTTATACATTTCTGGTTTGTGTCAGCTATGTTCTCATCTCCATTTCATTGTTGTGGATTTTTTGGTCGCATAATTCAAATTTTTACTCATAAAATACCACTAGATCGATTGTTCTTACGTGAGTGGGTAAACTGACTGATTCATCAGCGTTGTCCCATTTCTTCCACTCCTCTCCGTTTACCAATACAGATTTCATTGGTTTCCAGAATGGTGCGCGGATAAATATTTTGACTTTTCCTGACGGAATACCTGACGGAAGATTTATACTTGCCTCAATAGTGTCTGGTCTTTTGCCACTTTTCATTTCAAATGAAACATTGCCAAAACCTGTGGCTAAATTGTACAAACAAATAACTTTCCCCGGTTCAAGCCAATACCTGGGAGTGCCGGGGGCAAGCCAAAGCTCTTCGCCCGACTCGATTGCCAACAGGTCGCATACCCTGTTCAGAAAACGGGCTTCATCAGGAACTTTATACAAACGTCCGCTGCCAACGCCCCAGCGACGGTATTCTTCTGTAAAGAGATTCACATCCCGGTACAAACAGGAAACCATTGCGTTATAGATGCCCCTGATTGCTGCCGGGATTTCATTCCGCAAAATATATGGTTGTATCGGGTTCTGAAGATTTGCCTGAAAAACCATGCCTCCCCTGCTGAACCAGTATTCATCGTCGACGACCCCGTGGATATGCTGCCCCAGCGAACTGGTCAGTGTGATGTTGTCTTCCCAGTCATCTAAAATGGCTTCGGCGAGAGGTTCAAAGGGACTAACAATGCCGGTTGTGATCAAAATCATCGGGCCATATAAAGCTTCTCTGGTTGCTGAGAGGCGATAGGTAATCAGTGAGTTTTTTCCATATCTGGAATAAAAACCTGACTGCATGGGCCCGAAATAGCGGAACCGCTGGTAAACATTCGACGGGATAAAAGGGACATAGGTATTATTCTTCAAACGTACCACCGGCGATAATTCACTCGCCCGTTTAACCGAGTTTCTTATGTCATTTAAATAATCATTTGCTTCTTTTTCCAAACGGGCTGCCTCCGGTAAATTTGCTTTTACAAAGGCTTCGGCAGTTGTTTTCAGACCCAAATAGGAGTAGGCATTTACAGCATACCAAAATCCCCAATCAAAATTATCTTCCAGATGCCCGGCAGGAAGCATTCCGTAATGAAGGACAGGAATCCCGTCTTTATTCATTAGTTTTGTCTGGTTTCGTTGATTGATGATCCAGTCGGCAGCTTTAACCATATTGGGTGCAGCATGTTTCAACCATCCGGAATCCTGCGACATCAGGTAGTGTTCCCCCAAAGCCCAGAGGACTGTTCCATGGTGCATATTGTAGGCTGAACTTGAATAATCATATTCTTCATCGATTTTTGCCCCGTTCAAAACGCCGCTTTGGTCACCGGTAAAGGTCCCTGGCATGGGGACTCTGCCCTGAAGTTTAAGAAAAGTTTCCAAATAACTGGCGGCTGTCTGGTGGTCGCCGATTTTATCGAGATAAACGATTTGGAATGCTGCTTCATTGGCAAATACAGGATGTTTAAAAGCTGAAGCAAAAACCATATACAAACCACTTTTGGGGTCTTTGGTTGCGCTCATGCGGATGTGCGTAATGGCCGATTGCTCCATTTCGTTAAATTTCCGTTCAGGCACATTAAAAGGGACACATCCATTTACAACGTCACGCCAATAGGATACAACGCGCTGCCGCTCCTGATTATAATTGAGAGATGTTATTTTCTGTTTACTGTTTGCGGTTAAGTCACCGACAAATGGAACAGACAGATAAAGGGTTTTTGCTTGATTAGCCGGAACGGTAAAAGACATATGCACCGCATCGTCAGCTGTTTTTGCTGAAGAAGGCGAAATGCCCTCCGGAAGTTTTATCGCAGCACGAATATAGGCTTTCCCGTCTTTTTCATCCATGATAAATAAATCATCCAGCAAAGGCTTGTCAATAGGTTTTCCTTTTAGCCAAACGTGGGTTGTCTTTTCTGTGTTGGAAGGGTTTGAAACATCAAGTTTAACCATCAAAATAGCAGGAGTTTGCTCGTTTCGTTGTGGATCGGATGGTGACAAGGGACCTTCGAGTAAGGTTACAAAAGCTTCCTCGCGGTATAATAAACCGTCCTGTGCCCAGGTAACTTCAGGCACAGGTAAATAGTCGTTCAAAACAGACATGTGCGAAACCTTGTCGTCACGAACATAAACCGGTTCCTGGCCTGTCCCCATTGACCAGCTAAACTTATTACCTTCCCAGAGGCAGCGTTCCAATTCCCGGCCTTTCGCTCTTGTCAGATATTTATCCATGTAGAAGTTGCCGCCCCAGTCAAATCCAAATTTCTGCCAACTTGCATCTGCGGCCAAAGGCAAATAAAGCACCCCGCCCTGTTCTCGTTGCATTACACTTAAAGTTGGTATCTCACGGCAAGCCCGGTCGTAAGTTTGTTCCGGCTCAACTCTTAGCTTTTCGCGTACAGTCTGACCTTTTTTGATGTTTTCTTCTGAAAATTTTGTAGTATCTGAAGCAAGTGTAATGTATGCTGAATAAGCAGGAATATAAACCGGCCCATTCTTCAAATCATCGGTTAAGAATGAAAAATTACCTTCAGAGGAACGGACAGTAACAATGGTCATATCTGTAGAACCGCCTAATGCTGGTTCGGCAACAACCAGGTTGGCTAAAATTCCTTTTGGTTGATTTTTGAGTTGGAACTTCCATCCATCTTTCCCTGTCATTTTATCGGCCCCGTTCCATTTCCATCCCGATACCTTTTCAATTTTTCCATTGAAAATTTCAAGCTTGCCTTCTACTGCTTTAGTTACCGGTTTATCGCAACCAAGTTCAATCCGAACCGTCAATTTTTTACTTCTTATGGGTGTAAATACCCGTAGCGATTTAACCTCAGGGGGATTGCTGTTATAGAGTAACCTGAATTTAAGCGTCCTTCTGTAGTCGACAGGTTTTGGCAGATTAACAGCAAGTTTATTCTCCTTCTCAGTAATTGGTTTAAATGAATATACTACGTTGTTGCCTTTTATTTGGCAATTTGTTTCTGCTGTCAGCCACTCGCCCTGCCATGGATCATCCAGGAAGTCATCGGTAACATGCTCTTCCGTGAGCTCCCGTGGCCAGGTTTTAAACCAGTACTGGACTTTTGTTTCTTTTGCTAAAGATTCAGGAATTGTGCCTTCATAGTCAATTTCGATTTTGTTAATATCGCGTTCTTCGTTCCACCAAACACCCAGGTTCCATTCAGATGGTGCAGTTTGAGGGACTTTAATCAGGTTTCCTTTTTCAAGGGACTTTCCCAAAACTCCTGTTTGTTCTGACCAATAACATAACGCGCCAAACGGACGAATATCTAAATCATTTTCAACAATATCTCCGTTCAGGAAAGCTGAGCAGCATAAAAAGGCTAAGATTCCTGATATTAATAAACTTAAAATGTGCTTATTCTTCTTTACTAATCTCATGACAATTTATATTATCTCTGATACCCAATTTCTATAAGTTGTTGATTAAAGTTGTCAAGCAATTTTTTCATCAGTTCATTCACACCTTGGGAAAGCACCGCCTCTTTCCCGGTCATTTCACTTTGCGAAAAAACTGGTTGTGTTACCCATAAAATAAAAAATATGAATAATAGCCTCATTTTAATTTTACTTTTTAACTGATGAATATTGTTTCAATAATTCTGCGGCTTCCGGGCTTCCTTCCAGTACCCCTTCATCGTTTACCCGTGTGATATTGGCTGTTTCATAAAAAACATAACCATCCAGTAATGAACTGCTGTTTACAATTTTCAGTTCTTCTTCGACACTGTCAAATGGTCCGTCAAAACTCATTCCGTGGAAATCGCCCTGCAAAACGATTGGCTTGCCGGCAGCTTTGGCTGCTGTGCCATAAATATCAATGGCTTTGGTAAAATTCCAGGGCCTGAATCCATAACTTCCCCTGATTTCCAGTTCGTCGGCTATTTCGTTCACCCAAACTGGCCATTGCCACTCAAAATTCCAGGGTAGCGAACTTACTTTGCCCCGGTCGTCGGAGATGATTAATTCTGTTTCGAGATGGATGGTAAGAGATTTCTGATGGCTTTTAACCAGTTGACGTGCTTCCCGCAAAAACCGGGTATAGTAGTTGCCATTGATACGGCTTATGGTTACAAAATCCGATTTTTGCTGAGCTTCTGTCATAACCGGTTCGTTAAATCCGTAATCCCAGGGTTCGGGCGATTGGGTATGGTTTGCTGTCCTGATGTTGATTCCATCAACTTCGCGGTCGAGACAATACTGAATCATTTCAAGCCAGTATTGCCTCACTTCCGGATAAACAGGGTGCAACTGACCGGCCAAATACTTCGGTTTTCCACAGGCTGCGGCCAAATAACCCTCTTTATCGAGTGTGATCATATCTTTTGTACTGTAATCGCCAAAAGCATAGTAATCACGATAATGTTCTTCCATCTTTTTACGGTCGTTCATTTCGGCTTTTACTTCAGGCGATTGCAAATAAGGAATGATTACCCTGTTTATTTCCGATGTATAAAAATCTTCGTGGTTTTCGAAACTGACCGGCCCGGTACTTAATGTGTGAGGCAGTTGGGTTCCACTAATTCCAGCTAATTCAATAATATTCCCTTTTTCGTTGCTGAAATCTCCATTTTGGTCGGTTAAAGAACATTTAACAAGAAAATACTTGTGCCCTTTCGGGAATTTCAGATTATCAAAATGAAGAACGCGGCAACGTTTCCAGTATGGAAAACGGAACCTCTTTCCCACCGTTTCCCTGAATGCAACCGGGCCGCGGTAAGGTTCGAAATGGTTATTGGTTGCGCTGGAGTAAATGGATAAATGTTCGGCTTTTACACGGGTCGGCCGGTCATCAAGTTTAATCAGCCGGATGGTTGAAACCGGCTCGCTGCATTCAAAAGTGCCCGGCTTACGTTCCAGGCACAACGTCGGATTTTGCGCTTCAAACCGGCGCATATTCGGGAAAATCCCTCTTAAATCCCGGTAAGCCCCGGTACCGGTGGGACAAGGCATGGTTGAAGGCAACAAAACACCAAAAGCTCCGCCTTCGAAAGGTTTTATTTCGGCATAAAATTCAATCCCAAATTTGTGAGCCGATTTTGCCGCTTCCAGCAACAGGTCAAATCCATGCGGATAGCTGTCGTAAATCGACCAGATGGTATCGACAATCCACTGGTGGCGTGTAACTCCCATCGAAGCAAGAAACCGGTGCAATTCATCCAGTTGCTGCCGGTTCATAAAACACCGGTTATTTTTATAATAATCATCGTTTCTCGGAACAGGTGTCCCATAGCGACTGCCCCTGTGGTTAATAATAATATTATCAACAATATCGGTGGTGGCATACAACTTTTTTGATGCAGTTTCACCGGATTTTTCAACCGAGTTTTCCATTTGCACCAGTGTACCGAAAGGTCCGCCCAGTACAACCCCGCCCACACCCGATAAGGCAGTGGTCATAAACATCCTCCGGCTGAATTTTACCGCCATAATTATTTATTCTATTTTACAGAAATGTTCAGTTCGTTTTCTGTATTTCCCGGCGATGAAACCAGGATGTTGTTTTCAGTTAGCCGGATGAGCCTCCAGTTTTCAGGATTCTGGGCAAAAGCACCGGTTTGTACCTGGTAAAAATGACATTCTGCATTTTGAAATTCTTTCATTTCATTCCGGTGGTTGTGCCCCACTAAAAACAACCTCAGCGAGGGTTGCCGGGAACCCACCGAATAGATGCTATTCTTTTCGCCAAAACCAGCCATTCCGGGATTCATCGGGATGTGCATCAGTACAATTTCTACATCGTTGGGCGAATCGGCAAACCGGGCTTCGAGCCACTGCTGCTGCTCACGCGAAATGTACGGAACCGAAACCGGTTCATTTTTGGCAACCGTATTATAGCTGTTATCGAGAAAAATCATCCGATAGGTTGTTTTGCCAACGTTCATAGTCCGGCTGTAATAGGTTCCTTCGCTGAAACAGTTGACGCTTCGTGTCCAGTGGGCCCTTGATTTTCCAGCATTCTCCTGCGATGAAACACGTGAACTGTCACCCCAGGAATAAGCGGCAATATCGTGGTTTCCAAGGGTGTAGAACAACTGTCTTTTTTGTTTTTTCACCAGCTTCGAAAACTGGTCTATCAGCCAGCCCGACATTTCTCCGTCTGTTGTCTGTCCTTCCGAAAAATCGACCAGATCGCCGGTCACAACGACAAATTCAGCGCCGACCTGAGCAGGTACCTTTTTGAGAAAACTTTTAAACGGTTCCACTCCGTTTGCATAATGTTTCCGGGTTTCAGCAAAATTGGGTTGAAACTTTTCCAGATCGAAAATCAGGTGGATATCGGAAATATGCAGAAACGATAAGGTATCGGGTTGTGCCAGTAATGTAGAGGTGCCAAAAAGGAAAACAAAAATTCCGGTTAAGCCGGCTTTGATAAAACCATTCATGTTTTTCATATTGATATCTATTTATTGTTTCTTCCGGTAACTTACCAGCAACGATGCCGGTTTCAATGGAATGGAAAGTTTCATTCCCTCACACAGTTCACACCCCGGTTTGTCCATCCGCAAACCAAAATCTTCGAAATAGAGCTCATAAACAGCATTTTGGTCAATCCCTTTCAATTTTACGTTGATGGATTCGCTTCCACATTCAGCACGCCGGAAAGCCAAAATAATCCCATCATTATCCGACGGGCGGTTAAGCTGGTAAGCCATCCAGTCGCCATCACCGGTTTTTACGGGAGTCAGCGGATAATAATCGCCGTAGAAGTATGGCCGAAGCCGTTTAAATTCGGAAATTTTTTGCTGAATGGCAGGGATGGATTCCGAATTTTTTCCGGTGATCTCCCAGTTTGATACGGCTGTTGCTCCTAATCCCGAACGAAAAGTGTAATTATCGGTTTTGTAAATTGCGGTACCGTGTATGGGCAGGTAATAATTCAGCGACATGGTGTGGCACTGGTAGCCGTTGGGTTCGCCATACTGATAATCAGTGCGCCAGAGCGGTGCGCTTCGCGAGGTTGTTTCGAGATCGATGCGGCGGCCTCCGCTGGCACAGTTATCGATCAGCAAATTCGGGAACCGCACCAGCAGACTGTCCCAGAAAGCATATAAACCTTCAATGTGGCGGATTTCGGAAATTCCAATCCTGCCCGGTTTATCGCTGGCAATCCAATACGGCATTGGGTCGAAGTTGAAATCCTGCCGGTAGTAATCGATTCCTTCCTTTTTCAGAAATGCGGAGATATAATTTATCAGCCAGTTACGGGCTTCCAGGTTTCCGAGGTCAAGCAGCCGGTTATCGCTGCCGGGGAGTTTCATCAGCCAATCCGGATGTTCTTTATCGAGTTGCGTTCCCGATTGTACGCGTTCGGGTTCGAACCAAACCATAAATTTGGCGCCGGTTTCGTGAACGGCATCGGCAACCGGCTTCAAACCGTCAGGAAAACGTTCCTCATCCACTGTCCAGTTCCCCACATTCTGCCACCAACTACCCTTTTCCTTGTTGATTCCGCAACCGGTGTACCACCCGGCATCGAGCCAGAAAAGTTCGGGCAGAACTTGAAACTGGCGGTACCGTTTTACCAATGCCACCGCAAATTCTTCGGTCAGGCATTCATATTCGCCACAGGGGGCAGGGTCGCCGTAATCAAAACTTCCTGATAACGGGTATTTGGCAAGCTGACCGTTGATTTTGCGGGAATGGTGCGCCAAAACAAATTGCCGGAACTGGTTATGGCCAACCATCCGGTCATCGCCTTCCCAAAACAGCAGGCAAATTTTCGGGGTGCGGATCTCCTCATTCGGCCAAAGGTTTAACTGCATCCTTTCCATCCCCGATTTTAATGTTACTGATTTTGGCCCATCCTGGACGATATCGGCAAACCATTTCCCGGTCCAGCCAACGGCAACAACCATCCCCTGCCCGCCGGGCATTTCAATATTAAAAAAGGGGAATGCAGTTCTGTCAGATGAACGCCCGCCGGCCGGTGTCAGATAAATATTTTTTCCCGGTTCCATTTTTTCGTCGATGGGCTGGAAATCGCTGCGGGAAGCATCGCTTCCCCTGGCATGATAAAGCATAAAGTTTCCTTC
>CAYWBV010000148.1:0-2737 GCA_964455785.1 uncultured Maribellus sp.
CGCCAAGTCGTTTACTTTCCGATTCGCGTCCGTTTTTCGAACTACCTACACCTTTCTTATGAGCCATGGTAAATTTTTTTAAGGTTATCCAACAATGGTTTCCACCTGAATTTTTGTAAAATACTGACGGTGACCGTTCATTTTCTGATAGGTTTTTCTTCTTTTCTTTTTGAAGACCAACACTTTTTCACCTCTCACGTGTTCCAGCACTTTGGCTGTTACTTTTGCACCTTTTACGGTTGGAGTTCCCACGGCAACCTGGCCGTCGTTGTCAACAAGCAAAACTTTTTCGAAATCAACCGAGTCGCCTTCGCTGGCTTCCAACTGGTGTACAAAAAGTTTTTTGTCTTTTTCAACTTTGAATTGCTGTCCAGCAATTTCAACAATCGCGTACATAATTTCAGTTTTTATATTTACACCGGCAGGCGGGAAAATGACATTCTTTTCCTCTTTTTTAGCCTGAACGGATAATTTTTTCGGACTGCAAAAGTAGTTATTTTTAGAAGATTGGCAAATATTCGCAGTTTTATTTTGAAACCGTCTTAATTTTGTAAATTTTTAATTCGGAAATATTAATTTCGACAATTACTAAAAATGATTGTTATATTTGTTTTCACGGAAAAAACAGGCCTGACTTAGTATGCACAAAATTCGACTGAATATTTTAGGGCTTTCGGTAAGCCAGACACAATCAGGAGCTTACGCACTGGTGTTGGCTGAAGAAAACGGAGACAGAAGGATTCCTATTATTATAGGCCCGGTTGAGGCACAGGCCATTGCGATTCAGTTGGAAGGACTGAAACCTCCGCGCCCGTTAACCCACGATCTGATCAAAAACATGGCGCTGGCTTTTAACATTGTTTTACTCGAAGTTACTATCTATAAACTGGAAGAAGGTATTTTTTATTCTGAACTTCTTTGCGAAATGGATGGAAAAGAAGTCAGAATCGATTCGCGAACCTCGGATGCCGTTGCACTTGCCCTGCGTTTCAGGTGCCCCATTTATACCTCGGAAGATATTCTGAAAAAGGCGGGGATTGTGCTGGAAATAGAAGATGAGAATTCGCCGGTGAGAAGTTATGCTGATGACGATGATTTTGAACATTCAGGACCTTCAGAACCTTCGACCTACTCGCAATATTCTCTGAATGAACTAAAAGAGATGCTGGGCGAGGCGATTCAAAATGAAGATTATGAAAAGGCGTCGATCATCCGCGACGAGATGAAAAAAAGGGAAAAATAACAAACGGATAAATGAAACATTTTATATTCCTGCTGGTAATTTTTACCGGCATTTTATTTGTCAGCCCGGCTAATGCGCAACCCGAAGACACTGTTCAAACTTCAGAAGAACAGGTTTTGACTGGACCAGAACAGGTTACCCCTCAGCAAAATAGTTCCGATACTGCTGTCCTCCTTCTTTCAAAAGAGAGACGGGCGCCGTTTTCAATCGTCACCCTGCTCCGCGGGCTGCTCGGAATGGTTGTTCTGATATTGCTTGGTTTTTTTCTCAGTACCGACCGGCGGAATATTCCCTGGCGTACTGTAATTGTCGGATTAATCATTCAGGTTTTGCTGGCCGTGGGTGTTTTGTACGTGCCTTTTATTCGGGTAACCTTTGAATTTATGGGACATATATTTGTAAAGATCCTCGATTTTACGAAAGCAGGGAGCGAGTTTCTCCTCGGCGACCTGATGAATTCCGAAACCTACGGGTTTATTTTCCTTTTCCAGGTTTTGCCTACCATTATTTTCTTTTCGGCGTTAACAAGCCTGCTTTTTTATTGGGGAATCATTCAGAAAGTGGTTTACGTGCTGGCGTGGGTGTTTACCAAAGCGTTGAAAATCTCGGGTGCCGAGGCGCTTTCTGTGGCCGGAAACATTTTTCTCGGGCAGACCGAGTCGCCACTGATGATAAAAGCCTACCTCGAAAAAATGAGCAAATCCGAAATTCTTTTGGTGATGACCGGCGGAATGGCAACCCTTGCGGGAGGTGTTCTCGCAGCTTACATTGCCTTGCTGGGAGGTAACGACCCTGTGCTGAGGCTCGAATTTGCCAAACACCTTCTGGCGGCGTCTGTTATGGCAGCGCCGGCAGCCATCATTTTTTCAAAAATGCTTGTACCGCCCACCGATGCTATCAATAAAGAAATTAAAGTAAGCCGAGACACTATCGGAAGCAACGTGCTCGACGCCATCACCAACGGAACCAGCCAGGGAGTAAAACTGGCCGTTAATGTGGCTGCCATGTTGCTGGCGTTTATCGCGTTTATCGCCATGTTCAATTTTATTGTCGGAAAAATTGGGCAGTGGACCTCGCTCAACGATATTATTGCGCAGGCTACCAACGGAAAATACGAAGGGCTCTCACTTCAGTTTATTCTCGGGTATACGTTTGCTCCACTCATGTGGCTCATCGGCATTTGCCCCGAAGATATGGTTGCCGTTGGGCGGCTATTGGGCGAAAAACTAATTCTTACCGAATTTATCGGGTACATCAGCCTGGCCGAATTAAAAGCTGCGGGAGTGTTTACCCAGCCCAAGTCCATTATTATGGCTACCTATATTTTATGCGGGTTTGCCAATTTTTCGTCTATCGGTATTCAGATTGGCGGTATTGGTGCGCTTGCCCCCGGACGGCGGGTGCTGCTGTCGAAATACGGAGTGCCTGCGCTGGTGGCCGGAACGCTGGCTTCGCTGATGAGCGCCACGATTATCGGGATGATTATGGGATAAA
>CAYWBV010000148.1:2837-9478 GCA_964455785.1 uncultured Maribellus sp.
ATCAAAGAATATCTCGGAGATGCTGTGGAAGTTGAAGACAACATTGCGGTAAAATTTCTGCACGACATGGAACGGCCGGTGTTGCCACGGGTAAAAAATATTGTCGCTGTCGCTTCGGGGAAAGGCGGCGTGGGTAAATCGACCATCGCGGTCAACCTTGCCGTGGCGCTTGCCGGCACGGGCGCAAAAGTGGGATTGATTGACGCCGATATTTTTGGCCCCTCCATCCCCAAAATGTTTGGCGCCGAAGGAATACGTCCCACCGGCGAAAAAGTGGATGGACGCGAACTCATTAATCCTGTGGAAAAATATGGCGTGAAGTTTTTGTCGGTCGGTTTTTTTGTCGATACCGAAAGCGCTATTATCTGGCGCGGGCCGATGGCTTCCAACGCGCTGAAACAATTGATTTCGGATGGGAACTGGGGCGAACTCGACTATCTTTTGATTGATCTTCCTCCGGGAACCAGCGATATTCATCTCACACTGGTACAGTCGGTGCCGGTAACCGGGGCCGTTATTGTTACCACTCCGCAGGATGTGGCGCTGGCCGATGTTATCCGCGGGACCAGCATGTTCCAAAGCAAATCGATCGATGTGCCGGTGCTCGGGCTGATAGAAAATATGGCCTGGTTTACGCCCGCCGAACTCCCCGAAAACAAATATTATATCTTCGGGAAAGACGGAGGGAAAATGTTGGCCGGAAAACTCGGATTAAAACTGCTCGGGCAGATTCCCATCGTGCAGAGCATCCGCGAAGGTGGCGACAGCGGAATTCCCGTAGCAGCCGAACCGGATTCGGTTGTAGGGAAGGCTTTTGCTGAAGTGGCCAAAAGTGTAATTCACCAGGTACACCTCAGGAATATTCAAAGAGCTCCGACAAAAAAGGTGAAAATCACGAGGAAATAGGAATGTGACAGGAACGCAGAGATGCGCGGTCGTGCGTCTCTGCATTTTTAAACCAGCGACTAAACGGAACGTGGAGTCAGGAGTTAGAATCAGGAATGAAGCCAGGACAGGGATGGAGGTAATAACAATTTGGATTCATGTGGCGGATATTCATTACTCCCAACTCATACCTCTTGCACCTTCGCTCCCTGCCCTTCATTCATTCTTTTCCTTATGCCGCCGAAACAGCCTAAAAAATGTTATTTTTGTGGCTCTTGAAAATCTAATAAAATCGATGCTGAACAAACAATATTCGGAGAAAAATAAAGTTTATTCCTAAAGCCTTTAAAATTTTCTATTTGAAAAAACTGATTTTACATACTGTCGGGATATTTTTTCTTGTTTCGCTTTTTGGCGGATGTACAACAGAAAAGAACACACGGGCATCGCGCACCTACCATAATATAACTTCAAAATACAATGTATATTTTAACGGATACGAAAGTGTACGGTTGGGGCTTGAAAGGATTGACCAAAATATAGAAGACGACTTCACGCGCATTCTGCCTGTCTATAAGGAAAGTAACCCGTCGGCAGCGCAGATGGTAAAGTCGGATATGGAAAATGCCGTGATTAAAGCATCCAAGTTAATTGAGATACACTCGATTACCAAAAAACCGAAACGACAGCGTATCCGCACACGGAAATACCAGGAGTTTGCAAGCCAGGAGGAATTTAACAAATGGATTGACGACAGTTATGTTTTGATGGGGAGGGCCTATTTTTACCAGCATAATTTTGTGGCCGCCATTAATAACTTTTCTTACGTAGTCCGGAAATATCCGGATGAAGAAACCAAATATGAATCGTATGTCTGGTTAATCCGCAGTTATACTGAACTGGAAAGATATGTGGAAGCGTCGGAAGTAATTCAGGCTGTCCAGGGCGATGATAATTTCCCCAAAAAACTGGAAAAAGATTTGGCGGTTGCCACTGCCGATTATTACAAAAAACAGGGAGAATACGAAGAAGCCATAAAATTTTTGAATATCGCCATTTCGAAAACATTTTGGAAACAAAAGAGGGCGCGCTACCAGTACATTGTGGCGCAGATGTACCAGGAAATCGGGCAGACAGCGAAAGCAGCGGAAGCTTTTACTGCCGTTACCAAAATGAATCCCGATTACAGAATGCAATTTAATGCCATGATCAATGCGGCAGGAGTTTTTTCAGGGGAAGGAGATGCAGAAAAACTAAGAAAAGAACTCAACAAAATGCTGCGTGACAAAAAGAATATTGATTTTAAGGACCAGATTTATTTTGCGCTTGGAAATCTCGATTTAAAACAGGGAGAAAGAGAACAGGCCAAGGAAAATTACCGGAATTCGGTAGCCAATAGTTACCGGAACCAGTTTCAGCGCGCGCTTTCAGCGGTCACTCTCGGAGACCTTTATTTCGAGGATTTAAATTATGAAAACGCGCAGGCGTATTACGACAGCGCCATGATTATTATCGACGATACCTATCCCAACTACGCTGAACTTTCGTCAAAATACAGAAGTTTAACCAATCTTGTCGAGAATTTGCTGACCGTTGCCCGGGAAGACAGTTTGCAAAAAATAGCGCTGATGCCGGAAAACGAAAGGGACGCGTTAATTAATAATCTGATTAAAGCTGAGCAGGAACGGCAGCGAAACATGGAAAATGTTTCACTGCAAGGGGCGCGCGATCAGGGGTATTACCGCTCGAACCGTTACCGCATGGGAATGGGAAGCGACCAAGCCGGGGCAGGCTGGTATTTTTATAATCCGCAAACGGTTTCTTATGGCCGCGTAACATTTCAGCAGCGCTGGGGTAAACGTACCCTGGAAGACGATTGGCGAAGATCAAACAAAAATACCGTTTCGATGGATGAAATGGATGAACTCGCCGGGCAGATCGATTCTTCGCAAATGATCGTCCGGGAAGAAGACCCGCTGAAAAAGGAATTTTATACCCAGTATCTTCCGTTAACCGACTCGCTGATGCAGCTTTCACACGAGAAAATCAGGGACGCGCTTTACAACGCCGGGAAAATCTTCAAGTCGGAATACAGCAACTATCCCCGTTCTGCAGAATCTTTCGAGAATTTAAACAAAAGGTATCCCGAAAATATTTACCTGCTTTCGGCTTATTTCGATTTGTACGATTTGTATGAATTGATGGGCGACAAACAAAAATCCGATTACTATCGCAACCTGATCATTTCAATGTTTCCCGAAAGTAATTATGCCCAGTATTTAGTCAACCCGAACTATTTTATTGAAATGGAAGCCCGGTTAGACACACTGAACCGCTACTATCAGGAAACCTATCAGCATTACCGCTCGGGAAGGTACCGGAGTGTGATACCTCTGGCAAATAACATGAAAAACATGAAACCGGACAGCACTTTGCTCTCTAAAATAGAATTTATGGATGCCGTGGCACAGGGCACCCAAACCGATGTACACCATTTTGAAAACCTTTTAAAAGGATATGTTGCGAATTATCCGGAAGCGGAACCAACTGCGCTGGCAAAAGAAATTCTCACCCTAATCCAGGACAGTACTCTGGCCGATTATCAGAAATTAGTTGAAATGGGTTACATCAGCGAAGAAATTCAGAACGAAGAATTGTTAACCGACAGCGCGCGTATGAACGATGAATTCGGGGGGAGGTTTACCTACGAAGAAGATTTGCTGCATTACTTTGTAATTGCTTACCCGCGCGATACAAAAGTCGATTTGAACCGGCTCAAATTTGACATCGCCAATTACAACATCGACCATTACACCAAGATCGATTTTGATATTGAAACAGAAAATATGGATGAAAATACGGCCTTTTTGCTGGTGAGGGCGCTCGACACCAAGGAAAACGCGTTGATTTACCACCGGGCGATTATTCGCAGAGCCAGTGTATTCAGGGCATTGAGCGACATCGATTATGTCAATTTTGTAGTTTCATCAACCAACTACCGGCAGATAATGGACGAGAAATCCATCGCCGATTATCTGAAATTTTTTGTAAAAAATTACAGCCGTTTTATCGGTTCCGATTTTAGTGATGATGAAACGGATGTTTCGCCGGAAGAATTGATGGCGAGGGCGAAACAGGAGGAAAATGCACTGCGCGAACGTGGAAATTTTGTGGTTGTAAATACCGGCGCCGGCTCACTTTTTAATACCAATATCGACACCACCCAGAATTTTGTGCTGGCAGTGAAAGATGCGGGTTCGTCGATGCGGCAGGTGATGAGTGGTTTCGGGCAGTTTAACCGCAACGAATTCAGGATTTGGAACCTTGCGCTACAGTTAAAATCGGCTTCGGGGTACCAGTTACTGGTTATCGATGGTATTCCTTCGTTAAACGAAGCGATGTCGTATTTCCGCAAAGTAGTTATTACCCGCAACCTTTTCCAACCACTCGGACAGGCTACCTACCGGAACTTCCTGGTCACCGACGAAAACCTTCAGAAAATTATCGATGGGAACAAGGTGGACGAATACATGGATTTTTTCAGGAGCAATTATATTCAGCGAAACCAGACCCAAACCCCGTCCGGAAGTTCTTCGGTAACTCCTGCGTCAACACAAAATCAGCCGGTTTCACAACCTGCTGTCGAACCGGGGCAGGCTGAAACAGAAAAATATACCGGTTTGTACGACGAAAATGTGGATGGGCCGCATTATTTTGTTTTTGTGGTTCCGCTGGAAGGGATCGACAAAACAGCATTTGTAAATGGTATAGCTCAGTTCAACCAGTCGGGCTACCAAAACCTCCAGCTTAAAATTGAAGAAAAACCACTTGACGATTTCAGGCAGATCATAGCAGTTTCAGGGTTAACTGACAGGCAGGGAGCTATGCAGTATTTCAGCCATTTGGTTCAGAACCGAAATTTATATACTCCGCTCGGAAATGCCAACTACCGAAATTTTCTGATTTCAGCCAACAATTTTGACCTGTTCCTGAAAGAAAAAAATATTGTGGATTATATGGATTTTTACAAGCGGGTTTATCTTGAACAATAACAGGCGGTAAATTGAAACCCGCTGACCTGAGTTATTTCCCCTGACAACTCAGAGTGAAAGCCCTTTCCGAAAACTTTCTTCGGCAAAATAGGATTACCTTCGGCGGCAAAGTATGTGGTTAAAGATTGTTAACCACATACTACAGTCATCCTTTTTTTGTTCTTATCTTTAACTGTTAAAATAGGAAAACATGAATATTAGAAAACCACGAATTCTTTGGACCGACGACGAAATAGACCTTTTGGTGCCGCATATTATTTTTTTGCGGGAAAAAGGCTACGAAGTGGAGACGGTGAATAATGGCCTCGATGCCGTTGAAATGGTCAGGGAAAATTTTTACGACATTATATTTCTCGATGAAAATATGCCGGGAATGACCGGCCTCGAAACGCTGACCCAGATAAAATCGATATCGCCCAACGTGCCGGTGGTAATGATTACCAAAAGCGAAGAAGAAAACATTATGGACGAAGCGGTGGGGGCGAAAATTGCCGACTACCTGATTAAACCGGTTAATCCGAATCAAATATTGCTGACATTAAAAAAGAACATCGATCAGAAACGACTGGTAACCCAGCAAACTACGTCGGCCTACCAAATGCAGTTCGCCCAAATCGGGATGCGGATCAACGAGAGATTGACCTACGATGAGTGGAAGGATATTTATAAAAAGTTGGTTTACTGGGAAATTGAGCTAAGCAATTCGGAAGACTCGGCGATGGACCAGGTTTTAGCGATGCAGAAAGAAGATGCAAATAAAGCGTTTTTTAAGTTTATAAAGGAGAACTACCTCGATTGGTTTAAACAAACAATCGGCGACAGGCCACTGCTTTCACCCGATATTTTTAAACACAAAATTTTTCCGCTGCTCGACAGTGGTAAAAAGGTTTTTATGCTGGTTGTCGATAATTTACGCTTCGATCAGTGGCGTGTTATCAGTAATGTTTTTAACGAATATTTCAGAACTGAGTCGGAGGAACTGTATTTCAGTATTTTGCCAACTGCAACGATGTATGCCCGCAATTCCATGTTTGCCGGTTTGATGCCATCTGAAATTGAAAAACTTTATCCTGAATTCTGGGATGATGACGATAACGAAGGCCATAAAAATGAATATGAAGAGGAATTGTTAAGAAAACAATTAACGCGTTTTGGCCGGAAAGAAAAACTTTGGTTCGATAAAGTTTCGGGGATTCGGTTGGACAGAAGGATTTCCGACAACCTGAACAGTATTCTCGATAACGACCTTTCGGTTATGGTTTTTAATTTTGTGGACATGATTTCGCACGCCCGAACCGAAATGGACATGATAAAGGAACTGGCCAGTAACGAGAAAGCGTACCGGTCGCTTACACTGAGCTGGTTTAACCACTCATCGTTACTGGAGTTGCTGAAAGGGTTACTCGATAATGATATCCGGATTATTGTGACTACCGATCACGGCGCCATTCGTGTCAACAACCCGGTTAAAGTTATCGGCGATCGCGAAACCAATACCAATCTGCGATACAAGCTGGGTCGAAATCTGAATTACAAATCGAAACAGGTTTTTGAAGTACGCGATCCGCGGCAGGCCTATTTGCCGTCGCGAAATGTGAGCACCAGCTACATATTTGCCCACACCACCGACTTTTTTGCTTATCCGAACAATTTTAATTATTACTCCAACTATTATAAAGATACGTTTCAGCACGGCGGGATTTC
>CAYWBV010000149.1:0-9256 GCA_964455785.1 uncultured Maribellus sp.
CAGTCAAAAAAAATACAGGGAGTTGAAAAACTCGTTAAATCGCTAGATCAGTTTATCAATATTTATCCCAACGACGGCGGTTGCGACGAGGGCCCGTCGTACTGGGGCAGAGCGGGGGCATCGCTCTACCAGTGCCTCGATTTGTTAAAAAGAGCCACAGGCGGGAAATTTGATGTGTACGACAATCAGTTGGTCAAGAATATGGGGAGTTACATTTACAAAGCCTACATCGAATCTCCGTATTTTATCAATTTTGCAGACGCTGATGCAACTACCGGCGGCCGTGCTGAAATTATTTATGCCTACGGAAAAGATATCAAAGACCCGGTGATGCAAAAATTTGGCGCTTATCTTGCCCAAAAGCAAGACTGGGGAAAAAAGGCCCCCGGAGGAAAAGTGGACGAACAAATTATGCAATTGATGCAGTTGAAGGAGATTGAAACTGCCGAAGCTGAAAACGCACTCATCAGTGATTTTTGGCTCCCGGATACCGAAGTCGCCGGCGCCCGCGACAAAGCTGGAACATCCAAAGGATTTTTCTTTGCAGCCAAAGGCGGACACAACGCCGAAAGCCACAACCACAACGATTTGGGCTCGTGTGTAATGTATTTTAATGGCAAACCCTGCCTGGTTGATATAGGACGCGAAACCTACACTGCCAAAACTTTCAGCAACCGCCGTTACGAAATCTGGACTATGCAGTCGCAATACCACAACCTTCCCAAAATTAACGGGGTTGACCAGAAAGAAGGCCGGAACTTTGTGGCTACCAATTCAACGTTTAAAGCCGACGCCAAAAAGGCTGTTTTTTCCACCGATATTTTTAAAGCTTATCCGGAAGAGGCGCAAGTGAATAAATGGGTGCGCACCTACACGCTTGAAAGAGGGAAAAAGTTTGTGATTAACGACAGTTACGACCTGAAGAAAGTGGTGACGCCGTCAACGCTGAACTTTGTTACCAGTTGTAAAGTTACCGAAGCTGGTTCGGGGGTTTTAAAACTCGAAGGCGAGGGATTTACCCTGAACATGAATTATAATTCGAAAACAGTTACTCCGAAAATCGAAGTCAACGAAATCACCGACAGTGGTTTAAAAAGATATTGGAGCAGCATTACGCGCATCGTATTCACCATCAACAACAAGAAAACAACTGGCAAAAACGAAATTGTAATTACCGAAGCAAAATAAAATTGAGGGCGCCGATTACCGAATAAAGGTTTTTAATTTTAAAGAATCCAGACAGGTTTCGAAAACCTGTCTGGATTAAAAGAAAATAACATGAGAATAAAAACATCTTTTCCCGGGATACTTTTTCCGTGTGTGGTTTTTCTTTTGATTGTTGCTTGCCAAAAAGGAAACCGGGTCCCGTACATTTCAGAGGTGGAACAGCAATATATTACAGAAACAGCCACAGCGTATCTCGATAGTTTACCCGTTACCGTAACAGCATCAATTTGTGAACGCAGCGCGGGCGGTCCGCACGATTTTTATTCGGAAGGCGACTACTGGTGGCCCGACCCTGAAAATCCCGACGGGCCGTATATACAGCGCGATGGAGAAACCAACCCGGAAAACTTTGTGGATCATCGCCTGGCCATGATCCGGTTGAGCCGGATAGTGGGAATACAAACTTCGGCCTTTTTGTTAGCCGGCGATAAAAAGTTTGCAGAAGCTGCGCAACAACATCTCGAGGGTTGGTTTGTTAATCCCGACACCCGTATGAACCCAAGCCTGCTTTATGTGCAGGCCATCAAAGGAAAGGTTACCGGCCGCGGTATCGGAATTATCGATGCCATTCATTTAATTGAGGTGGCGCGTTCGGTTGAAATCCTCGAAAAAAATAATACAATCCCGGAAAAAACGGTTGCTGAAATAAAAGGCTGGTTTTCCGAATTTGTAAATTGGCTGACAACACATCCGTACGGAATTGATGAGATGAACGCCAAAAATAACCACGGCACGTGCTGGGTAATGCAGGTGGGAATGTTTGCCCGGCTGGTAGGAAACACCGAAGTTTTGGAAATGTGCCGCGATCGTTTTAAAAAAGTACTGCTCCCCGGACAGATGGCAGCTGATGGTTCGTTTCCCAAAGAAATAGCCAGAACCAAACCCTACGGATATTCGTTGTTTAATCTCGATGCGTTTTTTACCGCCGCCGAAATTCTGTCCGACAAAAACAACAATTTGTATGAATTTGCCACAACAGAAGGATTGAATCTGAAACAGGGCGCGGAGTTTCTCTATCCGTTTGTGAAAGATAAATCTACCTGGCCCTATCCGCCCGATGTGATGTATTTTGAGGAGTGGCCGGTGCGCCATCCGTTTTTGCTGTTTGCGGGTAAAGCATATAATAATCCCGAATACATCGAACTATGGAAAACCCTGGAAGGTTACCCTGAAACGGGAGAAGTTTTGCGAAATCTGCCCATCCGAAACCCGTTGCTCTGGCTGATGGATGAGCCTTAAAAACGGTTGTCTTCAGAAAAATGAAAGGGTTCCAACTTTTCAAAAAAGATGAAACCCTTTCCTTTTTTATCAGATATGATTTTCTAAAAATCAGTAAAGTCCCATTTCCCGCGGATGGGGCGTGAAAGCATCATGTTTGCCCAGTCGTCGCCGTTGAATTTTTCGGCTTTTGGATCCCACAGCAGCGGACGTTGCAGTTCGTAGGCAATGTTGGTCAGGTTACAAACCGAAGCGGTGCGGTGACCGGTTTCCACGTCAGAAATTGGTTTGGTACGTTTTTTCATGGCGTCCACCCAGTCCTGATAGTGGTTGTCGCTGTAGTAAACCCGTTTGTCGGTAGGTTTTAATTCGGCTTTTGCCAGACTTTCGTTGGGGAAAGTGCGCAGAAAATCGCGGCTTACTTCAATCCGCCCTTCAGTTCCTATAAACTGTACACCGTTACCATCTTTTTCACCACCCCACAGTTTGTGGTTTACGCGAACGCCGTTGGCATAAATCATGGTCAGGCCATATTTTTGTGCCGGTTCCGATGGCGGTAAAAACTGAACAGGGCCCGATTCGTCCATATCCAAAGCCCATTGTGCGATGTCGAACATGTGTGCGCCCCAGTCGGTAATCAACCCGCCGCCAAAATCGCGGTAGCCACGCCACCATGCCCACGGGCCTTTTACATCAGCGGGAGCCAGAATTTCGTTAAAACCTCTGTAAAGCGAGGGGCCAATCCATTCGTTCCAGTCCAAACCTTCCGGAATTTCCTGTGTTGGCAGGTCGCATTGTCTGATCGGTTCACCAACGCTGACATTTACCTCTTTAATTTCGCCAATGTATCCGTTCCGAACCAGTTCTACTGCATGGCGGAAATCGCGCCACGAGCGTTGCATGTTTCCGGTCTGGAATACCCGGTCGTATTTCCGCGTGGCATTTACCATAGCGCGGCCTTCGGCAACCGTAAGCGCCATCGGTTTCTCGCAGTAAATATCTTTTCCGGCTTTGGCAGCATCAACTACCATTTGGGCATGCCAGTGGTCGGGCGTAACCACTACTACTGCATCAATATCTTTTCTTTCCAGCATTTCGCGGTAGTAATGATAACTGTCAACTTTGGCGCTGGTGCCTTTTTTGGCGTTGTTTTCATCTGCAGCTTTTGCCAGGGCCTCAAGTTTCTTTTTATAAACATCGCAGACGGCAACGGCAACGGTTTCTTTACAGCCGCCTATTCCGCCCAGCAATGTATATACCTGTTTGCCCCCGCCAATGTACCCGATGTTAATGCGGTCGCTGGCTGCAACAAAACCGTTTCCGCCCAGCACGTGGCGCGGAATAATCGTAACCGCCGCAGCTCCGACAGCCGTTTTACCAATAAAATTTCTCCTGTTCATTTTATTCATTTTGAAAATGGTTTAAATTGATATATTTTTTAAAAAATGTTCCAGCATTGTTTTTTGATATGACCCGCGTAAATTTGGTATTTTTTATTTTTTAATCAAAATGAAAACAAACATTCTTTAACCCAGCGCGGCTTTTGTTTTGCCGGCAGAAAGATATCTTCATCCAGGTTGTCCGGTTTTACAACATTTTTTTGAGGGAAAAAATAAAATGTACTCCGGTAATTTGTCGTAAGATTGTGTTGCTGACAAAACCTTTACACCCATTTTAATCACTGCGGGTTTAATTCCCGGCTGCTTGCGGCGAATTAAAAATTTATTTCTAAGATACCCGGTCGCTTTCGGCAGGATAGTTCATTGATAACGTTTTGTAATCAGGGTTTACAAACTTCCTTTTTTATTGTAATTTCGGGAATTCAAAATAAAAAAAAAGAAAAATGCAAAAAACCTACAACTGGGCGATTTTAGGCTGTGGCAGGATTGCCCGCAAATTCAGCAGTGATTTGAAGTTGCTGCCCAATGCGCGGCTGTATGCCACCGCTTCGCGCGACAGGGAAAAGGCGCAGGATTTCGCCACTGAATTTGGTTTCGAAAAAGCATTCGGAAGTTACGAGGAAATGCTTGCTGATCCGGCGGTTGACGCGGTTTACATTGCAACCCCGCATGCGTATCATCACGACCATGCTATGCTCTGCCTTCAGCACAAAAAAGCTGTTTTGTGTGAGAAATCGCTGGCCATCAACAAAAAGGAAGTGGAGGAGATGATTGCCTGCGCCAAAGAGAACAACACATTTTTAATGGAGGCTTTCTGGACCATGTTTCAGCCCAGTTTTACACAGGCGATGGAAATTTTGTTATCGGGTGAGTTGGGCAAAGTAAAAATGGTACGTTCCGATTTCGCTTTTTATGCACCGTTTAATCCCGAAGGAAGGCTGTACAACATAGCGCTTGGCGGCGGCTCGCTTCTCGACGTTGGGATTTACCCCGTTTTTGCGGCGCTCACGGCGCTTGGAAAACCGGAAGTCATAAAAACGTTTGCCGATTTCAGTCCGACAGGTTCGGAGAAAAGTATCAGCATAATATTCAAATATAAAAACGGCGAAATGGCCAACCTTACATCCGGTTTTTCTGCTTTCTCTCCAACGCAGACTGAATACTGGTGCGAAAAAGGGTACGTCGTTTTAAATCCGAGGTGGTTTGCCCCGACCAATATTACAGTTCGTAAAGAGGACGGAAAAATAGAAACCTATCATTCGGAACATAAGGAAGGACTCGGTTATCATTACGAAGCCGCCCATGTGATGGACTGCCTCGATGCGGGTAAAATCGAAAGTGACAAAATGACCTGGCAGTTGAGCCTCGATATGATGGAAACACTTGACAGGGTGCGCATCGACGCCGGGATATTTTTCCCCGGTCATGATAAGAATATGTTCTTTTAAGATTTGAATTTTAACTTGAAAATCAGAATCTTAAACTTTAAACTACCGTGCCGTGGACTTGCAAAAACTAAAAAAACAGTTCGAAAATGAACTTACCGATAATATCCTCAATTTCTGGGTAAAAAATGTATACGACACGTCACGGCGGACTTTTTTCGGAAGGATAACCAACGACGGTAAAAAGTTCCCAGAGGCGCCACTTTCCGCAGTGTTTACAACACGTATCATGTGGACATTTTCGGCGGCTTACCGGTTTTATCCGACCGCCATTTACAAAAGGATGGCCGACGAAGCTTTTCGTATCCTCCTCGAAATATTTTGGGACGAAACCAACGGCGGAATTTACTGGAGTGTAAACCCCGACGGGACTCCTCTGGATAACAAAAAGCAGTTTTATGCCGAAGCCTTTTTTATTTACGCGCTTTCAGAATATCACCTGGCGTTTAACGATGAAAGATCGAAACAACTGGCCGTGTCCATGTTTTTGCTGATGGAAAAACAGGCTTTTGATGCGCAGTTTGGCGGTTACATCGAAGCGAAAACAGCCGATTGGCAGGATACCGACGACCAACGGCTGAGCCCGAAAGACATGGATGTGAAAAAATCGATGAACACCCATTTACACATCCTCGAAGCCTATACCAACCTGTACCGGATTTGGAAGGATGAAAAGTTGAAAACGCAACTTCAGGCGTTAATCCGCATTTTTCTGGATAGAATCATCAGCCCCGAAACCGCTCATTTTATCCTGTTTTTTGATAGGGACTGGTCGGTTAAATCGGAAATCGATTCCTACGGGCACGATATTGAAGGAAGCTGGCTTTTGTTTGAAGCGTCTGAAGTTTTGGGCGAACAAACGTTGATTAATGAGGTGGAGCACATTTCAGTAAAAATGGCAAATGTTACCGAACAAGAAGGGCTGGACGAAAATGGCGGCGTTTATTACGAGAAGGAAGGTGAGCACCTGAAAGCGCAGTTCGACTGGTGGCCGCAGGCCGAAGCTGTTGTTGGATTTTTTAATACGTGGCAACTCACAAAAAATGAAAGATACCTTCAACTGTCGCTGGAAAGCTGGCGGTTTATACAGAAGTATATTGTCGACCGCAAAAACGGCGATTGGTTTTGGGGTGTTGACAAACAGTTGAAAGTTTTGCCGCAGGACAAGGTAAACGGCTGGAAGGCGCCATACCACAACGGAAGGATGTGTATGGAAATGATCCGCCGGATTGAACAACTGCTGAAATAAAAACATTGGCGTGCGACAAAATTCTCATTTCTTACATCAAACAAAAAAAAACACGAAAAGAAAAATTGCCTGCCAGTTCATACGTCGAAGACGTATCTTTTTTGGGTCTTTTGCGTTTTTCGTTGTTTTATCATACTATCCCGTGTAAGGTATCGACGAATGGTGCAGGTTGATTTTTAAATGACCTTCATCGGTGCGGTAAAAACCGAGGGTAAACTCCACTTTGGTTTCGTTCCCGACAAAATCCACAAAAAAATAGTTGCCCATGGCAATGGCCGAATGTTCTTTTAAAATAAACCCCGAGTTTTCGAACCGTACATCTGCCCACGGTTTTAGCGCAAAACCCTGATCGTCGGGAAATGCAGGGTTTCCACCGATAAAATAGGACAAAGCACTTTCGAACGTCGTCCGAAATTGTTTGTTGTTGGCCAGTGTGGGTTTAAAAAGTACCGTGTCTTCGCCGTATCCGTAAAAATCGGCAACATGTTTTTCCGCCAGCTTTTTATAATCTTTTCCACCGGTATAAACTTTCCCGATTTTTACCAGGCTTTTGGCCCATTTTTGCTGGATTTGTTCAATTTCTTTTGTGGTAATCTTTTCAAACATGACGTTTGTTTCTGTTTTTTTTTACATTACTCATAAAAAACAAATCACTTTTTTGTTCATCCGGCTTTTTGCAGAAAAATGAAGGTACGGGAAATTCCGGAGATACTTCTGTTTCGCGGATAAGCAATAAGACTTACATCCGGAAGAAAATAAAACTACATCCGGACGGAAAAAAATTTACATACGGATGTAAATAAAATTACATACGGATGGAAATTCTGCCGGAGCCGGACAGAGGTTAAAAACGGGCATACACGGCTCAATTTTCTTCCGGCAGTCATTTCGCCGATCAACCGGGAATTTATAGCGGTATTGTGAAAACTACGTTTGATAGTAAGAAATGGGAGTTTTGCCGTGCACCCGGAAAAAATAACTCTGACATAAAAAAAATGTTTTTTACCATAGTACAAAAAAGACAGGGTTGCATTTCTTATTCAGAAATAAAATATAGAATGGTTGAAAATCCGCAACATACAGACGATTTTTTACTGGACGACGACTTCAATGGATATGTGTTGAAGAACTCAGCTCAGAGTGAAAAAAAATGGGAGGATTTTTTTACAGAAAATCCCGATGCCCGCACCGACGCAGAACAAGCCAAAAAAATAATTTTGGGGCTCGCTTCATTAAAAGATAACACTTCGGAAAACGAAATAGACGAATTCCACCTTCATCACACTTTTGAGAAAACTGTTAGAAAATACAGGGAGTCAAAATCGAGGGATACTTTTTTAATGGCTTCGAAATGGGCCTGGCGCGGAACAGCGGCAGTAGCAGTGATTGTTTTTGCCGTAACTTTTTATTTCGTGGCCGAAAATTATGTGAGAAAGCACACCCAAAGCCCGGTACTTTCCGAAATTTATGTACCTGCCGCCAAACAAAGTAAATTAACGCTTCCCGACGGGACTATCGTTTGGATTAATTCTGAATCGAGAATTAAATATTCCACCCATTTCAACACCAAAGAACGAAATGTTTATCTCGAAGGAGAAGCTTATTTCGAAGTGGCCCAAAACAAAAAAATTGCTTTTAAGGTGCTGGCATCAGGAACCGAAGTGAAAGCAGTGGGGACCAAATTTAATGTAAAAGCCTATCCCGGAGACAATGCCGTGGAAACCGTTCTGCTGGAAGGAAAAGTGGAATTCAGCAAGGCAGGCTCAAACAACAGACACACCCTCGAAATGGAACCGGGCGATAAAGCGATTCTTAGTCTGAATACCGGAAAATTGTCGGTAACCCGAGAAGATACCGACCCGGATGTGGCGTGGAAAGACGGGAAAGTGATTTTCAGAAATACCAAACTTGCCGAAGTGTGCCGCACGCTCGAAAGATGGTACAATGTTGAAATAACCCTTGCCGACAATACCGGGGAATTACGTTCCCACCCGTTTACATTCACCATCGAAGGTGAAACGCTGCCTTTGGTTTTGGAGTACCTTTGCCAGGCTGCCCCTTTAAGCTTTAAAACGGAATATATTGATAATGACGGAGAGAAGGGGATTGAGAAAATAAAATACGTGGTTCAGGCCAAAAATTGAATCAAAAGATAAATCAATAAAAATAATTAAACTGTAAAAATGAAAAATCAAACGTAAAAAGAACTAAAAGGAAAAAAGAAATGGAAAGTGCGCCAACACCTTCCATCTCGGATTCGATTCAACAAGATTACATTTCGATTTAAAAAATTTGTCAAATTCAAACCATTACAAAATTATGGAAAAAAAACTAAAAATGGTTGACATAGGAAAATTACGTCCTGTGTTGGCGAAATGGTGTAAAATTATGAAAGTAACAGTTTTCCTGATTTTTCTATCGGTGGCACAGGTTTTTGCGGTTAGTTCCTATTCGCAATCCACACGGTTGTCGCTCGATCTGAAAAATGTTGCGGTAAAGAATGTTTTACTGGAGATTGAAAACAACAGCGAGTTTTACTTTATCTACAGCAATAAACTCGTTGATGTTGACCGGAGGGTCAGTGTTAAAATGGACAATAAAAAGGTGGAAGAGGTACTCGATTATATTTTTCAGGGCGAAAATGTAACTTATTCCATCAACGACCGGCAAATCATTTTAAGTCCTGAAGGCTTGGCGCTCGGAAAATCGGGCGACAT
>CAYWBV010000150.1:0-2258 GCA_964455785.1 uncultured Maribellus sp.
TGGCCACAATGTTGATCAGCTCAAAACTGACCACCAGTTGGTCGCCACGGCGATATACCGAATCGGCCGCGAATATCTTCGGCTTGGCCGGATATTTCAGTTGCAACTCGTTATCGTAAGGACGGTACTGGGTCAAGGTAAAAGCCGGGATTTCCAATCCTTCCCGGAGGCACTCCTGCCCTGTCCCCTTGTGATTCAGGCTCACTGCCCGTCCATTTTGCCCGATAATCAAACAAAATTCCTGGTTCTCAATAGTAATGGTTTGTTCCTGCGCCAACGATTCCTTCCTCAAAAAGAATATGGTTAACAGCAAAATAAAAAACAGTGGCTTTACGTCAGCAATCATCTTCATTCACTTTAATTTTAGTTTGGTAATTTTTAATCAGGTTTAAAAGTTACTGTTTTTTTTCTAAACCTGAATACTGTAAAGCGGGGTAAAATGAAGATGTTTTATGTACCGCAGCTTTCAAAGGTTGTTTAAAAAGGGCTGACGTGATATAAATTTTATGAATAGAACGAGTTGTACCACCGTACAAATTCGCCAATCCCTTTTTCCAACGGAGTGTCGGGCGAATAACCAAAGTCGTTTTCCAGTTCGCTCACGTCGGCAAAGGTTTTATACACATCGCCCGGCTGCATGTCGTAAAACTCCTTTGTCGCTTTTTTGCCCAGTGCGTTTTCGATGGTTTCAATAAAATCCATCAGTTTTACCGGCGAAGAGTTGCCGATGTTATACACTTTATAGGGTACTTGCAACTTGTCGTTTGCTGCTTGCGGCTGTTTTAAAATTTTCACAACTCCTTCCACAATATCGTCGATGTAGGTGAAGTCGCGGTACAAATCGCCGTGGTTGAATATTTTAATAGGTTTCCCCGAAAGGATGGCTTTGGTAAACGAGAAGTAGGCCATATCAGGGCGTCCCCACGGGCCGTAAACGGTAAAAAAACGTAAGCCGGTGGTGGGAATACCAAACAGGTGACTGTAAGTAAACGCCATCAACTCGTTGCTTTTTTTTGTGGCAGCGTACAAACTGATGGGGTTGTCCACAAAATCGGAAGTGGACAACGGCATTTTTGCGCTGTTCCCGTAAACGCTCGACGAACTGGCATATACCAAATGCCGGATGTTGTTATGGCGACACGCTTCCAGAATATTGATAAACCCCACAATGTTGCTACTGATGTAGGCGTGCGGATTTTCGATACTGTAACGCACCCCAGCCTGTGCAGCGAGATTACAAACCAAACCGAACTTTTCCGATTCAAAAAGATCGTTCAGTTTTTCCCTGTCTTCGAGGTTCATCCGCACAAACGAATAACCTGGATTTTTTGTGCTAACAATTTTTGTATTCCAGGTTTGCGCCTCACCGGAAATACCCGCTTCCTGCAGCCGGGCATACTTTAAATCGGTGGAATAGTAGTCGTTAATGTTGTCGATGCCCACCACTTCCATTCCTTGGCTGAGTAGTTTTTGGGTGAGGTGGAACCCGATAAAACCAGCGGCGCCTGTAACTAGTGTTTTCATTTTTGTTTGTTTAAATCATCCGGCTAATTCACCGGGAAAACTTTATTTGCGGCAAGGTAATCCAGAATCCGGTCGAGGTTTAATTCGTTCTCCGCAGGGTTAAACACCAGTTTTGCATCCGCGGGTTCCTGGTATTCCAAATCCATTCCAGGCAGATTTTCAATTTCGCCGTTTTCGAATTTTTCGTACAACTCCGGTTTATTGTTCCTGCAATATTCCAGCGAAGCATTCATATAAAACAAGTGGAACCGCTCTTTCCCAATAATTTCTGCAATTTGTTTTCTCAACGAATCATTCCGCGAGATAAACGAGCAAATGGTAATAATTCCCTGGTCGTTAAGAATTTTGCTGATGTGTGCCACCCGGCGCAACTGTTCGGCGCGGTCGGCCGGCGAAAAGTCGAGTTCGCGGTTTAACCCCGAACGAAGCGAACTGCCATCGAACAAAACGGCCACAGCGCCACTTTCAAACAGTTTCTTTTCGAGACTGAAAGCGAGTTCGTTTTTTCCCGAGCCGTGTAAACCTGTAATCCAGATGGTTTCTCCTTTCTGATTAAGTTTTTTCTGTCGCTCTTCGGCGGAAACCAGCGAACGGCCAAGGGCAATATTCTTTTTGTCGCCTACCGAAATCAATGCCGGCAGGTTTTTGTTGCTCAATTTATCGATTATCATCCCCACCGCGCAGGTGTTGTGCGTTACGGGGTCGATCAGAATAAAAGCGCCGGTTTGCCGGTT
>CAYWBV010000150.1:2358-9168 GCA_964455785.1 uncultured Maribellus sp.
GTTACCGACTGCGGCGGAAATGCGTAATCCAGTTCCTTGTCGTAGGTAACAATCGATTTTACTTTTGATGATTTTAAAGAAGGCAGCACCAGTATTTCGTCGCCTTTCGAGATAATACCCGACGCGACGGCGGCAGAAAACCCGCGAAACTGGTTATCGGGTTTCAACACATACTGAACCGGGTAACGAAGGTCGGTAAAATTGCGGTCGCTGCTGATGTGTACCGTTTCCAAGAACTGAAGCAGGCTGCTGCCGTGATACCAGGGCATCCGTTCCGATTTTTCAACCACATTATCTCCCTTTAAGGCTGAAAGCGGGATGTAATGAACATCCGGAATATCGAGCTGGGCAACAAACATTTCGTAGTCTTTCCTTATTTTTTCGAAAACTTCCTGTTTAAAACCCACCAGGTCCATTTTGTTGATGGCCACAACCACGTGTTTAATCCCGAGTAACGAAACCAAAAAAGTATGTCTCCGGGTTTGGGTGATCACTCCGTTTTCAGCATCAATCAAGATAATGGCGAGGTTGGCAGTCGATCCGCCGGTAATCATGTTGCGGGTGTATTGCTCGTGCCCGGGCGTGTCGGCAATAATAAATTTACGTTTGGCGGTCGAAAAATAGCGGTATGCCACGTCGATTGTAATCCCCTGTTCCCGTTCGGCTTTTAATCCGTCGAGCAGCAGGGCATAATCGATGTCTTCTCCGGCGTGTCCCATTCGTTTGCTGTCGCGTTCGAGCGCTGCCAACTGGTCTTCGTACAGCATTTTACTGTCGAACATCAGCCGCCCGATGAGAGTCGATTTTCCATCGTCAACACTGCCTGCGGTAAGAAGGCGTAGTAAGTCTTTCTGCTGATCCTGGTCAAGAAAGGCGCGAATATTTAAGTTATTTGTTGTCATTGTTGCTGGTTACTTGTTGGTTTTACAGTTGCTTTCAACATACTGAATAAACTCATTAATTTTCATCCCCAAAATTTCATATTCTTCTTTTAACGCATTCCATCCTTCTTTTTGAGGGTAAATAGCGATAATGGTATTGATTTGATTGAAACACTCATCATTTGAAGCCTGCGCATAAACCAAAAATTTAATAAAATCAGCTTTATATCTTCTTCTTCCGTAACCTTCTACAATTTGGTCTTTTACACTTTTCGAAGATCTTCGTATCTGGCTACCTTGCTCATAAAGCTCAAAGGGCGGCAAATCAAGACTTAGTTTATGAACCTTTAACGAAAGTTCAAAAGCGGTTTTGTAAATATCCAAATCTTTATAGCTGCTCATTTGCTTATTTGTACTTTATAACCAGAAACCAGTAACGAGTAACCAGAAACTAGAAATACCCCTCTCTCTTTTTCTGTTCCATCGATGCTTCCTGGTCGAAATCGATAACACGGGTAGTTCGTTCCGATTTGGTTGTTGTCATCATTTCCTCCACTATTTTTTCAATAGTGTTGGCATCCGATTCCACGGCGCCGGTTAACGGATAGCAGCCCAGCGTACGGAAACGTACCATCCGCATTTGTGCTTTATCTCGCAGTTCTTTGGGCATCCGGTCGTCGTCCGCCATAATCAGGCTGCCGTCCATTTCCACAATGGGGCGTTCTTTGGCATAATAGAGCGGAACAATCGGGATGTTTTCGAGCCGAATATATTGCCAGATGTCGAGTTCGGTCCAGTTGGAAATGGGAAAAACCCGGATGGACTCGCCTTTCTGTACCCTGGCGTTATAGATGTTCCAAAGCTCGGGGCGTTGATTTTTGGGATCCCACTGATGGAACTTATCACGAAAAGAAAAAATGCGCTCTTTCGCACGCGACTTTTCCTCGTCACGACGGGCTCCTCCAAAAGCGGCGTCAAATTTATATTTGTTCAACCCTTCGAGCAACGCCTGAGTTTTCATGATGTCGGTATGGACCTTACTTCCGTGGGTAAACGGGCCAATCCCTTTTTCATAACCTTCTTTGTTGTAATGAACAATCAAGTCCCAGCCTTTTTCTTTGGCATACGAATCGCGGAACTCGATCATCTCGCGGAATTTCCATTTCGAGTCGATGTGCATCAGCGGAAACGGCACTTTGCCGGGGTAAAACGCTTTTTCGGCCAGGCGCACCATCACCGAAGAATCTTTCCCGATGGAATAAAGCATTACCGGGTTTTCAAACTCCGCAGCCACTTCGCGTATGATGTGGATGGCTTCGGCTTCCAGTTCCCGCAGGTTTGTCAAACTGTATTCTTTCATGAATGCGTTTCAATATTATCGTATAAAACAATTATTTCGACAGGTGGCAAAGATAAAATTTTTATTACAACACGTCGTTTCCCGGAAATTTCAATACAATGTTTCGCTTAAAATTAATATCGTGTGAGGTCAGAAACTCCAAAAGAAAGGAATTAATAAAAGCGACAAAATGAATGCAAGAAGGTTCATGGGGAGCCCTATTTTAAGATAGTCCCTGAATTTATAATTTCCGATGGCCTGCACAATTAAATTGGTTTGATAACCGATGGGCGTTGCAAAACTTGCCGAAGCAGCTACGGCGATGGCCACAAAAAATGGTTTCGGATCGACATTGAGTTGCTGGGCAGCCGACATAGCAATGGGAAATACAATGGCCGCCGCTGCATTGTTGGTAATAATTTCAGTAAAAATTGTGGTGATAATATAAATGGCTGCCAAAACTCCAACTGGCCCCAGCCCGTGTCCAATCCCGATGGTCGATCGGGCAATTGAATCGGCAGCGCCCGAATTTTGTAATGCCTTGCTGATGGCAAACGAAAAGGCAATGGTAATGAGTACGTCCCAGCTAATTACTTTTGTATATTTTTGGTGAGGCAAAATCTTCAGCCACACCAGTAAAACGGCCGCCACCGCCGAAAAATAAAACATATCGAAAGTGATTTCTTTGGGAGTGGAAATAAATTCCCCTACTGTCGAGCCGATAATCATCAGCAAAAGAATAATAAAAGAAAGCCATTTTTTCCAGAACGAGCCGGTGGTCCGGTAGTCGCGAATGTAACTGGTGAGATAAAATATTTTGGAATCGCCCCAGTTTAGAATAAACTTTTCGGTGGTCAGTAAAACAAGGTTATCGCCCGGTTTTAATTTCAGGTTATCGATGTTTGATGTTATCCTCTCCCCGTTCCTGTGGATGGAAAGTACAACGGCCTGATAATGTTCGTAAAAGTTAAATTCTGGGATGGTCTGCCCCACTCCCGGAAACCGTGGTGAAATTACCGCTTCATATTGTTTAAGTTCACTTTTAGGTACATTTTTAACTAAATCCAACCCTCGCAGTTTTACATTTTCGTTTGAAAGGATATAATTTAACCTGTCGGACTTGCCGGCAACAAGCAGTTTGTCGTTTGCAAAAATCGTGAAATTTCCCTTGCTGGTTTCAGTCGTTTCGCCATCACGTTCAATACTTCTGATCAGCAAACCTTTTAACTCTTTTGTCCGTCCGTTTTTAAACTCGGTTCCAATCAGACTACTGTTTTCAGGAATAATCAGATCATACGAATAATCTTTGTATTCTGTCGAACATTTGGCATTGAACAAAATTCTCTCTCCCGGAAGCAATTTGTTGCCCGCAACTGAAAGATAAATGGTTCCCGCCACGGCGATAAACCCTCCTACCTTTGCCAGTTCGAACATACTAAACCCTTCGTATCCGTTTTCGAGGATTAGACCGTGGACCACCAGGTTGGTCGAGGTTCCGATTAACGTACACATTCCGCCAAAAATGGTAGCATACGACAAGGGGATAAGAAATTTTTTGGATGACAGGTTTAGCTTTTCAGTCCATTTTTTGATGATGGGGGCAAAAATGATAACGACAGGCGTATTATTCAAAAATGCCGACAACACGGAAACCGGCACCATAATCCAGGGGATGAGAAAGACCATTTTTCTTCTTTTCCGCGGAAGATAGGTTTGTGCAAGCCGGTTAAGCACCCCTGCCTGACTTACTCCCTCGCTTACCAAAAACAAAATCCCAACCGTAATCATTCCTTTATTGGAAAAACCGGCCAGTGTTTCCTCGTCGGTTAAAATTCCGGAAGCCATCAGTATAACCGCCCCCGTAAAAAAAATTAACCCCGGACGCATGACCTCTTTGGCAAGGGCGACAATCATAAATACGATAATCCCCAGTACAATATATCCTTCAAAAATCATTTACAGATTGCGGTTCTTTAAAATTAAAATACACATCCGTTTTTTTCGGGAAAACCAAAACTAATGATAAAATTGAATTACTTCAAATAATCGGTATTCAAATATAAATTATTGCTTTTTTTTGAAAAAATGTCGTGATGGTTTGTGTAGAAAAAAATAAATACTACTTTTGCACCCGCCTTTGAGAAACAAAGGAAATACAAAGAGGATGACTCAGTAGCTCAGCTGGTAGAGCACATCCCTTTTAAGGATGGGGTCCTGGGTTCGAATCCCAGCTGAGTCACACTTTAAAACAACAAAAAACATCAAAAGCACTTAAATTCAATGATTTAAGTGCTTTTTTGTTTTAAGAAAATCCAAAAAAAAGCAAATTAAATCAAACATTTCCGAGACTAAATCGAGACCTATTCGATTTAGTATCAAATAGGTCTCGCTAAAGTTTATAACTCTTTGATATTCATCATTTAAATTGATTTGTTTTGGTTTTATTTGGTGTTGGAAAAGTATCTTTTTGATGGTACTTTTAGCAACCAAACGAGACCCTTAATCTTATAAAAAATGTATCATGAGAGTTACTGTTAATTTACAACTTAAAAAAACAAAAGAGCGTAGTGATAGTAAATGCCCGGTATATGCCAGATGTACGATGGATGGAAAAAGATTTGAATTATCCACAGGCATTTTTTTATCAAAGACAGAATGGGATGAAAATGCTCAGGTCTTGTTAGGAAGAAGCGAAAAAGTACGAATTATAAATAACCGGCTGGAAAAATTTGTATCAAAAATTCTTGACTCCTACAATCAATTAGAAGCAAAAGGTGAGGAGTTTGACATTTCACACTTAAAAGATAAATTGACCGGAATAAAACCGAAAAATGGGCTTTTAGACTTTTTCAACAAAGTAATAATATCAATTGAAGCAAAACTAAATAAAGGTTATTCTTTAGGCACAATAAAACATTACAAATCTACCTATCAAAAACTTAAAGAGTTCATACCCAAATATTACAAACAAAATGATATTTCAATTGATAAAGTGGACTACGAATTTTTAAATTCATTCGATTCGTTTTTGAAGAGAAACTATAATATTTCCGCTAACACTGCTTGGGGGTACCATCGGCAATTAAAGAAGGTCTTAGGCGATGCAGTTGCAATGAATTTAATAGTTAAACATCCTTATAGTATTTATCGTGTAAAAAGAGTGGAAGCCAACAGAGACTATCTTACTTTAGAGGAATTAAGAAAAATTGAAAATAAAGTTATATCCTTAAAACGACTGGAATTAGTCCGCGATATTTTTGTTTTTGCATGTTATACAGGGCTATCCTATTCTGATATAGGCATATTATCAAAAGGTCATTTGCAAATTGGAAATGATAGCGAGGAGTGGATTATTATTGATCGAACTAAAAATGATTCAAGGTGCAGAATTCCTTTGCTTCCAAAAGCAAAGAGTATTTTGGATAAGTACGAATATTATCCGATTAATAATTCAATGAATTTGTTACTACCTGTTCATTCCAATCAAAAAATGAATGCATATCTGAAAGAACTTGCCGATATTTGTAATATCAACAAAAATCTTTCAATGCATGTTGCCCGTCATACTTTTGCCACGTCGGTTACCCTTTCCAATGGAGTCCCAATTGAAACTGTATCAAAAATGTTGGGTCATAATTCGTTAAAAACAACTCAGATTTATGCCAGAATTGTCGATACTAAGATTTCAGATGATATGAAAAAACTGAAATTAAAGCTCTTTGAATAGTTTATTAATTGGAGAATTGATCTTATGGTACCAAATGAAACCATTCATAAATAAGAATCTCATTATCAAATAAATATCAAAATATCATCAAAAAAGGACACTCCATTTAACACACTTTAAAATTGATTATAATTATTTATGAGGGATAAGGATTTCCGGTACCGTTGAAAACATCTTCATCGGCAATGGATGGCAGAAATTGTTTGAAATCTTCTTCCCCGCAGTTCAGGCAAAGCAATTTTCGGTCTGAAGGCCAGTAATAAGCCTGAACGCCTGGGGTTAACTTAACACCACACTTTTTGCATTGGGTGGTGAACCTGATTTTAATCGGACGAGAATCATTGTTCACAATTTTTCTCATTGATTTGCCGATGCCCTTCAAATCACCGTTACGCAATGACCGTGCAATCTTTTTGCTGTCACGTTTGTCTGTTTTGTTAACCTTTTCCTTATCTGTTGCAGGGATATCTGCAGGATTTACCACGATGGAGTCAATTCCTAAGGCAGTGAGCTTATTATGAATCCAATACCCACAAAATCCAGCTTCATAGGCCGAATGATAAATTCCATTCGGAAAATTATTTACCAGATAACGATACAGCAGTTCCGGGTTTGGATCCTGAGAAAAGGTTTTTAGTGTTAGTTTTTCAGTCATAATTGAAACCTTCCAACTTTTTAGGTGTACATCTAAGCCAACATAAAAGTGCTGGCCATTAAAATCAATTTTGTTACTTTGTGTAAGCATAAGTCAAAGTTTTATTGTTTATACTGTGGTAGTCTAAATTTAATAAATCCCCAGACTTATGCTTCATTTTGCAAACATAGGGCCTGCGGACTTGTTTTGGCATTTCCCTGTGAAGAGA
>CAYWBV010000151.1:0-9103 GCA_964455785.1 uncultured Maribellus sp.
GCGTTGCGGCACAGGTCGTTGCAGAATTTCTGGTCGGCTCTTCCGCGTAAAGGTTCTCCGCATTCAAGGCAAAATCTCTCTTCCATATTTTTAAGTTTAATTTCCTCTTTCTTCCTTTTTTTGATTCGGGAGATAAATTTATTTTACTTCCTTATTCATAATATTCTCGAATCTCGTGTTGCTGATTGGGTGATAACTGATAACCTTTCCGTTGAATAGGATACAAAAAGTTCCAAAAGCGCAAGGCGTTTGCTGTGCCGAAACAGCATCTTTCAAATCAATTAAATTGGTTTTTAACCTGAATTTGGTTTCAGCCGTTTGAATGATGGCATTTACATTTTTTTCGGTGTACGGACATTGCGGCGAGCGAATAATGGTCAGTCCGTTTTTGTACTTGCTAAAGTCGTTTAAAATTTCTGTTTTGAATTTTGGGTTTTTTGCATTTTCGTCAAATTTTAACATTAGCAAATTAAAATCGGGTTTGGCCGAGTCGGTAACGGTGAATCCGTTTTTCAGGAAAATTTCGTCGCTGGCCATAAACGAGCCTTTCCGGGTAACCACGGCAACGCCGTTCATGTTCGCTGTTTTGGCGTCGCTGATACACTCGGCGATTAAACGCGAGGCAAACCCTTTTCCTTTAAATTCGTTTTTAAAACCGGTAAAAATACAGTGGATAAACATGTAATTCACCGCGTCAACCGGGCGGTGGGCAAATTCTCCCGGAATATATTCGAGCATTCCCTGGTAACTTCCGTCGTTTGCAATAACAGCTTTTATCCGGAGTCCTTTGGGATAATATTCCTCAAACCAGTCAATTTTATTTCTCAGTTCCTTGTGTTTGTTTACATCCTTGTATCCACAAACCCCGTAATCGCCAATGTTTTCGGGGGTGAGGTCGATGATTTGGATGGTGTTTGTTTTTTCGGATGTTGTTGTCATTTTATTATCTTTTTAATTCATAACCTGCCCGGGTAATTTTACCGATTTCCGAAGTTCCTCTAATTGTTCTGTTTTATGTTGCAGCCGTTTTTCATTAATCGAATGTCCTTTTGTTAAATATTCTTTTAAAACCTGGTTCGCCCATATCCTGAATTGAGTTCCTCTTTTTGAATTTACACGGTATCCGACAGCAATAATTAAATCAAGATTGTAATATTTTATTTTGTGTTTAATTTTTAGTTCACCTTCTTTTTGAACTTGTGCAATTTTTGCACAAGTTGATTCTTCTTCCAATTCTTCGGATTTATAGATGTTCGAAATATGCCGATTTATAGCAGTCCGGTCAGTTTCGAATATGTCCTCCTGTTGGTACTGATTCAACCAAACCGTTTCCCTGTCGAGTTTTACTTCAATCTCGGTTTTCCCGTCTTTGGTTGTAAATATTTGAATGGCAGAGGTGCTCATTTTTGTTTATGGTTAGAAATTATTTGACTACTAATAAACAATAGTCATTTTCTCTTGTATTTGGTAATTGTTTTCTCCTGATTCAAAGTCTTGTAATGTTTTTCCTGATTTCATTTTCCATTCAGTCAGTCCATTGGCGCTACGTCCCATTATAATCATTGCAGCCGATGATGAGCTACTGAATAAATAATCCTTTTTCATTATTAATTTATCTTGTTTCTTGATAATCACACCCTCAGAAATTAAAGTATCACGAAGCTTTTGCATTGTTTTAGGGTAAGAATTTGTCACAGGGTCAGCAACCTGTGAGTTTTCAAATACAACAAAACCCTCAGTAGTAGTTTTTCCAATTCCATTTGCTCCGCGTGCAGCAGAAATATAAAACAATTCTTCTTCTTTTTCAGATTGCATTTTGGAATCTACTTGTCTGATTTGTTCAAATGCATTATATCCAAGCGTGTTTACCAATGTTAGAATATTCGCTAAAAACTCTTCCATTTCAGCCTTGTCAGACTCTGAAATGCTTGATTGTGTGGGTTTTTGAGAATTTATTAGTTCGTATCTATTTGCTGAAGAGGCAATTTCATGAAGTCTGTTTTCCAAATATTTTATGTGAGCTTTGTTTAAGTTATCATCTTTACTTATAAATATTATCGCCTCATTCCAAAAATCCTTTTCCTTAACGTGTTGTGTTAGTCTCTTAAAAATATCCTCTGCTTCGCCAATATACAGTTGTCCTTTTTCTGATAAATCAGCACTTTTATTTAATAACATATATACACCTGTAGTCTGTATCTCTGGCCTATCTGTGCATATTTTTATTGTATTACGAGGGAGTTTATACGCTTTACCAGTCCAATTTGATAATTCACAAGTTAATCTCCCGTTTGTATCTCCATCAATCAGGAATAATTTTATTGTTTTTCCTAATTTCATATCATTATTGCTATTTACAAAAATGTATTAATTTCTCTTCAAAATTTTAACGAAAATATTTTTCAAATTAAAGCAGCTAATATATAAAAACTTATCCGTTTGTAAACGGGTGCAAATGCTTATTGTCGAATACAAATGTTTAAAAACCGGGTAACGTTTGGAGGCCGCTCTACCTTTGAACCAACATTTCGTTTTAAACATTAATTTAAATTTTGAAATCATGAATGCTTTAAAAAACAGTGTCAGGCTTATCGGACACCTGGGCGACGACCCAAAAGTGAGAAAGCTCGACAGCGGAAGGACCCTTGCTAATTTTACGATTGCAACCAACGAAGTTTATCGCGACCACCGCGGTGAACAGGTATCGGAAACAACGTGGCACCGGCTGGTGGCATGGGGAAAACAGGCGGAAATGGCTGAGAAATACCTCAAAAAAGGTTCGGAAATTGCCCTGGAGGGGAAACTCACCAATCGCTCGTACGAGGATAAAAGCGGTGAAAAACATTACATTACAGAGGTAGTGGTGGGCTCAATTTTAATGCTCGATAAAAACAAAAAATAGCGCCCCTCCCCAGAAAACAACAGCCGGCTATGTAAAAATGCCGGCTGTTTTGTCAGATGTATTCCGAAGTATTTTATGTCACGGTTTGTAGCCGAGAATGTTGAACATATCTTCCACCGTTTGTTCGGTGCGGTAAACGTAATCCACAAAGTTGCCGGTTTCATCGCGGTCGATGATAACGTGTTTTGGCGAAGGGATCAGACAGTGTTTGATGCCGCCGTAACCGCTGATGGAATCCTGGTAAGCGCCGGTGTGGAAAAAACCAAGGTACAGCGGTTCTTTTTCGCGCGATGAGTAACGCGGCAGCATAATCTGCTGGTTCAAATCTTCCGAGTTGTAGTAATCGGAATGGTCGCAACTGATTCCGCCGATATTAACCCGTGTGTATTCGTTGTCCCACTTGTTCACCGGCAGCAGAATGAATTTTTCGAAAATCGACCAGGCATCGGGGATGGTGTTCATCAAACTGTTGTCGATGATGTACCAGAGTTCGGTGTCGTTTTGCTGTTTTTGTTCCAGCACCGAAAAAATGGTGGCGCCGCTTTCGCCCACGGTATATTTTCCGAATTCGGTGTAAATATCGGGTTCCTTAATTCCTTCGGTGTTGCAGATTTCCTTGATATTTTTGACGAGTTCCCGGATCATGTATTCATAATCGTACTCGAAACCGAGATGGTTACGGATAGGGAAACCGCCGCCAAGGTTCAGGTCGTTGAGTGTGGGGCATTCTTTTTTGAGTTCGATATAAGCTTTCATCGACTTCTGAAATTCGCCCCAGTAATACAGGGTATCTTTTATTCCTGAATCGACAAAAAAATGAAGCATTGTTAGTTCAATGTTCGGTTTATCCTTGATCTGGTTCCGGTAGAAATCCATAATTTCAATCGCCCTGATTCCAAGCCGCGAGGTATAATAACTGCTTTGCGGTTCTTCGTCGATGGCTTTACGGATACCAATTTTAATCTTTTTATTCCCGGCATGGGCAAGGATTTTTTTCAACTCGTTTTTGTTGTCCAGCACAATGGTCGAGTCGGTAAATCCCAGATCTTGCAGCGAAATTATTTTTTTGATGTATTCGTCGGTTTTATAACCGTTATGAACCAGTTTTACAGAACTGTCGAGTTCTCCCTTTTTGAACAGGTTCTGAATCAAATCGATGTCGAACGACGACGACGTTTCGAGGTTCACGTCGTATTGCAGCGCTTTGCTGATAACGTGATGAAAGTGACAGGTTTTTGTACAGTAACAATAGTTGTAGGTTCCCTGGTAGTTTTCGGCTTTTATTGCCCGCCGGAACAGGTTCCTGGCTTTTTTAATCTGGTCGCCTATTCGCGGCAGGTACATCAGCCGGAACGGGGTGCCATATTTTTGGATTAGATACTTTAGCGAAACGCCGTTGAAAACAAGGTAACCATCTTGCAGGTCGAATCCTTCCTGTGGAAAATAGTAGGATTGTTCAATTAAATCAGTGTAAGAATTTTTCATTTATATACCCACATAAATTTTGTTTTTAAGAAGGTTCAAAATAAATATCTTTTTTTCAATATTCATCGTGTTGAACTTCAAAAATGAAATAATGAGGGGGGATTTGTCAACTGAGAGGGTATGCCTGCTCCGGTTGCCCATCTCATTTTGTTTCGGTTTCAAAAGCCCGGCCTGTTTTTACCAAAACCGGTTCAGCTCAGCCAACGTTTTATCCAAATCTCTTTCCAACTCCAGCAATTGATTTACACTTTCATAATAGATTGATATCTCGGCGATATAGTTGATTAACGAAATTTCACCTTTGTCGAGAGCCTTTTTTAATAAACTGAAATTGTCGAACGACCGCAAATCCGCACGGTATTGTGTTACATTTTTATGTAAACCCGTTGCTTTCGAGTGTAATGCTTTCAGGTGGTTGTAAAACTGCACCCGGTTATCAGCGTCAATACTTTTCAAAGCCAGAGTGTTGGCCTTTGCATATTTCACTTTGTTTTTGTTCTCCCATAACGGAATACTAAGACCAACGGTAACGCCCTGAAACTGTTCGCCTACAACGGTCTCACTCATAAACCCGGCCTGAAATTTTGGTAACGCCATCGCCTTATTTAATCCCATTTGCGTTTCACTGATTTCAATTTCTTTTTTCAACCAGGCCAGCAATGGATTGTTTTGAGCGGCTAAAACAAACCAATCTTCGAACCCGGCGGGCACAATTACCGGTTGAAAAATACTGTCGGAAAATGCGACAGGTTGTCCGCCATTTAAACGCGTCAGTTCGGCCAGTAAAGCGTTGCGCTCAACTTCATTTGTTTTCAGTGCCTTGCCTGCATTCAGCAGGTTTAGCTGAGCTTTGTTGTATTCCAGGATACTTACTTCTCCGTTGTTGAATTTTGACCGGTAAGAATCAGCGATTTGTTGCGCATGGGCGCCCCGTTTTTTTAATTCCGATTGTAAGGCATTGGTATAAATCAAATCCGAACAAATTAACTTTGTTTCAAACAGAATTAATTTGAGATTCTTTTGGTATTCGAATTCCATTTGTTCATTTTTGAGTTCGGAGATTTGATTTTTAAATCGGTAAGCGGTTGGAAAATCAAAGGTTTGTTTTATGCTGAAATCGGTGCGGTTACCAATAGCGGATGGATCTCCCCACAAATAACTGAACTCCATCTCGGGATTTTGCAGATAAATGCCTGTTTTGTTTGCTGACTTTTCTGCATCGATACGTTTTCGTAATGCTGAAAGTGTGGTGTTGTTCTTCTCTACCGCGGTTAATATGGTTTCAACCGAATTCTGGGCGAACAGATTGGGAAAAAACGCCAAAACTATTGCGACGAATAAAAAAGCTTGTTTCATCTGTACAAATTATTAAAGTTACTGATTAGTTGTCGGTTATACTTTTCCTCTTTTATCCACATTTTCACCCGATGGAACTCACATGTGGTTTCTTCATTGTTATTTGTGTTTATTAGCGAACATGTTCGTTTCATAGCTTTTGGGTTTTAATAATTTTTCGACTATTTAAAATGTTGTAAACGATTGGTACAATATAAATATTGAGCAAAGTGGAAGTGAGTAAACCGCCTAAAATTACCTTGGCCATTGGGCTTTGAATTTCGTTACCGGGCAGATCGCCGTTCATCGCCAGGGGTACCAGCGCCAGTGCAGCCGTCAACGCGGTCATTAAAATTGCATTCAAACGATCAGAAGAACCTTTGATTATTGTTTCAGGGAGGGACACTCCGTGGCTTTGTAGTTTTTGATAGTTTGAAATGAGCAAAATACCGTTTCGCGTGGCGATGCCAAAAAGGGTGATAAACCCTATTATTGCAGGAATACTCAGTACTCCGGAGGTAAAATAAATGGAGAATACACCGCCAATTAGCGCCAGGGGCAAATTGAGCAGGATAACTCCGGCCAGTTTGAAATCTCTGAATTCCTGAAACAACAACAGGAAGATAATGATGATGGCAATGATTGAGGTCAGCAACAGGGTCTGCGATGCTTTTGCCTCGCTTTCAAACTGACCGCCATATTCAATCCGGTAGCCTTCGGGCAAATCAACCTGCTGGCTGATGTTTTTCTGAATATCGAGTACCACGCTGCGCAAATCGCGTTCGGCAACGTTGGCGGCAATCACTATTTTACGTTGTACATTTTCGCGGCTTATGGAACCTGGCCCTGAAACGGAGACAATATCAGCCACCTGTTCCAGCGGAACCTTTTTACCATCGTATGTATCCATCAGTGCAGCCCGAATGCCGTCGATGGTCTGGGTATAATCGGGGGGTAAACGCAATACTAAATCGAAACTGCGTTGTCCCTCGTAAATGTCGGACAACTTTTCACCGCCGAATGCGATATTGACAAAGTCGTTGAACTGTCCGATGGTTATTCCGTATTGCGCCAGCATGTGACGATTGGCCCGGATTTGAATTTGCGGTGTTTCAATTTGTTGGTCAACATTAACATCGACCAACCCTTCAATATCAGCAATTGAATTTTTAATTTGATTACCAATCGAAAACATCCTGTTCAAATCGGTTCCAAACAGTTTGATGGCGATGTTTGCCCGCGTTCCCGAAAGCATGTGGTCAATCCGGTGTCCGAGAGGTTGCCCCACGGTGTAGGCAATACCGGGAATCCGCGCGAGAGTTTGACGTACATCGGCCATAAACTCCTGTTGGCTGCGTTCGTTCAACGTAAAGTTTACATCAATCTCGGCGCTGTTGGTCGTCTGTGAATGTTCGTCCAGTTCGCCTCTTCCGGTGCGGCGCGCGGTACTCTCAATCTCGGGTATTTGCAACAATTCCAATTCAACCAGGTTGCCCAGCCGGTTACTTTCTTCAAGCGAAATGCCGGGTTTTGAAATTACCGACAATGTTAATGCACCTTCGTTGAATTCAGGTAAAAAACTTCTGCCCAGCGAAGAAAATGCCAGAAGTGAAATGATAAACAGTGCAAGTATCGGGAAAAGTATCCATTTTTTATGCGCAAGCGCCCAGGTGAGCGATTTCTCGTAGTTGGTTAATAATTTACGCGCCAGCCATTTCTCCTTCTCGTTTTTGGCGAGGTATTTTTCATTTGAGAGTATCATTTTTGAAAGCAGTGGTGTTAAAGTCATCGCAACAATCAACGATACAAACAAGGAGACTACAAAGGCGATTCCAAGAGGTTTTAGCATACGCCCTTCCATACCCGAAAGGAAAAACAGGGGAAGAAATGCAACCATAATGATAAGCGTGGCATTAAAAATTGATGCCCTTATTTCTTTTGAAGCTTCAAAAACAACCTGAAATGAAGACTGTTTTTCCACTTCAGGTTTTTGCCTGTTTTGCCTGAGCCGTTTATATACATTCTCTACATCAATAATCGCATCGTCAACCAGCGATCCAATGGCAATGGCCATACCTCCAAGGCTCATGGTGTTGATGGTCATTCCAAACACTTTCATCACCAGTATGGAGCCCAACAGCGAAAGCGGAATGGCCAACAATGATATGATGGTTGTACGGAAACTACCAAGAAACAGGAAGAGTATTATGATTACAAATATCCCGCCTTCAATTAAGGCCTTTTGTACATTGTTTACCGAAGTTTCGATAAAATCGGCCTGGCGGAAAATTTTTGTGTCTAATTTTACATCGGGCGGCAACGTTTCTTTTAGTATTGAAAGGTTTTCTTCAATTCGTCGTGTAACTTCCAATGTGTTGGCATTGGGTTGTTTCGAGACGGAGATGATAATTGCAGGTTTTGCATTCCCTGAAGCGTAACCCATCTTTGGTGCACTTCCGATTACAACTTCTGCGACATCGTTTATCCGTACCGATTCTCCGCCAATTGTTTTAACGAATGAATTCCCCAGCTCTTCAAGTTCGGAAGTACGGGCAATTCCCCGCACAACATATTCATTGCCAAACTGACGCACAACACCTCCTGATGAGTTTTGGCTAATATTTTTACAAATTTGAGCCAACTCAGACAACGATACTTTGTAATAGTTCATTTTCTGAGGATCGGCCAGTACCTGATACTGTTTGTAGTCGCCACCAATGATAGTTACCTGCGAAACTCCTCCGGTTGCCAATATCAGCGGTTTAACATTCCATTCGGCAATGGTACGCAAATCCATCATGCTCGTACTGTCTGACTGAATCCCGATAAAGAAGATTTCGCCCATTACACTCGATTGTGGGGCAAGTAGCGGTTGCCCGATTCCCAATGGCATTTGGGTTGAAACGCTGATGAGTTTTTCGCTTACAATCTGCCGCGCTTTAAAAACATCGGTCCCCCAGTCGAACTCGACCCAAACAAAAGAAAAACCCAAAGAAGACGCCGAACGCACCCTACGTACATCAGTAGCTCCATTTACAGCCGTTTCTACAGGAAAAGTAACCAGTTTTTCAACCTCTTCCGAAGCCATTCCGTGTGCGTCGGTCATCACCACAACAGTTGGCGCAGTAAGGTCGGGGAATACATCCACATCCATATTCCTGGCAGTCCTCATCCCGAAAACCACCAATATCACCGAACAAAGCAAAATAAAATATTTGTTGTTCAGCGAGAACTTAATGATACTATTTAGCATGACCGTATGGATTAATGAACATGTCCTGAATGCGCGTCGAGCGTGCCCGTGGCCTGCGCGAGTTTAATAAGGATAGCTCCCCTGGTTACAATCCGTTCGGTAGCAGATAATCCCTGAACGATTTCGGT
>CAYWBV010000152.1:0-9071 GCA_964455785.1 uncultured Maribellus sp.
AGAAATCAACCAATAAGTCAATATCACTGGATTTTTTAAAATTATCAGTCAGGATTGAACCAAATACAAATAGTTTGGCCACTTTATGTTTATTACATAAAGATCTAATCTTATCTATATTTTTATCAATTACTTTCATATCTCAAAAATACAAACTTTTTTAATCTTACCGAAAATTGTCAGTATGCAACGGTTCTTCTGGGTTGTGCACAATTATGTAATACCCCGAAGTTAATCTACTTTTTTTAAACTATTCCGTCTTTGTGATGGTTTCAACCGGTGTCAGCTCCAGTTTTCTGAATTCCACTTCGGAGCCTTCGGCCTGCACGGCAATCTGGCCGCGGGTGGCGGTGCAGTTGGTCCCGTAATTCACCGGAACATTGTTTACCCAAACTTTTACGGTATCGGCCACACACTCAACGGTCATGGTATTCCATTCTCCCAGCGGTTTTTCCGATCCGTCGGTGAGGTTCAGTATGCGGCGTTTTTTGCCTTCGGTAATGCCCCACTCCTCTTTCGGGCCGCGGCGGGTTTCCATGTCGGGTATGGTAATATCTTCAACAATACACCAGAAATCGCCGGCATTCTCGTGCATCATCTGCACTTCGAGCGATTTCGGAAACATGCCGTACAACGCACGCGGCGTGGACGCGTGGACCAGCACACCGCAGTTTCCGGGCTGGCCGGCAAACCTGTATTCCACCTCCAGGCGGTAATTCTGATAAACCGAGTCGGTAATTAAATGTCCGCCCGGGGTGCCAAGACTTACGAGCATCGAATCGCGGACAATAAACGGGTTTATGGTGTCGGGATTTTGATCCATTGCCGGAACATCCACATGCCAGCCGGTTAAATCGACGCCGTTAAACAACGATACTGTTTTGGGGCCCGTGGGCTTTGTACACGAAAATACCGTAAACAGCACGGCCAGTGTAATTAACAAATGTTTCATCATTATTCTTTTTTATGTTTATGACCTACAAGTTACATGTTTTCGCTGAAGTTTTGATGTAAAAAATAAAAACCCTGGCTTTTCAAAATACCAGCGTCAATCCATAAATATCTCTTTCACTTTGGTAAAAAACCCCCTTTTGCGTTCGGAGCTGATGCCCCAGTTGACCGGAATACTCTGGTAGCCCTCGTCAAAACCTTCGCCCTCCATCCTGAAATCAAAATAACCCCACGACGCATAAATTTTGGTCGCGGCCACAAAATTGTTTTCCGGCAGGTGGAAATCAAAATGGTCGTCTTCGTTAAAAACAACGGGCATTGAACGGTACGACGGCATCGCGCGCACCTGCTCCACCATTTCGGCAATTCGCCGCGGCTCTTTTACGCCGTTTCCGTGCAGCAGGACAAAATCAGAAACCTCCACCACCTTGTCGGGCGGCAGCGTGTTCCCGTTAAAACTGGCGGACACCGGCAACCCGGGCGCCTTTTCCCTGATTCGTAAAATCAGTTCGTGAATCCGATCCTGTTGAATAATTTTATGGTCATATTTCCGGTTGTTACATTCGTTGGCCACTTCAATCAGCACGTTGGTGAACCCTTTTTCGAGCACCCACAAAACCGTGTTGTCAACCGCAGCAATTACCGCATTTTCGTCCGCCAGCCGTTCATCCTGACCAAAATAAAAGATACCCAGAATAACCGCCATTCCCAGTTTGTCCGCCTCCTTCACAATCCGTTCCATCCGGTTGGCAAAAGCGGGTTTTAATGTACCGTCGTTTTCAAACGCATTGTTTTCCCAGGGTTGGTTTGCCGAGTATCCTTCGGGACTTCCTCCCTGGAAGTTGATGGTAAACGCCAGCAGGCCATGTTTCCTCCATTCGGGCATGGCGGCGATAAACTCGCTGGTATTCCGTTCGGGGTCCCACTTGCCGGTATCGGGGTAATTCCATTTCGAAACTGTTTCGGGGTTGGCATCATCAAAAACCCCCTGCACCATCCGCGAATTGGGAAGCAGTCCTTCCACCGGAACTCCGTTCCAGGTGCGCCCTTCAAACGTCGGTTTGCCGTTGATATAAAATTTATCGCCGCGGATTTCCACCTGAGTGGTTGGCCGGAATGTTGGAGTTTCGGTGCACGAAACAGCCAGCAAAAGGAATAAAAGGAAAATGTTGTTTTTCATCGTTGTTTTATTTGGTATCAAGTATCAGGTATCAAGTATCAATACAAAAGAGTGGTGGCTGAGACTGAAAACTTCTTCATCCCGTTCATTTCAGTTGTTCTTTTGCCCATTTGATGTACTGTTGCCAGTCGTACGCGGTAACATTGTGGCCGCCGGTGCGGATGTGATAAGCCACGGTGTTCTGGATCGGCTGGTTAACGGCTGGCATTTCGCTGGTCGGGATTCCCTTTTTCCCAAAAAGCTGGTACACCGGCGAAGCATAGAACGCCGACAAAAACTCTCCGCGCGGATCGGCCCAGCGATCTTCTTCTGCGCTCGCCACATACAACGGGCGCGGTGCTATCAAAGCCAGTAGTTCGTGCTGATCGACAGGCAACGCCTCTTCGTTAAAATTAAACTCCCTGAAATTCCGGCAAAACCAGTGCGGACAACTTGTGTTGATACGTCCCACGGTTTCTCCAAATTTACGTTTTGAAAGCGCCGCTCCGCCGCAGCCCGAATTGTTGGAGATAACGGCGGCAAACCTCTGATCGGCAGCGCCTGCCCAAATGGCGGTTTTCCCCAGCCGCGAATGACCGAACACCACTACTTTCGACGCGTCGATGTCGCTGTCGGTTTCAAGGTAGTCCAAAGCACGGCTCAGACCCCACGCCCAGGCGGCAATACTTCCCCACTCCGATGCAGCGGGCCGATCCTGGTCATCCACATAAAAAAAAGGATGTATGCCGTCGGTAAAATCGTCCTTGTCGGGGTCAACTTCGCAGTAAAAGATGGTAGCCAGTCCAAAACTGGCATCCAGAATCTGCCCAACCGCCCACTGGTCGGTTTGTACTCCGCGCGACTGCTCGGTAAGCTGGTTGTTGATAATACCGAACGACTCGTTGTCGCGCGCCCATGCTTCCGAAATAATCACGTCCACATCTTCCGAAACGGTGTGATTTCCGTAAAAATTATACCCCAGAAAAACAGGCGCTTTTTCCACATTTTTCGGCAAATAAAGCAGGATGACAAACCGGAGCTCCTGCCCGTCTTTTTTGAAGGTCAGCTCTACCTGCTTCCGTTTGGCTTTCCCGTTGCAGGCGTTATCGTTTTGCTCAAGAATTTCGACCGAAGCTATTTTCAGTTCACCCGGAATTTCTCCGTAAACATTTTTTGTAAAATATTCCAGTAATTCGGGCCTCGCATTTTTAATCCACTGTTTCGAATTTCTCACCTTTTTCCCCTTAAACGTTTTCAGCGGATCGGGCACGGTAAAAACCGGAACTTTACTTTCATCGTAATTGGGTTGAAACTGAGCGAACACGATCTGACCAAACAGAAGCGCCGCTATAACCATTATTATTCCTTTCATTTTTAAAATATTTATGTTGATATTATTCTATTTGCTACTCCCGGTTTTTGTTATTTCAAATCCAGCCGGATAAAAGACCTCAGTATTTTTTCAGTAAATCCAGCAGTTTACGGTCGAGTTGGTGGCCAAACCACTCTTCGTACCGTACATCTTTCCGGCCTGAATCGAGGATACCAAAATCGCCGCGAAAATTCCACAACGCATAACCGATACCGTGTTCGGTGAGTACGCCAAGCACATCGTTAAACCAGGCGAGAAAAACGTGGTGCGGGGTTTCGCGCCAACAGCCGCATTCGCCGCAATGAACTCCGACACCTTTTTTTACCGCATCGATCCACGGCGCATAAAACTCTTCGATGTTTTTCCGGCCAAACGTTTTCCCGTCGATTTCGCCCGGCCACACCGGTTCCGGCGCATCGTCAGGAGTTTTCCATACCCACGGGGCGCGGTAGTGCGAAATGTAATGCGGGAAATAACCACGGCAGCTTTGGGCGATGTCGAGGTCAAAAATTTCGGGAATCACATCGGCGCCCACGTTATTTCCGTCGGCAACCACGCGGTGATTCGGGTTGTATTGCCGGATGGTTTCGGCTGCCTTTTTCGCTACCTCGCGATACAGATCCCCCGGAATAGCTCCCCGTTTCGAGAACTGGTCGTTCATATCTTCGCGGGTACACGGTTCGTTCACCAGGTCGAAACTAATCTGGTCGCGCGATAACCTGGCAAACCGTTTGGCCCACATTCCCCAGTGGAAATAAAATGCCTCCTGCGCTTCCTTGTCCTGCCACAGGTTGTAAGGCTCGTTAAACCCCGCATTGACACAAAAACCCGGCGCCCGGTGCAGGTTCAGGCTCACATGCAGCCCCTGTTGGTTGGCCATCTCCACCAGCGCCTGTACCTTATCAACTTCCTTTTCATTGATGTTATAAACATCGTCGGGTGTAATATTTTTCGAAGGGTCGAAGTTGACAAACCGCGGATAAGCCATGGGCAACCGAACAAAATCGAACCCCCAGCCGGCCATCCATTTCAAATCATCTTCGGTAGTCATATTACGCCCGCCATCGCGCTGCACCGGCGAAAAATAATCGAGCAGGTTGAACCCCTTCCACCGGGGCAGGTTATTTTTTACGGAATTAACCGAATGGGCAGCGGCCAGGTTTCCTGCTAATCCCAGACCGGCAGAAACCAGTCCTGTGGTCTTAATAAAATTTCGTCGTTCCATGTATCCGTCTATTTGATTAGTTATTATTCTCCCGGCAGCGGGTAAAGTAAGGTTTCTAGCAAATTCTGCGGCTGTTTTACCGATTGGGCCACAGCGATAAATCCGGGATTTCCGGCGATTCCGGCAGCCATCAAAAAATCAATTTTCAGCGATTCGATAGCATCGTCCAGATCGCCTAATTGCTGGTATTCCCACTTTTTTTCTCCTTGTGCAAAAGGAAGCAAAAAACCGAGCGCTTTTTGGATACTCCGGCCATCTTCACTTTCAAAATTCCACAAACCGACCCCCAGTTTTTCGCCCATAAAGGCCAGGTGTAAAAATCCCCGCAGGTTCATGGTGCTGTATCCGAGCGATTTGGTACGCTCCAGTTCGAGCGGCTGACTGCCGTCGGATTCAATCTGCGAAACTATCCGTTTTGTTTTTGCCTGTTCCAGCCGGGTTTTGGCCATTTCGGTTTTTCCAAGCATCATTTGTATTCCTACCACCTGCACATCGTACCAGGTGCCGTGATTGTTGAAATAGTCGTCTTCATCTCTCCCGTATTCGCTGTTCAGGAGCCAATCGAGATACTCTTCAAACCAATCGAAGAGTTGTGTTTTTGTGGCTTCAGAAAGTATTCCGTGTGCATCTAAAATTTGTATGGGAGAAATGATTTTGTTGATGCCCGACCAGTCGATAATCCCAATACCACGACCGTTCATCCTCCCTGGAATTCCCTGCGCAAAATTCAGATTGGGATTCATCCGCGTTTCAGGGCTGACAAACCAGGTCTCGAGCAGTTGCAGCGCCTTTTCAGCATACTTCTTTTCTCCCGAAAAATAATAGGCCCAACCGAGGGTTTCCACATTCGAAAACAGTTTGTTTTTGGCGTCGGTGTCCACAAATTCGCCGCGGGTTTCCGGGTTTACTTCGCCGTCCTTGCGGATGTAAGGCAACCCGTCGGGTTTCGTAGTGTCGGGCCACCAGTAAGGCCCCATACTCAAATAGTCGTGTTTGTCGCCGCTGGGCGGTAACCGCTTTTTGTCGGTTACACTGGGCGATTTCTCTGTAAGGGCAGTTTCTGCTTTTTCAAGTAACCTCGTGTAGGCAGGAAGGTATTTCTGATCTCCTTTCTGAACCTGTTTTTTTACTTTTTCAATTTTATTAAAATCGACATAAATTCCGTCAATTTTAATGGCTTTTGTACAACCTGTCCCCAAAAGCGCGGTAATAACAATAATAAAAAATATCAACTTATTCATTTTAAGAAAATAAAAGTTAGAAAATAAATAAAAATCACCGAAACCACACCCTGGATGAGCGTGGCGACAGTGTGGGTTTTAAAGCCTGTTTTTACGTCCATTCCGGAAAACTGGGTAACTACCCAAAAATAACTATCGTTGGCGTGCGAGATGGTCATTGCCCCGGCGCCAGTGGACATTACCGCCAGTACTTTCCCGTTCAGCGAATCGAGCCCGATACTGCCCAGAAGCGGGGCAATCAATGCCGAAGTGGCCACCAGAGCCACGGTTGACGATCCTTGTGCTGTTTTGAAAGCTGCCGCAACAATAAACGGGAGGAAAATTCCGAGCTGGTAACCGGCCAGCAAATTTCCAATGGTTTCACCAATGTTCGTTTCTTTCAAAATTGCGCCAAAAGCCCCACCCGCCCCGGTAATCAGCAAAATGGGAGCCGCAGCCGAAATCCCGTCGCCAATCCAGCCGGTGAGTGTTTCCTTGTTAAACTTCGGGAAAAGTAAAAATGAAAGAAAGAACCCGATGAAAAGGGCGTTGATGGGTTGTCCGGCAAAATCGAACAAAGTAAAAATAAATCCTTCACCCAAAGGTTTTGTCGGATAGGTAGCCACCGAACGTAAGGCAATCAGAAAAATGGGCACCAGAATGGGCGCCAGTGAATTTGTTCCCGATGGCAGTTTTATTCCCTCCCATTGTTGCGTGTCTTCTTTTGTTTCATCTTCTTTTGTGGTGTATTTTTTTCCGGCATACATGGCCCAGATATATCCGGTAAACATGGCGATCAGCGCCACCATCAACCCAAAAAGAATCACCAGCCCCAGTTGGTTTTCCAGTCCGAGATTTCCGGCGGCGGCAATTGGTCCCGGGGTTGGCGGCACAAAAGTATGGGTAGCATACAAGCCGGTGGCCAACGCAATGGAGAGTGTTACTGATGGTTTGCCGGTTTTCTGCACCAGCGACTTTTTCAGCGAGGAGAGAATAACGTACGCCGAATCGCAAAATACCGGGATGGAAACCATGTACCCGATGACGGACATCGCCAGGGCAGGATACCTTTTCCCTACCAGTTTCATCACCATGTCGGCCAGTTTTATAGCGGCAAAAGATTTTTCGAGGACAATACCGATGATGGTTCCGAGAACGATAACAATTCCGATAGATGCCATTATATTTCCAAAACCGGTGGCAACCGACAAGGCAATATTGCCCACTGGCAATCCGGCCATTGCGCCTGCAAGGTACGAGGCCAACAGTAAAACGATAAACGGGTGCATTTTCAGTTTGGTGGTTCCCAGGATGATAAACAATACGGAAACCGCCAGCACTGTCATTAACCAAAAAGGTCCAGTCATTATTCAGGGTTTAGAAAGTTTTGAAATTGTGTTTGTTTTCGATAAAATGGATGGGCACTTCCTCGATAAAGGTTTGCAACCATTTGGCGCAGTATTCCATTCCGGCTTCTTCCGATTTGATGTGCCCCAGAAAAATTACGGCTTTCTTTTTACCCAAAGCCGCTGCATCGTTCGCATACAAATAGGTTTCCCACTCGGGCGCTTCACCGGCGATAAGAAGTTCCACTTCAGGGTTCCGGAGCATCTGAATATGCCGCTGTCCACCCGGCGCTCCTGCCATAAAAGCAATTTGGGTGAATTTCATTTCCGGGTCACCAACCACACGTACCGTTTGTAAACCGAATATTTCCTTTAGTTCACTACAATATCCGGCAACTGTTTTTTCCGGAACTTCGAAATGGATGAGCGAACCGTTTACCGAATTTTTTTTTAATCCCAGCTTTTCAATCATACCCAGCGAAATTCCGTCGGGTTCAGTTGTATGAATGTGGTCGTGAAAGCGAAAAACCACCAGTTTGTTTTTTTCAATAAAAGCCATTTTCTCTTTAAAAACAGGGTCGTCGCTAAACGCTTCTTTTCCGTCGAGATGGCTGTAAAACAGAGGTTCATGGGTGATGATAAAATTACAGCCAAGGTCAACTGATTTTTTTAGCGTTTGCAGGTCGGCAAACATACAAACGGCAATTCCTTTCAGTGGTGTTTGCGGATCGCCGGCCTTAAAAACATCAACCGTCTGGTCGGCCCACTCGCAGGTTACCTGTTTTTTGATGAGCGTTACCACTTCTTCCGGGTTTTTTGGCTGGCCTTGAGTATTCAGGTTTATCCCCGCAAGAAGAGCTATAAAAACTATAAATCTGTTCATTATTGATAGTTATTGGTTTATGATAAAAATAACAATAACAACATACAATCCTGAAAAAAATAAAATTATTTTTTGTTCAGAATCGTTCCTTCTTCCCGGAATGGAAAAACAGCAATCACTATAAAACCAGGTTCAACTTTCAGTAATCTTCAACCCATCTTTCTTCCGGGTCGTTTGGAAATGAAACCGTTTTCCACGAAAACTTAAATATTCTTGGCTGAACCAACCGCTCAAAGTCGTCGTAGCTCAACCGGATTATTTCGGTATGCGATCCGGCATTAAAGGCAATTTCACTGTTTCCTGTAAGCGTTCGGGCTACAAACACTTCCAAATCGTAAAGATTACCAAAAGGAGGCATTGCACCCACTTCGCAATCGGGGAAAAAATATTTGAACTCGGCTTCGGTGGCCATACTCACTTTTTGCGGGCCAAAAATTTCCTGTAAAAGTTTAAAATCCACCTGGTAAGAAGCGGGTAAAACTGCCATCGCCATTTTTCCGTCAATTTTAATAATGACAGTTTTTGCAAATTCTTTCCCCGAAACATGCGCCGAAGCCGCAATTTCCTGGGAGGTAAAGGCACTGGAATGCCTGATGGTTACATACCTGATGTTATTTTCATCGAGGAATGCTTTTAATTTTTTTGCCGGCATAGCTATCGTTTTTATGGTTAAAAATGAACTATAAAACATAAAATTATGTTTCCTCTCGCTGCCCGGTTTTATCGGTTTTGTTTACACCAGAGCAAATAATAAAGTTTCAGAAAACAACGGAGAAAATTTTCCAGGCGAGGTAAAAATCTGTTCTATGGTTTTCGAAATAGGTGAGCTATGTCGTCTTTTAGCCTGATAAATAATCATTGGTGTCCGGTAAAATTATTTCAATCATTTAAAAAAGATTGATTTTTATACCATTT
>CAYWBV010000153.1:0-7388 GCA_964455785.1 uncultured Maribellus sp.
AAGCACTACAGAACAAAGTCGCAGGTGTTCAGGTAATCAGGCAGGCTGCCGGTGATCCGGGCGGTAGGCCTCAAATTCGAATCAGGGGTACAAACTCCATTAATACCAGTTCTGATCCTCTGTTTGTAGTGGATGGAATAGTAGGTGTGGTCAATGCGCTGTCAAACCTCAACCCTTCAGAAATTGCAAGTATGGATATTTTAAAAGATGCGTCGGCTACTGCTATTTACGGTACGCGTGGTGCAAACGGTGTTATTATTATTACAACAAAACGTGGTGCTGCAGGCGATGTAAGAGTCAATTATGATGGTTCAGTCTCAGTTGGTATCAAAACAAGAAGAAATGACGCAGTAAACGCCGACCAGTTTATGTACCTTTATGAACAGGCATTCACCAATACGCCTAAGTTTGGAAACCTGGTAACTACAAAGGATTTCCGCGGCCCAAATGCAGCAGGATTATCATGGTCAGAGTTGCCACATTTGTTTGAGCAGGTTCCACAAGGTGCGTATTTTATCGACTTGATAGGTAACGACGGAAAATACTATAAACCAAGATTTAACACCTTGCTGGAAGATGAGGTTTTCAGAAACGCTTTTTCAAATAAACACCATGTTGAAGTGAGCGGAGGAACAGAAAAAGGAAGATACTCTTTATCTTTAGGTAGTGACAACGTGGAATCGCTTTTGAAAGAATCATATAACAACCGGTTGAATGTCAGAATGACTATGGACACTGAGCTTACCAAATGGCTCACTATGAGTGCCAATATAGCATATGCAAAAACTAAAAGTGACCGGATGAGTAGTGATTTGATGAGAAATACTTCGGAATTTTTTGCTATTTTCCCGGCATACCGGTATCCCAATGATCCTGCAATATATGGATCTTATGCAGGAACATTTGCAACTGGCAGGGACTTTAATGTTGGTGAAAACAGGCCAGGTGCAACTTTTATGCTAAATCAGGACGAAGGCTATTATCTGCAGGACGAATTTACCGGAGCAATGGAACTAAATGTTCAAATTACACCGGACCTGACTTTTAGAACAAACCTCTCTGTAGATAACAGGAATCTGGCGAGCAGATGGTATAGCGGAGATTACCAGGGCAGACGAAATTCAGATGCAAATGGTTACCATGAATTATGGCAATATTGGCAATCCGAAAACTATTTCAACTATAATAAAACAATTGGTGATCATCAGGTAACCGGTTTGGTTGGGCTCTCATGGTCTGAAAATACATATGACTATGTAGAAGCACGTGCATCCAAATTCTCTTCAACATTTTACCAGTGGAACAATTTAGGTGCAGGTACCAATCCACCAACAGTATTCTCGAGTAATACCAGGGGCGCGTTAAACTCTTATTTTGCCCGTGCTACTTATAGTTACCTGGGCAAATATATGTTAACAGCAACCGGACGTGTGGACGGTTCTTCAAAATTCGGAACAAACAACAAATATGCATTTTTCCCATCGGTTGGTATTGCATGGAGAATTTCTCAGGAAGGTTTTCTGGCCAACAGCGAAACCATATCTAATCTTAAACTGCGTTTAAGTGCCGGACAAACCGGTAACCAGGAAATTGGTAATTTTATAACACAAACTTATATCAGTAACGCCAATGTTTTATTGGCAAATGGTTACAATGCAGGCCTTTATCCGGGATCTACAGGAAACGACAACCTGAAATGGGAAACAACTACTCAGTATGATGCCGGGATTGATCTTGGTTTGTTTAAAAACAGAGTTAATGTTGTGTTTGATGTTTACAAAAAAACAACAACCGATATGTTGTTTAATCTTCCATTACCTCAATCAACTACAACAGGTAACGCTTACGTAAACTATGGTTCGGTTGAAAACACCGGTATCGAATTCTCATTGAACACGGTCAATTACCAAAAGAAAAACTTTTCATGGGAAACTCTCTTTACAATAGCAGCCAATAAAAATGAGATTACGGAACTCGGTCCTACCGGTGCTGACATTTATACAGATACCGGTGCAGGTAACGGAACCAGTGTTTACAGAGTTGGAGAACCCATCGGATCATTCTTTGGATTGAACCGTATGGGAACCTGGAGCACAATGGAAGCAGCAGAAGCAGCACGTTATGGAAGAGTACCGGGAGACCTGAAATTTGAAGATGTAAACAACGATGGAAAAATTGAGTTGCTGACTGACGGGGACGTTATTGGTCATGCATATCCAAAATTCTATGGAGGTTTTAACAACACATTTACTTATAAAAACTTTGATGCAAGTATCGATATTATGTTTGTAGGCGGAGTTGACAAAGCTATCGTGCATGAGTCTGCTCATGACCGTCAGTTTGTAAATGGTATGATGAACGAAGTTTTAAATGGATGGCGTCCTGATCATCAGAATACAATGCAGGCTCAGGTTCGCGCTGGTAATGCCGGTGGGCGCTACGACTCATATCCTGACACCCATATGATTTATAATGCTTCCTACATTAGGGGGCAAACGGCTTCTCTGGGTTATACTATCCATGAAAACCTTGGTGGAATAGACAGACTGAGAATTTATGCCACTGCAGATAATTTCTTTTTGTTGACCGCAGGTAAACTTCCAGGTTATGATCCTGAAGGTAGTGCTATACAGAAGATTAATGTAAGGGTACCAAATATTGATAAATATCAGCATCCGGTTCCTACAACCTTCAGTCTGGGCGTTAATGTCAGTTTCTAATCTTAAAATTTTTATATTATGAAATACAAATTAATAAACAATATAGCATTAAGATTCACTGTGCTTTTGGTGATATTCCTGATGGCGCTGAGTGGTTGCACGGACTTTCTGCAAGAAGTACCTACAAATCAGCTAACTACTGCAGCAGATCTTACAAGTATAGAATATAAAGAACCTTTCACCGTAGGACCTTATCGACGGTTGCAAGACTGGACCGGTGGTGCGGACGACTGGGGAAATAACCTTCCCTCTACACTTGAGTACCCCACTGGCGGAGCTTACACAGATGAGCCACACGTTCAGTTTAATAAATTTGCGACCAATCAGGTAACCGGTAGTTTACTCGGCGATTTCAATAATCAATGGTTAAACTGGTATTCAGGTGTACAGGACTGCAACCTCTCTATCCAACAACTTCCTTTAATTAATATGAGTGAGACAGACCTTAATAAGGCGTTGGGAGAAGTGCGTACCTTGAGGGCATTCTATTATTTTTGTATTGTACGTTACTGGGGTGACGCTATTCTTATAACAGAACCAGTAACAGATGTGTGGGCAACAGAAATGCCCCGCACCAGTCTGAAAAAAATCTATGATGAAGTAATTATTCCTGACCTTGAATTCGCAGTTGCCAATCTTCCGGCAGGCAGATCCACAACTGGTCGGGTTACTCAGGATGTAGCCCGGGCAATACTCGCAGATGTATATATGACAGTTGCCGGTTATCCTTACCAGGAAGTGGCTACCAGCCCCGATAAAGACTGGTGCGGGACAGCAGCCTGGTCAGCGCAGGAATATCCGGTTGCAAGCGGTGTTGAATTCTTAAAAAAGGCACAAACACAACTTAACGCGTTGTATAATAGTGTATATACATTGGGAACCTATGATAATTTGCGCGATCCGGCTATGAACAATAAAGGGGAAGCAATTTTTCAGGTGCAATTTAATGCGACACTCAAGGGTAATGGTCTTTTACAACCATCTCTTCCTTTGTTAAGTGGGATTTCTCCAAAAGAAGAAAACGGTACATTTACTCCATGGGTAGGATATTATAATTCCTATTCCGATAATGACTTGCGGAAACAGGAACGTCAGTTTTTCTTCACATGGGATACTAAATATAACAATGTAAAAGATACAGTTCGTTTTGATGTTCCATTTCTTTATAAGCAATATGTTCCTGCGGCTGTTAAAGGAACAGATGGTTCCGGTCTTAACTGGTCACATTACCGTTATGGAGAAATTTTATTGATGCTCACGGAAGTAAACTGGGCGTTAAAACAATTAGGACAATCGGTATCTGACAATGACATCGTAAAAGGAATTAACGAAGTCAGGGCCAGAGCATTGCTTGCTCCTTACACAGCAGGTCAGGTTGGTTTGAAAGAAATTTTAGCAGAAAGAGCCTGGGAACTGATATTTGAAAATAAAATGCTCTGGGATCAGCGTCGTACAAGAAGATGCATTGTATATGGCAATGGCGAAATTTCAGGTATTCAGAATTTCATTGGTCATCAGCCAACAATTTTCAACTTTGCTTTTGCTCCAATGCATTTATTATCACCTATTCCTGGTAATGAAATTGCCAGAAACGGGTTAGCGCTACAGAATAGTGGGTATTTGCCTACGCAGAATTAAGTATTGTATTTTATAACTATTTAATTAAGAAAAATATGAAAGCAAAAATTATCATATCTCTCTCAATAATCATTTCAATGGCATTGATAATGAGCTGTACAGATCAGCCATATTATGACATTCCATACGACGAAAATGGAAATGTCATCATTACTGACATCTCGGTTATTACTTCAACTGGAGTTACAACTGCCGATGATTCCTTTACCATCAACTGCTATTTTCCAAACGCAAAATCAGGAGATGTAATGGCAGCCCAGGTATTAAAACGCCAGGCTCCCAGTTGGGATCCGCAAGGTGCATTACAACTGCTTCCTTATGGCGCACCAAAAAATATCACGGTTGGAAGTGACCTGAAAACTTCGGTTACCTTCACAAAAGCAGAAGCAGGACTCGTAAATGTGGGAGATGCTATAACTGTTACTTTTGCAGGAGCAACTGATTCCGGGATTATAAGCATTACACTTAAGGCAGCAGAATAATAACAAACGGCTTTTGCATAGAATAAATTGATAAGAGTACTGTTAAATGCAGTGCTCTTATTTTTTATTGACAGTAAAACATAGAGGTAGAATTTACATTAAGTACCACTAATATTTCCAACAATACTCTTACATGGAATAATGACTTCAACATCTCATTCAACAGAAACATGGTATTAGCCATTGAAAGGTTCATCTTCCGACTGGAATGTAGCCCAGAATTTTGTCTCGGTAAAAGGACAAAAAGGACAGATAATCATGGTCAGCGACGAGGTTCCGTTATGGCATTTCAGCGATTTTAATATGGGCAAATTCGAACGTTATCCAAAAGCAGGAAAACCCTGCTTGTATTCCTGGGTGATGAATAATTACTGGTTTACCAACTTTCGTACTTTCCAGGAAGGTACAGTTAGCTGGACTTACACTGTGGCTACCACCCGTGATACGACCATTTCGGCAGCAACAAAATTTGCCTGGGGGGTTCGGAATCCACTCCCGACCCGCACATTTCCGGCCAGAGAAGATGAATTGAAAGCTCAGGTATTTAAATCGGTACAGATGGAAGGAGATAAAAATGTGATGCTCCTCAGCAGCAGGCCATCTTTTAATGGCAGGGAAAGTATTTTACTCCATTTCAGGGAACTGGATGGTTTACCCGCCAAAATTTACCTTGTCAATCATTTGGACTTTTGCTTTCAGGTTCCGCAAATAATTTTTTCATTGTGCTGCCGCAGGATTCCCTGATATTCAGTTTTACGGGCAGAACTATCTGTTGTTTATCTGCTTCGCGGTTATTAATTTGATTTAATAACACCTCGAATGCAATCTTTCCAATTTCTTCTTTGGGTTGAGTAACTGAAGTAATTGCAGGCGATGAGAACTTAAAAAGATCTATGTCATCAAAAGATACAATTGAAATATCGTATGGTATCCTAATATTTAATCGTTTTAGTACTTCCATTCCCGCAATGGTGAGTTTATTGTTCAGAAAAAAAACAGAATCAATCTTTTCATCAAGAATCAACTCCTTTAAAGCTGTTTCCATATTTTTTTTAATGTTGTCATAGGGAATTTCCTTAATCAACTTGCTTTTAACCGGATACCCATTTTTACGCAAGGCCTCCTGGTACCCTAAAGTCCTGTGTTTCATTGTAGTCAGATGCGGAGGGGTTACGTGCAGCAGTGCAATTTTTTCATGTCCAAGCGAAAGCAGGTGCTGTGTCATATCGAAAGCTCCCTGGTAATTCGCCGAAACCACATAGTTGGTTTTTACACCGGGCAAATACCTGTCTATCAGAACGAAAGGGATATTGTTGTCTCTGAGCTTACGTAGCTGGTTTCTGTCGCTAAAAGACGTGGACAGGATTAACCCATCAACCCCTTTGTTCATAAGAACCCTGAGTATTTCTTCTTCCTTCTCAGGATCTTCCCCAGAACTCATGAACATTATACTGTACCCATTCTGCGAAGCTTTCTCTTCAATGCTTTTAGCAATTACCGAATAAAAAACATTTGAAATATCAGCGATGATCAATCCAATTGTTTTTGAGTTTCCAAGCCTCAGGCTCCTGGCAACATGATTTGGCCTGTAGTTTAATTTTTTCGCCAGATCCCGAACTTTTTTTTGAGTTTCAGCGCTAATCCCTTTTTCATTTCCCTGATTATTTAGAACCATGGAAACTAATGCTATAGAAACTCCCAGTTGTTCAGCTATATCTTTTAAAGACGTCATTTCTAATTATTTATATTTAAGATATTCCTAATCATAATATCGGCTAAGATTAAAAATATATTTAAAATAAAAAACGATGTCGAAATAAAATGCAATTTGAGTTTTCTTGTAAAGATTATATTTTTAATATTATTCCCAATATATACACGATGTATATGCAGGAGGATATAATTTATATTTTATATATAACTAACTTATAAACAGAATATAACTAATGAAAATATTGTGTCGTAATAATAATTTTATATTTGAAAATGCAAATTTAAACGATTTAGTTTGTTTTATTGAAAAAAAGATAATTATTTTGACCTTAAATATCAACAAAAAAAATCAATGCGTTGTTTGTGTGAATGATTTAACAAAGGGAATCGTTGGCCTTAACTAATTGGGTGTATAAAAAATGAAAATGAAAACCAACTATTCCGGGGCAACGAGGCTATCGTTAATCTTCTTCACATGGATGATAGTGGCTTCCTGCACCCCGACTGATCCTACGGTTTATGTAGATCCAAATATCGGAGGGGTTGCCTCTCTGTTAACCACAAAAAATCCGACTGTTCATCGCCCCAACAGTATGGTCCGGGTATTTCCGGTAACCGAGCCCGGATTAAGCGATCGGTTTTTATCGGACAAAATTTACGGGTTTGCCCTCAATATGCCGGCTTACAGGATGGGGCACGTTTCTGAACTGATGCCTCTTCACGGTGAAATTCAGCCCGACCGGAATAAGGCCGCTGCCTTTTATGATCACGATTTGGAAGAAGTTCATCCCTGGTATCATAAAGTGTTGCTGGAAGAGCCTGAAATTATTGCAGA
>CAYWBV010000153.1:7488-9065 GCA_964455785.1 uncultured Maribellus sp.
GTATTTCGTTAATAAGCGAAGAACAAGCCCAAAAAAACCTCGCTACAGAGACCAGTAAAAAAACTTTTGAGCAGATTAAAGATGAAAGTTACGACATCTGGAAAAATACGCTGGGAAAGATAAAGGTAAAAGGCGGCACGGAACGACAAAAGCGGATTTTCTATACCAGCCTTTACCGGGCACACGAACGAATGGTGAACATTACAGAAGACGGGCAGTATTTCAGCGGGTACGACCGCAAGATTCACAAAGCCGACACCATTCCTTTTTATGTTGACGACTGGTTGTGGGACACCTTTCGGAGCCTTCATCCGCTCCGAATGATTCTGAATCCGAAACAGGAAGCCGACATGGTACAATCGTATGTGAGGATGTATGAACAGGATGGATGGATGCCCGGGTTTCCCCAGTTTTATGGCGATTTCCCGGCCATGATTGGTTTTCATTCCGCCGCGCTGATTTGGGACACCTGGCAAAAGGGAACCCGGAATTTTGATGTGGAAAAAGCGTACGAAGGGCTGAAAAAAAATGCTTTACACGGAACTATGCTTCCCTGGCGCACGGGTCCGATGTGCAGCCTCGATTCGTTTTACCTCGAAAAGGGCTGGTATCCCGCATTGGAGGATGGAGAAGAAGAAACGGTGGCTGTGGTCAATTCCTTTGAAAAACGGCAGGCTGTGGCGCTGACTCTGGAGCACAGCTACGACGACTGGTGCCTGGCGCAATTGGCCAAAGCGCTGAATAAAACCGAAGATTATACCAATTTTCTAAAGCGTTCGCAAAATTACCGGAATGTATATAACCCCGAAAATGGCTTTATGAGTCCCAGAAAAGCGAACGGCCAGTGGGTGCCGAATTTCGACCCCCAACTTTCGGGAGGAATTGGCAGCCGGATGTATTTTGCTGAGAACAATACCTGGATATGGAGTTTCAGCGTACAGCACGACATCGACGGACTGATTGATTTAATGGGGGGCAATGAAAATTTTGTTAACCGGCTAGATCGGCTCTTTAATCAACCTCCAAAAATTGCAAAGTGGCAGTTTATGGGGCAGTTCCCAGATGCCTCCGGGCTACACGGAATGTTCCCCGCCGGAAATGAACCCGCTTTTCACGTACCTTATCTTTACAATTATGCCGGACAACCGTGGAAAACACAACGCCGTATCCGCCAGGTGCTCGATATCTGGTTTGATGACTCCCCGCTGGGGTTGCCCGGCGACGAGGATGGCGGGGCCATGTGTGCGTGGTATGTTTTTTCGGCGATGGGATTTTACCCGGTTACTCCCGGTACAGGGACTTATGCTATCGGTAGCCCTTTGTTTTCGGAAATTGAAATCGCACTTCCCGGTGGAAAAACTTTTTCGGTAGTAGCCAAAAGCAGCTCACAGAAAAACAAATACATTCAGTCGGCGCAACTCAACGGGCAACCCATTAACCGCCCCTGGCTGAAACATGACGAAATAATCAATGGGGGTGTGTTAAAATTACAAATGGGTGATCGCCCCAACAAAAACTGGGGAACAGATTACCAGTGGTATCAGAATGAGTTGAAGCGTATGGGAATTGAAGAATAA
>CAYWBV010000154.1:0-4819 GCA_964455785.1 uncultured Maribellus sp.
CCGAACGGCGGCATCGAATGGTTTAACCCATCAGTTCTGAAACTGATAAACTTTCTGCCATCAAAACGCTGGATGCCATTTTCAGTCCCCACCCACAAAAATCCCTTTTTATCCTGCCAAACACAGTTGACTTTATTGGTATTTAAACCGTCGGAATGCGAAACACGGTTAAATATGTACGACATTTGTGCAGGTACAGAAATATTGAGTATCAAAAAAAGCAGGGAAAAACCAATCCGCATCATATTCCTATTTTCCCCTAAAATTACAAAATCATTCTTTGGAAAAGTCGATGAACCGGAAAACCACACATTTATGTGGTAATTTTTTGGGAGTTATTGTTTCAGCAACTGAGTGCGGACCGATCGGTAAAAAATTATGCTGTTCCGAGGTATTCTTCGGCAAAATGTTTTCCGGCAAGAAAAGCCTGCCGGTTCGATTTAACGACTTCGGGACCTTTCGGACCAAAAACAGTTTCGATAGCTTTCAAAATGATTTCCCCGGTGATGTTTATAAACGGAGAGGCGGCGCCCAGCATCACCATATTCGACGCTTTCGGATTTCCGGTTTCACGGGCCATTTGGTCGGCATCAATTTTTACAATCTTTAGTTTTGCGCTCAGCTCCGCGAATGTTTTTTCGAGCCCGGGATAGTTGCCAATGTTCCTGAACTCGGTGACATTGGTAACCAGGCTACCGTTTTTTTTCAGGTATGGCAGATAACGCAACGACTCCAGCGGTTCGACCGCGAGGATAAGGTCGGCGCCCCCGAGCGGAATTAAATCAGAGAAAATGGGTGAACCGGAAATACGCAGGTGCGACACCACCTCGCCTCCGCGCTGGCTCATACCGTGAGTTTCGGCTTGTTTCAGAAACAGGTTTTCGTTGAGGGCGGCCGCACCCAGAATGGCGGCAATCGACAAAATACCCTGGCCGCCAACACCGGCTAATATAATATCAGTCTTTATCATTTTTCGTTTGTTTTTTTGTTCATCTTTTTCAGCCTGCTGATACGCTGAATACACTCCCTCCGCCCGATAATCACGGAAACACCCTCAAAAATCATTTCCTCCTTTAAAATCCGGACAATTTCTTCGTGATTTTTTTTAAGCGGCACAAACAGCCGGATATGGTCGGGGTCAACTCCCACGCCTTCACAGATTTTTTCGATTCTTCCTTTGGCCGACGAATCCTGTCCTCCGGTCATAGCCACTGCCTCGTTATCGACAATAATAATGTTGACGTTACTTTTTTCCACCACGCAGTCGAGTAGCCCGGTAATTCCGGAGTGGGTAAAAGTGGAATCGCCAATAACAGCAAAAACCGGCTTCAGCCCTGCATCGGCAGCGCCTTTGGCCATGGTAATTGAAGCGCCCATATCCACACAGGTATTGATGGTATTGTAGGGCGGGAGCGCGCCGAGCGTGTAACAGCCGATATCTGAAAAAACGCGGCCGGCGTCAACATCTTCCAACACCTCATTCAGCGCCACATAAGTGTCCTGGTGTCCGCAACCTGCGCACAGCGAGGGCGGCCGACCCACCAAAATTTCAGGGGAATGAAAATGGACTGATTTTTCTTTTCCCAGCGCCTTTGCAAGATGATCGGGGTTGAGCTCCCCTTTCCGCGGCAGCGCGCCACTGAGGCGGCCACACACTTTTTTACCCTTCCCGAAATAATCGCGCAGCAACTCTTCAATTAGCGGGTAACCGTCTTCAGCCACCAGTAGTTCGTCGCACTCGGCCTCCAATTTTTTTAACCATTTTTCGGGCGCCGGGTATTGCGAAATTTTAACCACCGGGTAGGGGCATTTACCGTCCGGATAATTTTCCATCAAATAATTAAAAGCAATACCGCAGCACACAATTCCGAGGCTGAAATCGGTTCCTTCGGTAAACGTATTGTAAGTGGATTCTTCGGATAACGACAAAAGCTGCTCCTGTTTATCCAGCAGGTTCTGGTAATATTTTTTTCCGTAGGCTGGTAGCAGCATAAACTGCATTTGGTTTTCGGGAAGTTTAAGGCGGTTTTCAGGCTGAAGAAGTTTGGGTACCACTCCTGAGCGGGAATGAGCCAGCCTTGTGGTTATCCGCATCATCACCGGAAGACCTGTTCTTTCCGAAAAGTCGAACGCCTCGTAGGTCATATCGTAAGCTTCCTGTTGGTTCGACGGTTCGAAAACCGGGATCATGGCGAACTTGCCGTAGAACCTCGAATCCTGTTCATTTTGCGACGAGTGCTGCGACGGATCGTCGGCCACAGTGACCACCAGTCCGCCGTTTATCCCGGTGATGGCCATGTTCATAAAAACATCGGCGGCAACGTTCAATCCCACATGTTTCATACAAACCATCGAACGTTTCCCGGCATACGACATTCCCAACGCCGCTTCCATGGCCGTTTTTTCGTTAGCCGACCAAACCCGGTGGATGTTACGCTCTTTCGCAGTTTTATTTTCCTGAATGTATTCGGTGATTTCGGTGGAAGGAGTTCCGGGATAAGCGTAAACGCCCGATATTCCGGCATCTACGGCTGCTTGTCCGATGGCCTCTACTCCAAGTAACAAATTTCGTTGCATAAAATTTCTGGTTTTTATCGGGCTGCAAAATAGGTTTCCCCGATGGATAAAAAAATATCAATTCTCATTAAAAAGGCACTTTTAGTTGTTTAAAAGCAGTTTTTCTATTTGAATACTGAAAAAACAATACTGTTTTTTTAACTGAAAATCGTTAGTACGAGTCGCCGCGGGCCGCCAAAATTACGAAACTCACAAAAATAAATTCCTTGCCAGGTTCCCAGGTTCAACCGGTGCCCGGTGATGGGAATGGTAATCCCGGCTCCAATTACTGACGATTTTAAATGCCCTGGCATATCGTCGCTACCCTCGTCGGTGTGAATATAAACCGGGTCTCCATCGGGTATCAATTTGTTGATAAACGACTCGAAATCGGTCCTCACCGAAGGATCGGCATTTTCATTCAGGGTAATTCCCGCTGAAGTGTGTTTCACCAAAATGTGCAGCAACCCTTGTTCGGGCAGCGACGGAAGCTGTTTTTCAATCAGTGAGGTGATCAAATGGTATCCTCTTCGGAAGCCGGGTAAAGTTATTTCAGTTTGCTGAATCATGTTTTCAAGTCGTAAAATTTTAAAACCTGCTTACAAAAAATATCAGGACGAAAAAAACTACAATTTTGTATTCGTTATTTCAGAATTTTTGCGGGCCAAAGTAAATGTTAATTTTCAAAAATTCCATTTCATCCATAAATTTTGTGTAATTATGAATCCTAAAAACTGACCAACAAAATAAATCAAAATAAAATGAAGATACTTGGTAACATTATCTGGCTGGTTTTTGGCGGTTTTGCCATTTTTCTGGAATACATGATTTCAGGCCTCATCCTTTGTATCACCATTGTCGGGATTCCGTTTGGAATTCAGTCGTTTAAACTGGGGGTGCTGGCGTTGTGGCCATTCGGACAAACCATCGAATACATGGATTATGCGCCGGGGTGCCTTTCCACCATTATGAATATTCTTTGGTTTTTTATCGGGGGCATTTGGATAATGCTCACCCATGTTTTTTTCGGACTGTTACTCGGGATTACCATTATCGGCATTCCATGGGCGAAACAGCATTTCAAACTGGCTTCGCTGGCACTGACACCGTTTGGGCGCAGGGTAGTGTGATACGATAAAAGAGGCCATTTTAATGCTCAAAAAAAATCTTATTACTCCGGCCAGTATGACGGCTTAACTGTGATTTTCAAAAAAATGGCAGGCCTGTAAGCCGGGTTCTGTAATCCTGATTTTTTACGTCAGGAACCTTTATCATTTATCTTGCCCCGGCATCACTGCCGGGGTCCTGCAGCCTACCCCTCCTGACTCCCTTGTGCGTTAGAAACGAGGCGGGCAACCCCGCGGTACCGCAACAGCGGCATACCATCAGGATATATTTGGCTTTGCAACCCGTGAGACATACGGCTGACCGTGTTGCCACGACCACCGGTGCGCTTTTACCGCACCTTTTCACCCGTTCCGCTCTCCGATACATCGGGAAAACGGTGGTTTTTTTCTGTTATGTTGCTATCCCCTTTCAAAGATCTTCCCGCTAAGAAGCACGGCGCCCTGCGTTGCCCGGACTTTCCTCACCGACATAAATCGTCAGTGCGATAAAGCGGCCTGCCGCTGCAAAAGTAATCAAATTATCCGATGAATTTTGGATACCGCTTTTTATGAAAGACCGTTTCCCTGAAAACAAAAAACTATTCTGAACTGTGCTGAACCTGTCCCTGCCCTGTAACATCTTTGGCAGCATAACACTTATTTGTATTTTGCACTCTGAATTCAGTATCAATCCATAAAATCATAAACAAAATGAAAAAGTTTATTTTTCTGACTTTACTCTCCATTTTCGCTTTCAACCCCGGTTACCCGCAATCGAATTATCAACCAGCCGAAAAAAATCTGAAAAACCGCGAATGGTTTCTCGACGCCAAATTCGGGCTGTTTATCCACTGGGGCGTTTACAGCATCCTCGGCGACGGAGAATGGGTAATGAACCAGCAGCAGATTCCAATTCATCAATACGAAAAACTGCCTTCGTTTTTTAATCCTACACAGTTCAACCCGGCGGAATGGGTTTCGATGGTAAAAAAAGCCGGTATGAAATACATTACGATCACCAGTAAACACCACGACGGTTTTGCCATGTACGATTCGAAAGTAAGCAACTACGATATTGTGGACAGTACTCCGTATAAAAAAGACGTGCTGAAAATGTTAAAAGAAGAGTGCGACAAACAGGGCATAAAACTGTTCTT
>CAYWBV010000154.1:4919-9046 GCA_964455785.1 uncultured Maribellus sp.
CAGCCGGGAACGCTGGTTGGCAGCAACCACCACCTCTCTCCTATTCCCGGCGAAGATTTCCAAATGTTCGAACGTGACCTTCCCGGCGAAAATACGATGGGTTTTAACCAAACCGGAACCATCTCGAAACTGCCGCTGGAAATGTGCGAAACTATGAACGGATCGTGGGGTTTTAACCTGAAAGACCAGAAATACAAATCGTCGAAACAACTCATCCAAACCATGGTAAAATCGGCCGGCTACGGCGCCAATTTCCTGTTAAATACCGGCCCGATGCCCAACGGAAAAATTCAGCCCGAAAATATCGACACGCTGGCGGTGATGGGAAAATGGCTCGAAAAATACGGCGAAACCATTTACAACACCCGGAAAGGCCCCATCCGTCCGCAGGACTGGGGCGCCACAACAACGGCAAAAGATGGCAAAATATTTCTCCACCTGTTACAAATGAAAGACGAAAACCTGCTCATTCCGGCGCTTCCCGGAAAAATTAAATCAGCAGTGTATTTCGAAAGTGGTGAAAAAGTAACCTTTAAAGAAACCGAATTTGGTATTTTACTCAACGTCCCGAAATCGAAACAAGATGATGTGGATACTATCCTGGTTTTTGAGATGAAATAAACGTCTTCCCAAAAAAATGACGGGCTGTCCAAAAAGGTACCTTTCCTCTTAACTGTTATCCCGGCTGTGGTTGAAACATCTGTTTTAAAATGTGCCGGATTTCTAACCGGTCAGCAAATAACAGGGAAACGGACTTTTTTGGATAGCCTTAATATGACGAAAGCCAGAGAAGACCGTCAAAATTCGGTGATGATAAATTCGGTTCTTCGGTTTACACTGTGTTCTTCTTCCGAACAGTCAACACCGTCGGCGCACCGGTTGAGCAGTTGTTCTTCACCCATACCCACGGCTTTAACTCTTTCCGAATCAATCCCCTGGCGTACGATAAAATCAACTGCAGCCTGAGCCCTGATTTCAGAAAGTTTTTTATTCTGCAGCGCCGGCCCTTTGGAATCGGTATGGGAATGTAACTCGATCTTCATTGTTGGATATTCTTCCAGAATTTCGGCCAATTGGGTCAACGATTGTCTGGCGTCCACACTTAGTCCCCATCTGCCCGACTCGTAAACCATATTGTCCAAAACATAAGGTTTTTCCTTGACGATTTTTTGAAGATGGATATCGACTGATTTTTCGCGTTGTTCTATTTCCTGTTCGTTCAATCCGAGGGCTTCTTCAGGCTTTCCGGTAAAATAGCCGTTTATACTGCTTGTCAAAACAAATTTGTCAAAAGCCTGGGCCAGGGGAAATTTAAACCCGAAAGAACCATCATCTCCGGTTACAAACCGGGTATTGATACCGGTATTGATGTTAAATACAGTAACAACAACATTTGCAAGAGGAGAATTATCCTCGTTGTCCGTAACTTTTCCCCGCAATATAAAAAACTCCTCAACAATCGTTTTAACGCGGTAGATGTCGTCGCTGCCTTTACCGCCAACACGATCAGAAGCCAAAAACACATTGTTTTCGCTGTATTTTGAATAAGAGAAATCATCTCTGTTGGAGTTAATCGGGTATCCTAAATTTACCACCTCAAAATGGCCGGTTTCAAATTCACTGACCCTGAAAATATCGAGGCCTCCCAACCCCGGATGACCGTCGGAAGAAAAATAAAGTTCTCTTCCGGAAGATATAAACGGAGTTCTTTCGTCGCCAAAAGTATTGATTTCAGTACCTAAATTAGTTACTTCTGACCATAACCTGTCTCCTAAATAAACAACCTTGTACAAATCCATTCCGCCGTTTCCTCCGGGTTTATTCGAAGTGAAATAAAGTGTTCGGGTATTTTCATCCCAAAACGGGTCGGTAACCACATATTCGAGGATAGAATTGAACGGAAATCCATTCTCCGGCCCAACCGAGTCGGTCGTCACCCGTTCCCGGTAATAAATTCCGGGGTAAACCGTCAAATCATTTTTTTTGAACGATAACCCGGAACCGCTCCGGGGCGGCGCTGTTTTGCTGTAAAAAATCAACTTCTCCGATTCGCTGACAGGGCCAATATGAAAATTATGCGTATAACGCGGGGCTTTTGAAATCTGCCCCACGCTGTTCTCCAAAGAATCATACACCCCTTCAAAAACAGAAAGAAAACCATTTCCGGTCCAACCGTCGCGTTCGCTGTTAAATACATTTTGGTTATCGATAATTCCTTCGTTGCTTTCGAGCCGGTCTGACAAAAAACAGACTTTTGAATTAACCATCAGAAAACCAAATTCCGAAAATGCGGTGTTGATTTCCTGCACAGGTTCAATAACAATACTGTCGGCCGGACTTACCATTTGGCTTCGCAAAGCAAGAGATTGTTCAAATACAGTTAATTCATCGGAAGAAATTTCATCTTTATTTTGTTGTTTGTACCTTTCCAGCACTTCTTTAGCTTCGTCAATTTTTGCGTTGGCTGCCAGCGATTTGGCATAAAAATAAAGATCGGCCGGAAACAAAGTATCCAGTTTTTCGAGCCTTGAAAACCAGGATTCTGCCTTCTCAAAGTCTCTCATTTTAAAACTGGACACAGCCAGACCTCGCGCAGCGACACTGTTTTCTTCTGTAATCCACGCCTGAAGATAAGCGTCCCTGGCCTGCGAATAGTTCATCATTTCTTCATTTTCCCTGGCTGTCCGGATATACATATCTTTCACAGAGGTGCAGGATAACGTAAAAAAAAGCAGACCCAGAAAACCAAAAATGATCAATTTATACATACCCAAATAATTTAAAAATACCTCGGAGAGATTGTCCTGATTCTTTTATCCGGCAGTAAATATCCCAATGATATTTCGTGAGTCGAAAAATTCCTCACATCAAAACCAGTTAAGTTATGGTCATAAGCATAACCTATTCTCAATCCTCCTTTTACAAAAATTTCAAATAATCCCACCACAGAAGTGCTCCGTTTGAGGTTTTTCGATGACGATCGCCTGGCATAGTCCATCCCGGTCCGGTAGGAGGCGCCCACCCAAAATTTTTCCAAAAACACAAATGAACCATTCAGGTCCAGCCGGGCCGGAGATTTAAAGTCGTCCATAAACAACAGTGAAGGCCGGAAAGCGACGTCATAATTAATATCCATCCAGGTTCCTGCCGACAGGCTGATGTGAGTTCCCGGAGCAGCTATTAATTCTCTTTCATCAAAATTTTTACCCGGTTGAATCAGGTTATCGACAACAAAACCCACATAAAAACTCTCGTCAAAATAAAACGCCCCCACTTTCCCATCCGGATAAATGGCATTATTTCTAACCGCCTCGACAGCAGGGTCGTTACTTTCACCGGGATTCAACTGTGTTCCGTCGATCAATCGGTTTACCAGGCCCAGGCCTAAACCCATGTTTAAATATCCGTCTTCGGTTAATTGTAACCGATACGAAACATTTCCCAAAAACGTGGAGGTTTTTTGAGCGCCCAATTTATCGACCATACCTACCAGACCAACACCGAGCTTTTGATCGGAAAGAAAACCATCGATACCAAAGGCAAAAGTTTCCGGACTTCCATTCAAACCAGCCCATTGTTTTCGGTAGTAGCTTTGAAAATAGAGCTGTTCCTTATATCCTGCATAAGCCGGATTAATAAAAACCGGATTGAACATATACTGGCTGAACTGCGGAATTTGCTGACCTGCCACATCGGGAACGATAACTGCGAACAAACCAATTAAGAACAAATATTTTATATATTTCATAACCTGTTTACTATCTTAAAATTGTGACATAACCTTTTAACTGCTTCTGACCGCCGTTTTCCACAATATTTAACTGGTAGAAATAAGTTCCTTCATTCAAACCATCTCCTGTCCAATCGTTGTTATAGTTATCTGTTTTGTAAACTTCGATTCCCCACCGGTTAAAAACAACCAGCGATTTTGTTCCCGGGGTTTGTTCCAACCCTTTCATAATCCACATGTCGTTAATACCGTCGCCGTTTGGCGTAAAAACGTTCGGAACATCAAATTCCGATTGTTCGTGTACCACAGTTGAAGAATTGTCGAGTTCATTGACGTCTTTTTCCAACGATGTGATGGTCGCAGTATTGGAAATACTGTCACTCAATTCAGCAAGCAC
>CAYWBV010000155.1:0-6193 GCA_964455785.1 uncultured Maribellus sp.
CCTGTGGCGACAATGTAATAACTTTCATCCTGGCGACCGTGTTCCCCGTAATTTTCAACATTGTATTTATGGCCCGAATGAACCTGAATGGACATGTTTCCGCTGCTGTGATACGAATCGTCGTAATTGAAACGAATCGGGAAATAACCGCCGAATTTTTTTACGCAACCAGCCCCCATCAAAGCCTCGCCTTCCTTCTGCACAAAAGTAAAGAATGGAAATTCGAGTAATTGTTTGCCAGCTTCAACAACAATACTAACTTCCAACGGAATCAGGTCGAAAACCCAGGCAGCATTAACCATGGTATCGGGAAGGTTTCTCAGCTTTTTAATGTAATGCCCGCCCCAAATCCCTTCGATATAAACAGGCCGGCAGCGCATTGGGTATTTCACCAGCGCAGAAGTAATTGACTTAAGTGATTTTTTTGGAATTGCTTTTAAATTATCGGGATTGTTGCTTACCACGTAGTAATCCATACTGTCATTCCTGATCAAATCCCAGCGTAAGTGACCGGCAACTTCAAAATCGATGTAATAACACCGCCTTAACATGGCTTTAACGGGCTTTGCAGTTGTGTCGCCCAGGTTTGCAAACATTCCTTTTTTTGCTCTTAAAATCACCTCTTTGGGTGTAACATCAAAATAACAAACCAGGTCGTAATACGAACGAAGCGCTTTAATGGTACATCCAAATCCATATACAATAAACACCTGTTTCTGACCGCTCTTTTTTAATTCTTTAATGCCTTTTTCGAACTGAGCCAGTTTTTCAGGATCAAACAAATCTTCATAACTGCCTTTAAATAACTTTCCGTAAAGTAAAACCGGATCCTTTTCTTTGTCTTCTTTCAAATTTTCAGCAAAATCCACATCCAACTCGCTGGCCGATTTCAATACATTCTTAAAATCGAATACTTTTAGATCTATCGACTTCAACTTTAGATTTTGTGAAATAAGATTTACGGTTTGTTCAAATTGGGCACCGATATATCCATCCAATGCCAGAACAACACTGCTATTACTTGCTTCTAATTTTGTTAAAATTTCATCTGTAATCCGAATGGCCGTTTCTTTTGTTCCTGAGATAATTGATTTAATTGTTTCTTCGGAAAGTTTCGGCCTGTTGATCGCCGTCGGATCATCGTAGGGGTGTGGGTTGAACATAAAACTCATTGTTGTAAATCTCCTTTCATTTTGTTGTTATACTATTTCGTAAAATTCAAATCCCATCATTTCGGCAAACATGGAAAGTTCAGTCCGGTAGTCGCCGTCAACCACAGCAAAGTGTTGTGTCGTCCCTATTTTGAGTATCTCTTCAAATAACCTGTTCACCGGGACAACCGGTTTAAATATGCTGTGGGAATAGGTAGCCAGGATATGTTCTCCTTCCATAGAATCGACCAGCGTACATACCAGTTTGTATTTACCTGTTTTTTCCACCAACTGCGCCATTGTTTTTCGGCCCGGCGATATACGGTACCAGGCGAAGGGCGCTCCGGCATATTTGTAATTTGTTTTTGCAAAACGAACATCTCGCGCTATCACAACATTTTGTTTATGGGCAGGGTCGTTATGATCATTCGGGCCTGCATGTCCGCCGGCGAAAGTGCCAAAATCAGATTCGATATGGAACGGCTCGATAAAATTTACATTTTTTCCACTTATCAGTTTAAGCACATAAGTTATCAATCCTGCGCCAATATCTGCTTCGGGAACAAGCACCGAATTATTTCTGTTGAAATAAGGATGATAAAATCCCGCCCTTAAACCGATTAGCTTAAACATGGCCGGGTCGATGTCGTTAAACACCATGACATCCACTTCATATTGTTCCGCTAATTTTGCCAAACCAATTGAGGCCCTGACAGAAGCGTCAAACTTAACGACATCCACATCGTCCATTATTTTATATGCGGCAAGTAATTCTTCTTTATAACCGGTAAATTCTTTTTCGCTTATTTCTGCTATTGTATCAGCATAGGTGGAATACGAAATAAAACGCATTTCCGGCCCGATACGTGTAAATAAGTTGTACGGATCAATATAGGTTGACCACATCGCCTCATTATAATTTGCAAGGAGTCCGACGGTTGATTGCGCCAAAATCTTTTTAACGCGCGCTACTTTCGCAAACGTTTGTATTTGTCCGGCTAATTCTTCGCGCGATCCAACAGCCACCCTCAAATTTTTTCTTTCAGTACGGGTAACCGATCCTGAAGCTTCCAGGGAACCAACCAATGTTCCGGAGCACAGATAATCGATAAAATCATCTTCATCCAACGTATTTTCGAACGACATTCTTCCTTTCGCCGGGTTTACAAACAGAACTGGTATATCCGGCATATCCCGGAGAAAACGTATCCAGGCAAAATCTTCCGACCACGAAAGAAACTCAGCCACAACAAAATCTATCTTCTCCGTTAAAAAAGTATCCATTACTTTCTCCACGTCTTCCCTGCTGTAAACAATCCCCGGAAAAACCACATCGAACGATTCCTGAAGCGAACCTAAAATCCCTTTCACTTCATTCAATTTGCGTTCGTTGTAGGTTCCCCTGCTTAAGCCTTCTCCCAGATTTTTGAAACGGGGAGATGCAATGAGCAATAATCCTGCTTTTGGTTTATCAAACTTTTTTGTATTCATAATTTATATTTTTCTCGGTTTATGAACTTTTTCATAATCCTTCCTGAAATAAAACCTGTAGGCCACAAGTAGCAATAGCCCGCAAACAACCCAAATTGATGCCAGCGCTGATATCCCCAGAGAAAGTCCAACCACGGGTTTAACAGCGCCCAACACCACCGGGGCCAATGAGCCAATGCCAAACCCCGTCATTATCATAATTCCTGAAGCAGATGAATGATATTTTTCGGGAATCACGTCGTACAATACAGTGTAGGTATTCGCATCGAAAAAAGCGCGGGCAAATCCAAAACCGGCAAAACCGATATAAACCGTAAGGAGTATTCCAGAGTTTCCCATCATCACAATAAACGGAACTGCCGCAAGCAATCCGAAACCCTGTAGTAATAATCTTGATGCAGGGTTCTTTTTTGCAACTTTATCTGAATATTTTCCTGCTATAATAATCCCGATAAATGCAAACAGGTGTGTATAAAACATAGAGTGAAACCCGGCACGGGATAAACTCATACTAAAATTTTCATAGAGATAGGTCGGCATCCAGGTCAGGTAGCCCGTTAGAACAAAAATTAACCCGCTAAAACTAATCGTCAGTATTAATGCTGTGGGCGTTTGGAATAATATTTTAAACCCTTCCTGAATTTTTATTTTTTCAACCTTTGGGGTTTGCTGTTTTTCTTTTTTATCCTTCAGCCTGAATATCAAAACTATTCCATGAACAAGCCCCACAACTCCAAACGCATAGAAAGCGCTTCGCCATCCCCAGTGTTCGCCGATGTAGCCGGCAATAAAACCGCTTAAAATTATCCCTACATAGTAGGATGTCTGGTGTATCGACATAGCGAAAGCCCTTGTATTCCTGTGGTAACTTGCCAAAAGTGCATAATTGGGCGGGCCGTAAAACGCCTCTCCTCCTCCTGTAGCAACGCTACGGATAATTATCAGCATCAGCATACTGTTGCTAAAACCTGTAAACATGGTTGCAATACTAAAGAGCAATACGCTCAGCACGATAAGCCATTTACGACTGAATAAATCGCCAATATATCCTGCAAAGGGGACAAGTAAAGCATAAACAAGATTAAAAACAGTAGCAATTGTACCTACCTGGGTGTCAGTCAACTGCAAGTCATCGCGAATTAACGGCAACACCACGTTAAAAACCTGCCGGTCGGCCTGGTTCAGCAAAAAGGCAAACCAAAGCAAAACAAGAACTTCCCATTTATATTTACTGTTCTCTTTCATTATAAATAATTAACCGCGAATGATTAGCAAAAACAAAATTTTAAATAAAGCTACACTGAAAAAATATTAAGTGTGGTGTAGTGTGGTACAAAAATATTTTTAATTTATTTATTATGCAACAACATTGCCTTATTTTTTCCGGAAATGTGTGGATATATTTATTGAATGTCTGATTAAGTGGGTGTTAAAATTCTGCTACATCTGCATCAAAGAGTAATTCTATACAAAAAAGAAATAAATTTTCAGTATTTAACAATGTTGAGATGAATGCCCGGGGTTAAGAACCACTACTAATTTTTTCGCGCCGTGTGCCCCGTAAACCAGGCTTTGTTCTATGTCGGCGGTCTTCGACGGCCCGGAGATAAATACGCCGAATCCCACATCTTCCAGGTTGATCCTGCGGTATGCTTCAACCATATCCCTGACCATATTTTCCCCGTTCAATACGATAACCAATTGTTCCGTAACAAAGGGAAGCAGACGGTTTGGGAGGTTTGTTTCGTCTATCCACACGGCCCCGTTCTCCGCCACCCCCAATTGCCCCGGAACAATTACCGTTTGTACTTTTTCCAGTTCCTCTTTCGGAGCGGAAGAATATTTCTCCCGGTCTGCTTTTCGGGTTAAATCAATGGCTTCCGGGAAATGGTTTTCGAGGTAATTGCCCGGTTCATTGCTGCTGCCGGGTTCCAGTATTTCTCCGCCTGCCTTCACCAGGTTTTCTTTAAATTCCATCAAAAGTTGTTCATCTGAAAATGGTTCCGTGCCGGGAAATCTGTCAGGCAATGGTTTTATTTCCGGACTGTTTCTTTTTATCCTTTTTATAATGGTTTCCCTGCTGTTCATTTTATTGCTTTTTTTGAGACTCCTTAAAATTCCGGCTATTCTTTTTATACCATTCTTTAAACGACATTTCGGGAACCTCCGGCAATTCCCTGTCCCTGCCCCAAACATTCAGACTGTTGTAAATCATTTTCCGGGGCATGTGTTGTAAGGCACGGCGTACGGCTTTTCCGGCAAAGTTGTACATCATGTTTCCGGCCAGCACCCTGCCGGCTATACTCAGAACAAATCGTTTTGTCCCGGAAATCAGCTTTTTTTCGGTTATTTCCTGCCGCCACCGGTATAACTGGCTGTGGATGTCAATCTTTACCGGGCAGACGTTGGAACAGGAACCGCACAGCGACGAGGCAAACGGCAGGTCCTGTTTCTCTTTCATCCGGTGTACCGGAGCCAGTATGGAACCAATTGGCCCGGGGATTACACTTCCGTAACTGTATCCCCCGCTCCGGCGATACACCGGGCAGGTGTTCATACAGGCCCCGCAGCGGATACATTTCAGCGAGTTGCGGTACGTGCCGGACCCCAGATGCGCTGACCTTCCGTTATCGGCAATCACAATGTACATTTGTCCGCCCGGTTTGGGTTTCCGGTAGTGCGATGTGTAGGTGGTAACGGCCTGTCCGGTGGCGCTGCGTGCGAGCAAACGGGTGAAAATCCCAAGGTGTTCATTGCGGGGAATTATTTTTTCGATGCCCATACAGTGGATTTGTACCGGCGTGGCATGCACTCCCATGTCGGCATTACCTTCGTTGGTGCACACCACCACTGTCCCGCTTTCAGCAACAGCAAAATTTACCCCGGTAATGGCAACGTCAGCCTCCAGAAATTTCTTCCGCAGATGCTCCCTTGCCGCCGCTGTCAGGTACGTCGGGTCAGAATTGCCTTCCTCTGTTCCCAGTTTTTCGTGAAACAGGTCGCTTACTTCTTCCCTTTTCAGGTGGATGGCAGGTAAAACAATGTGGCTGGGTGGTTCATTCCTGAACTGGATGATACGTTCCCCCAAATCGGTATCAACAACTTCAATCCCTTCTTTTTCCAAAAAGGGATTCAGGCCACACTCCTCGGTCAGCATCGATTTGCTTTTCACAACTTTTACAGCCTGGTTGTCCCGGATAATCCGAAGGATGGTTTCGTTGAACTGCCGGTCGTTTTCGGCCCAGCACACCTGCACTCCGTTTTGTATGGCGGCCTGTTCAAACTGCAAAAGATAGTCAGCGAGGTTGGAAAGTACGTTTTCCCTGATTTGGGAAGCCTGTTCCCTGAGCTGCTCCCACTCCTTTACGGAACCCGCTGCCACATCTCTTTTCCGGCGTACTGCCCACAATGCTTTGTCCTGCCAGTCGGCCCGCGGTTCGTCCGACAAAAATTGTCTTGCTTTTTTTGCATGTGTCATCATAACCTGCTGTTTAAAATTTCGGCAATGTGCATTACTCTTATCTCTTCCCCGTTCCGCCGGATGATTCCTT
>CAYWBV010000155.1:6203-9046 GCA_964455785.1 uncultured Maribellus sp.
CACCTCTTTGTTATGCCTGCGAGCAATCCCTTCGAGGTGCATCAGACACGACATATCGGTAGCCGTGATGATTTCGGCCCCGCTGGTTTTGTGGTCGAGGATACGCGCTTTTCCCATTTTTACGGAAACATCGGGTTCGAAAACAGAAAACGTACCGCCAAAGCCGCAGCATTCATCTTCGCGGTCGAGGTCAACCAATTCAATACCTTTTACTTTTTCCAATAACCGAAGGACTTTTGAGTTTCGTTCAGCAACGATTTCCGAAGATTTGCCCAGTTTCAGCCCGCGTAACCCGTGGCAGCTTTGATGAAGGCCGACTTTCCGCGGGAAAACGGCTCCTAAATCGTCAACCTTGAGTACATCGGTTAAAAACTCACAAAGCTCAAACGTATTTTGCCCCACTTTTTTTACCTCGTCGGTTTGTTCCAGGATGTTATAATGTTCGCGAACGTGGTACACACAACTTCCCGAAGGCGAAACCACGTAATCGAATTCGCTGAAGTTGCGGACGAAATTCTGATAGGTTTTTACAGCCTTTTTCTCCGCACCGCTGTTGGCCAGCGGCTGGCCGCAACAGGTCTGCTTTAACGGATAATGTACACTCAACCCCAACTGTTGCAAAAGCTCAAGTGTTGCTATCCCAACATGCGGATAAAACTGGTCAATGTAACAGGGGATAAAAAGGCCGACCTTTTTTTCTTTGATATTCATAAACAATTGATACGATTTATTATCACATCCGGGAATAAACTCCCTAACACACGAAAAAATCAAAATATGGCTACGCTAATTAATATGATATTCCTTTATTTTTCTTACAATAGAACCTACAACCACAATTTCACGAGCACTGCCAATCAAACGTGCTTCACCTGTATTTTTGAATAAACCCCGCCAGCGATATTCCCATATTCGGATAGTTGGGATACGGATGCGGATTTCCTTTTTGTACCTTGAGCACCTCCGTTCCCTGGTATTCGGAATACGGTTTTGTGTAAAGCGGGTCGGTTGTAAAATCCGATCCATTCAAATTATCAATTGCAATGGCCGCGTCAACCACAAAAATGTTTTCCTTTTCCCGCCTGTCAAATTTTTCAATGATATTCCTTCGGTGTTCCCACATACAGGCATTTTGTTTTGTGGTGAAGTCCCCAGCTACATTGTCAAGCATCCCGCATGTTGAAGAAGGAATCATCAACACAAACTTTCCATTCGGGACCGCTTTAAAATAAGAGGCTGCCAGCTTTTCAACCTGCAGATTCCATTCAGTAAAGTTTATTTCCGAAGGGTTCTTTGCTCCCCTGAAATCGTTTAACCCCAGAAACTCAACCAAAATTGACGGAGCCTTTAGTTTCCACATCGACAGATACTTTCCGTAGTCCAGGTCCCAGGTAAAATCAGTATAACTGGCTTTAATCCAGTTTTTCCCGTCATACCTGACATATGATTCCTCTGAGTTATCAAACAAAATGTCGTTCTTTTCGGGATTCAGTTTATAACCTGTTTTTTCATCAAACAGCAACGACCGGGTTGTGAAACGACCTGCATTGTAACTTTCGCCGAAGGTCCAATCTCCTTTCGGGTTGATGCGGATTGCATTCGCCAACTTCCAGAAATCAGTCGATCCCCAGAATTTGAAATCGCCCCCGGGTTGGAAAAAACCGTTGTATGCATCTTCACGTTTATTCGATACCGTAAAATATTTTGCCAGTGTCCAGCCGCCACGGCCTTCGTCAAACTGGCCTGAAAAACCGGTGACATCACGAAGACCAATCATCTTAATTTTCGGGACATAACCTTTCAAAAGCAAGGCTTCTTTAAAAAACGCCCCCTGCGTAAAACTGTCGCCAATGATTGAAACCGTAACGGTATCAGCCCCGATTCCCCTTTTCCCAACTACAATGGAGGATGTAACTGTTTTTATGGTATCGAAGTAATCCTGATTTATCAAGCTGAGCGAAACGGTTGCTGCATCTTCAGGTTCGCAAATGCTGGCAACCCGCTGCAAACGCCTTTGATAGTCGGACGTTCCCGAAAATCTTACGACATCATCATATGGTCTCCAGCGTTTAATCAGCGGTTCTACAAATATGTCATTCTGCACCTCCGAAAGCATGTATAACCTGGCAGGCAGGCAAATGTCATTTTGAAATTTTTTTCTGTTTTGCGGATTTGCTTCGTCCTCAAAATTTTCCAAACATGATTTACTGCTCCGGATTTTTCCTCCGGCATAATTTTCAGATGGAAAAAAACTTAAAAGCGAGACAAAGATCAATACAAAACTTTTCCTCATGGTGTGAGCATATAACGTTGTTTGAAGCAACAAAAATCCCATAAAAAAAGGATTAAAACAATTGACCAGCTATCATTTTTTCAATATAAGTAATTGTTTTTTTTAGAATTTTCCCATTAATAAATTTCGACATTGGAAATAACCGGACAAGCCCGCGATTCTGAAATTACGACCCTGAGTTTTTGCGTTTCAACCGGTTCCATCCTGACAATCCGTTTATATCCGATTGTTGTGCCCTCTTCTACTCGGTTCCACTGCCCGTCTTTTAATACTTCAACAACGAATGACTTTACCCGTTGTCCCAGCCTGATGTATTCCTGGATAACAACATACTGTACCTTTTTAGCAGTTCCGAAATCGTATTCGATTATACCCGTGTGAATGTTGTCATCGGTAGCCCAACAGGTTTCCTTATTGTCGTCAGTAAGGTTTGTTGCTGAAAATCGTTTCGAATTGCCACGATACGAGTCAACTGTTATTTTTGATCCCGGGGCCAGGTTATTTGAGAAGGTTTTATCAATTTTCTTTTTCCAGAGAAGTAACGACTGCA
>CAYWBV010000156.1:0-9001 GCA_964455785.1 uncultured Maribellus sp.
CGTTTGAAAATGTGGTGATAACATCAAAAAAAAATAAAACTCAGGTAAGCACAAATGAAAATGGGGAATTACTTGTCAATGTATCCCCGGATGATTTCGTGAAATTTAAAGCCGATGGGTTGGTCCGCTATAGTGATTTCGGTGCCAAAGGCGATGGCAAAACCGATGATATGGAAGCCATCGCTGCGACCCATGCAGTCGCCAATCAGCACGGTCTTTTGGTGAAAGCTGACGAAGATGTCACCTACTACATCGGAGGAAAGAACCAAACGGCAATCATCCGGACTGACACCGATTTTGGCACGGCCGCCTTTATCATTGACGATACTGATGTCCAAAACCGTAATTCACATGTATTTCTGGTCAGCTCAGGTAAGCAGCCATTTAAACCTGAAGGCATATCTTCGTTAAGGAGGAATCAGGAGAAAATTGACGTCTCATTACCCGGAGCCTGCATTGTTACCGTCACCAATTCCCAGGTAAGACGTTACATCCGGTTTGGGCCAAACCAAAACAATGGATCACCGCAGACGGACATCTTTATCGTTGATAAAAATGGCAATGTGGATATGGACGCGCCAATCATCTGGGACTTTGACCAAATCACCGACATCACCGCTCTTCCTATTGACGAGACAAAACTGACCATCACCGGAGGACGTTTTACCACCATTGCCAACAGAGCAGAATCGAAGTACACTTACTACAGCAGGGGTATTGCAATCAGACGTTCAAATGTTCTTGTGGATGGGTTGGAACACAGGGTCACCGGCGAAGGAGACCATGGCGCGCCTTATGGAGGTTTCATCCATGTCGGAGACTGCGCATATGTTACGGTCCAAAACACCATCCTGACAGGGCGTAAAATGTACCAAACCATTGGCTCGGCTGGAGTTACCGTTTCCATGGGCAGTTACGACCTTTCCGTCAACCGGGCCCTCAACGTATCGTTTGTGAACTGCAGCCAGACAAATGATATCAACGACAGCAGGTACTGGGGAATCCTGGGGTCTAACTTCTGCAAAAATCTTGTTTACGACAATTGTATCTTTTCGCGGTTCGATGCCCACATGGGGGTTGCCAATGCCACCATCCGCAACTCTACCCTCGGACATATGGGAATCAATGCAATAGGCAGCGGGGTTTTAACCGTGGAGAACAGCACGATTCGCGGAAGAACCCTCATCAATCTGCGCTCCGACTACGGTAGTACCTGGCAGGGAGAATTCATCATCCGTAACTGCGTTTTCGTGCCTGCTGGTGGCAAGCCAACCAGTGCCAGCATGATTGGCGGATCTTATTCCGGACAGCATGATTTTGGCTACACCTGTTACATGCCAGAACGAATCACTATAGAAAACCTGCGAATTGACGACTCCAATCATCCGGAAAATTATAACGGCCCTGCCATTTTTGCCAATTTTAATCCAAAAATGACCGACGATTCCTACGTGGAGAAGTTTCCTTATGTCAAAACCAGGGAAGTCATTCTCAAAAATATCACCACAACAAGTGGCAAAAGTTTGAGAATCAGCGATAATCCATACATGTTCAAGGACGTAAAGATATACAACGATTAACTGGAACCGCATGGGGTAGCCAATACCAAAGACAAAAAATGCCACTTATATCTATCGTTTTGAGTATAGAAGAAATTCTGTAATCTTCTGCGACTATACCCTATAAGTCATTGAATTATAGTATTTAACTTTACCAGGTAGTTTTACAGAAAGACATCAGGTAACAAATGTCTCACTTTTTATTCATAAAAAACAATCAATTTTCGAATTACCCGAAACAGTGATTTTTATAAAACAGGATCGGCAATCAGATCCTAAATAGAAGAAGTAAATACGCTATTTAAACCTTTTCGTGCCTTTTATTGTTTAGTTTTCAATTCATTATTGCCGGTATTTGGCATTTCTGATCTAACTAAAATTTTTAGGTTCGTAAAAATTAGAACTTTAAAACTTTTCATCCGACAGCTTTGCCATAATATCGCTGAACAACTATAATAGATGGCATTGTATGAAAAGAAGAACCTTCCTAAAAAACTCAGCCCTTTCTACAGTTGGTCTAACTATTACCAAAGATTTATTTAGCATGAACAAAGGAACAATTTACGGTCATAATGAGATGACTTACACGCTGAATACACAATGGGGAGCGCTCAATCCGGAGCAAACTCCTGTTAACGATTGTCACGAAATGGTCCAGGATGCAAAAGGCCGGATACTTTTGCTGACAAACGAAACCAAAAACAACGTCATCATTTACAACAAGAGTGGGAAACTTATTGAAACCTGGGGAACTGAATTCCCCGGAGCACACGGACTTACAATTCAAAATACCGGAAAGGAGGATTTTTTGTTTATTACCGATACAGTAAAACACCAGGTTTATAAAACCACAATCGACGGGAAGACTCTGTTTACAATTAATGCACCATCCGATATTCCTGCTTACCAAAAAATGGAAGCATTTGTGCCTACAGAAACGGCAGTGCTTGAAAATGGCGAATTTTATATTGCCGATGGTTATGGCGCACAGCACATTTTGCATTACGACGAAAAAGGGGGTTTAAAAAATTCGTTTGGCGGCAAAGGCGAAGGCGATGAATTTTTTGGCAACGCACATGGTATTTGTATTGATTACCGGGGAACAACACCAACTTTAATTATCACCGACAGAACGCGAAACGCTTTTAAACGGTTTTCGCTGGATGGAAAGTTACTTGAAATAATTCACCTGCCGGGTGCTTGTGTTTGCCGGCCGGTTATAAAAGGAGATTATTTATATGCCGCAGTTTTAAGGTCTCCCAGTTTGAGTGATGCAGATTCAGGTTTTGTCACAATTCTCAACAAGGAAAATAAAGTTGTCTCTAATTTGGGTGGTTCGGAGCCAAAATATGAAAATGGAAAATTAAATCCGTTGTCTCAGGCTGAAAAAATATTAAGGAATCCACATGACGTTTGTGTTGACGATGAGGGCAGCATTTACGTCGCGCAGTGGGCTTCGGGGAAAGTATATCCTTACAAGTTTACAAGAGTTTAATCAGGTATTTGTTTGTAATGTCAGGAGCTTCGCACGCTGACAAGTCATCAATAATAAAAAACCTGACAGCGTCCAAAGACCTGTCAGCGTTAACAAAACGAAATTGAATTAAGTATCAAGACAAAATAGAAGAAAGGTAGTTCTTCAACCATTAAAATAGGATGAAAAAACAAATATGGATATCATTTATTGGATTTCTAATTACAGGATTTGCTTTTGGTATCTACTTTTTATCAAACCAAAAAAAGAGTCATCAAAATACAGAAATTTCTTACAACCGCGATATCCGGCCCATTCTTTCCGATAAATGTTTTCTGTGCCACGGGCCGGATGCAAATACACGTAAAGCCGGTTTACGACTGGATTTACGGGAAAGCGCTTTTGCTGAATTACAAGTGAATATGGGCCACTTTGCAATTGTTCCCGGCTCGCCTGACGAAAGCGAGCTAATCAGACGAATTGAGTCAACCGACCCGGCAGTTTTGATGCCCTTGCCCGAAAGTAACCTGCCACAATTGACTCCCGATGAAATCGCTGTTTTCAAACAGTGGATAAAAGAAGGCGCCAAATACGAAAAGCACTGGTCGTTTATTCCACCGGTTCAGTACGAAGTTCCCGAGGTAAAAAATGAAAGTTGGGTAAAAAATGAAATCGACAATTTTATTCTTCAAAAAATAGAGAAGAAAGGTTTAAAACCCAATGATGAAGCATCGCGCGAAATCCTCATTAAAAGGGCTTTTGCTGATATTACCGGTTTGGCGCCAACCAACGAAGAAATAAAACAGTGGACAAGTGTATCGGACAAAGATTGGCACAGTCAGTTAATTGACACCTTGTTACAAAAACCGGCTTACGGCGAAAAAATGGCCATTTTGTGGATGGATCTGGCGCGTTACGCCGATTCATACGGTTTTCAGGATGATAATATCCGCTCGCAGTGGCCCTGGCGCGACTGGGTAATTAACGCATTCAATACAAACATTCCGTACGATAAATTTTTGACTTACCAGATTGCAGGCGATTTATTACCCAATGCAACAAAAGAAACCATTCTGGCAACGGCTTTTTTCCGAAATCATAAATACACCGAAGAGGGCGGGGTAATCGACGAAGAATACCGGGTTTCCTACAACATCGACAAAACAAATACTTTTGGAAAGGCCGTTTTGGGAGTTACCATTGAATGTGCGCAATGTCACGACCATAAATACGACCCGTTTTCGCAAAAGGATTATTACCAGTTGTACGCATTCTTTAACGAAAGTAAGGAAATCGGGTACGAAGGCGATGTCAGCCAGTCAACTCCCGCAAAAAATCCAAAATTATTTATTACCGATGCAGACAGGAAAAACCTGATGAGTTATATTAATGCTCGCGATACAATGCCTTTGCAGGTTTCGGTTATGGGCGACACTATTGTTAAAAAACCCACTTATATTTTGAGCCGTGGAAGTTATGATGCGCCAACAAATATTCAGGTAAAACCAACTGCCATTGAGGCAATTATGCCCTTCGATACGCTTATTTTTCCACAAAACAGACTTGGGTTGGCAAAATGGACAATTGATAAAAACAATCCTTTGACGGCCCGGGTTTTTGTGAATTTTATCTGGCAGGAAATTTTCGGGAAAGGACTTGTAAAGTCATCCACCGATTATGGTTTGCAGGGAGATTTGCCATCGCACCCCGAATTGCTCGACTGGTTGGCGGTTGATTTTATGGAACACAACTGGGATATTAAATATTTGGTCAAAAAGATTCTTACGAGTAATACTTATTGTCAAACCAGTAACGTAAGTAAAAAACAGTTGGAACTTGATCCTGAAAATATATATTATTCAAGAGCTCCGCGACTTAGATTTAAAGCTGAAATTGTCCGCGACTGGGTTTTAAGCAGCAGCGGATTGCTGAATCCTGAAATTGGCGGTCCAAGCGTAAAACCTTACCAGCCAAAAGGAGTCTGGGAAAGTACAACCTCGGGCAGGGGAGTTCTGGCCAGCTACAAACAGGATCACAGGGAATTATTATATCGAAGAGGATTATATACCATATTCAAATTAACGGCTCCACCACCAAGCCTGATGATATTTGATGCAAGCAGCCGTGATCAGTGCGAAGGGAAACGAACCAGCACAAATACACCGTTACAGGCGTTAACAATGTTGAACGACCCAACTGTTTGGGAAGCAAGCCGCGTGCTGGCGGAAAATATTTCGGGGACAACAAAAGAACTCGACGAAAAAATTGAACAGGCTTTTGAAGCTATTTTGGTTCGGAAACCTACAAAATTTGAAAAGAATAAACTATTAGACTATTGTTTGAAACAGCAGGAATTCTTTACAGAAAATCCCGATGTATTAAAATCGACTTTGGAAGTTGGGGAATACGAACACTCCAAATACGAGTTAAATAAACAGGAAGCCGGCGCTTTAATGAAGACCATTTTAATCATTTATAATTTGGAAGAGGCAATAACAAGAACATAAAATACGATGAACGAATTCAACGAACATATACTAAATCAAAACAGGCGAAAATTTTTAACCCGGTTAAGTCTCGGTATTGGTGGCCTGGCGTTAGGTTCGCTAATGATTCCCGGTTTGTTTGAACGCAAAAAGGAAGAGGAACTTTTTACGAATGTACTCCCCCACTTTGCGCCAAAAGCAAAACGGGTAATTTATCTTTTCCAAAACGGCGCTCCATCGCAACTGGAATTATTTGATTATAAACCGTTACTTCAAAAAATGCAGGGAGAAGAGTTGCCCGAAAGCATCAGGATGGGGCAAAGACTTACCGGTATGACTTCCAATCAGGCCAAATTTCCGCTGGCGGGCAGCAAGTTTAGTTTCGCCCAATACGGTAACAACGGCGCGTGGTTTAGCGAAATACTGCCTCATCTGGCAAGTTTGAGCGATGAATTATGTATTGTAAAATCGATGTTTACCGAAGCCATAAATCACGATCCGGCGCTTACTTTTTTCCAGACCGGCGCGCAGGTTGGAAACAGGCCCAGCATGGGTTCGTGGCTGAGTTATGGTTTGGGTAGCGAAAATAAAAATCTGCCTGCGTTTTGTGTTTTGCTCAGCAAGGGAAAAGGGAACGGACAGGGAGTTTATTCAAAATTATGGTCAAACGGATTTTTGGATTCCATTCATCAGGGTGTTCAGTTCAGTAGCGGAGAAGAGCCTGTAAAATACCTGACTGATCCTGAATTTATCAACAGAACCGACCGGCGGGCGATGCTCAATGAAATTTCAGCATTAAATAACGAAGCTTATAAAAATATTGGCGATCCTGAAATTGTAACCAAAATTCAACAATACGAACTGGCTTACCGCATGCAAATGGCAGTTCCCGAAATTACATCGTTACAAAACGAACCGGAATCAATTATAAAAATGTACGGCGCCGATTGCCTGGTCCCCGGAACTTACGCTGCCAACTGTTTGCTGGCCCGCAAATTATCAGAGAACGGAGTTCGTTTTGTGCAGTTATATCATCAAGGTTGGGACACACACGGAAATCTGCCCAAAGAAATTGAAGGCCAGTGCAAAGATGTTGACCAGTCATCGGCAGCATTAATCAAAGATTTAAAACAGCGCGGATTGTTAGACGAAACGCTGGTAATTTGGGGAGGCGAATTTGGACGTACAAATTATTGCCAGGGAAAATTAACAAAAGATGATTATGGCCGCGACCACCATCCGCGCTGCTTTACAATTTTTATGGCAGGCGGTGGCACAAAACCAGGCGTTTTTGGCGAAACCGATGATTTTGGTTACAATATCACCAAACTGCCCGTTCATGTTCACGATTTTCAGGCAACAGTTATGCACCTGATGGGAATCGACCATGAAAAATTTACCTTTAAAAATCAGGGAAGACGTTACCGGTTAACCGACGTCAGCGGCAAAGTGGTGCATGATTTAATTGCATAAATAATGAGCGAGAAAAAGATTTTCCAAATACTCGATTTGTGTTTGTTGATTTTAAATCCTTTGCTTGTTGTTCTTGCCATTTTTAGTCATAAAATTCAGCCCGGACTGTTTTTGCAATGGATGGGAAAATTTCATCCGCTGGCTTTGCATTTTCCCATCGTTTTTGGGATTTTGGTTTCCATCTGGTTTCTGTTCTTTCAAAATAAAAGAATATCGATTGACTCCGAGAAATTATTGCTGGCTGTAAATGCGATTTTTGCCAGTGTTGTCGCGTTTTTCGGACTTTTATTATCGTTACAGAATGGTTACGATGCCGAAGTCATCCTCTGGCACAAATGGGGTGGAATTGCAATAGCTTTATTAAGTTGGTTATTCATTTATATTCTGAATTTAAAAGTCATTCTAAAAAAAATTCTGGCCATATTTTTTTTAATAATTTTAGTTGGCTCAACCCATAAAGGGGCGCAAATAACGCATGGTGTAAATGCACTGAGTTTTCCGAAACCGGCAAATCCGGAAACCGAAAATAAAATAACAGCCGACACTGCAACAATATATCAATTGGCTGTTGCACCCATTTTAAACCAAAAATGTGTGAGTTGCCACGGAACGGAAAAATCGAAAGCCAATTTACAACTTCATACTCCCGAAAGTATTTCAAAAGGCAGCGAAAACGGAGATATATTAAAAGCGGGATTGAATGGTGAATCTGTTCTTTTTAAAAGCATTCACCTTCCGCTGGACGACGAAGATCACATGCCCCCCGATGGAAAATTGCAACTTACTGCCGAAGAAAAATCAATTTTAAGATTGTGGGTAAAAACAGGAGGAAATTTCGAACTTCGGTTAAACGAACTAACAGACTCTGACAGCTTGTATTTATTGGTAAATCAATACCAGGCAACCGCCAATCAAAAGGTTTCGCTCAATTTTAATCTGCCCGGTTTGGACGAATTCAATTCGAATTACTGCTCGGTAAATTATTTGTTTAACGGTTCGGATGAGGTGGAAGTCAACTTTTTTCAGGGCGCCAATTATAATCGGGAAAACTTAAAACGGCTGGAGAAAATAAAAACCGGTATTGTGAGCCTCAACATGCAGGGAATGCCTTTAACAAAAGAGGATCTTGATATAATTGTGCAATTCAGCAATCTGCAAAAGTTAAATCTGAATTCAACAAAGCTGGATATTGGTTTATTGAAAGTTTTGAAGGAATTGCCCAATTTAAAATCCGTTTCAATTTGCGACATTGATTTTAATGCCACAGAGTTGGATAAATTTCTGGATAAAGCAACATTTTCGTCGCTCCATATTTGGAATCAGAATTCAACAAAGGAACAAATCGAAAAAATTATCGCAAAATACCCTGACATCAACATCGTTATTGGCGATAACCTGGAAGACGAGGTGATGAAAATCAGCAATCCCAGAATAATGCAGGACTCATCCATTTTTTCCAGTCATTTAACCGTAGAACTAAAACACCTGTTGAAGGGAACGGTTATTAAATACACCACTGACGGCAGCGAACCTGACAGTTTAAAAAGCAGCGAGTACAATAATCCAATCATACTCACTGAAAACACAGTTCTTAAAATTAAGGCTTTTAAACCGAGTTGGATTGGCAGCGATGTTGTTCAGCGCACATTTTACAAATCGGGCATTCAACCCGACACCATTTATCTGGTTACCAATCCGCATCCAAAATACCAGAATGACGGCGCTAAAACGCTGGTTAATTTCCAGTTGGGCGAAAGTAATACATCGAACGGCGAATGGCTGGCTTACCGAGATTACAACATGGAATTTGTAGTTGGATTCAATCAACAAAAACCTCTGAAATCAGCATATTTAAATGCGTTTGTTGATATTGGAGCGTACATTTTCCCGGTTAAATCGATAAAAGTGGAAGGAAGCAACGATGGCAAACAATTCGAAAATATTGCCGAAACGAAATTTCCGGAAGCCAATAAATCCGATCCGAGAGGTGCAAAAGCTTTCAGTTGTGA
>CAYWBV010000157.1:0-2922 GCA_964455785.1 uncultured Maribellus sp.
CCACCACATTCCCGAGATAGGCCAGCGAAACAGCCTCTTCGTTTTTCCGGGCGGCTGTCATTCGGGTAATTAGCGCGTCGAGGTCGGTAAAAACCTCGTCCACCCACCCCTGTTGGTGTCTTGTTTCCACGGCTTTCGGATTGATTTCGGCCACCACGCACACCATTCCGGCAATCACCGCCGCTTTGGGTTGTGCCCCCGACATCCCGCCCAGCCCGCTGGTGACAAATATTTTTGTGCCGGTGTTTTTTGCGGAATGAAGCCTGGCGGCGTTCATCACGGTGATGGTAGTGCCGTGTACAATTCCCTGCGGCCCGATGTACATGTACGAACCGGCAGTCATTTGTCCGTATTGCGTTACGCCCAGTGCGTTGAATTTTTCGTAGTCGTCTTTTGATGAATAGTTGGGAATCATCATGCCGTTGGTGACCACCACCCGCGGCGCTTTCCGGTGCGACGGGAACAGCCCAAGCGGGTGCCCCGAGTACATCACCAAAGTCTGGTTATCGGTCATTTCGGCCAGGTATTTTATCGTAAGCCGGTATTGCGCCCAGTTCTGAAAAACAGCTCCGTTGCCACCGTAGGTTATCAGTTCGTGCGGGTGTTGCGCCACTGCCGGGTCGAGATTGTTTTGAATCATCAGCATGATGGACGCCGCCTGTTTCGATTGGGCAGGATACTCATCGATGGGGCGCGCAAACATTGGGTAATCCGGGCGGAAACGGTACATGTAAATCCTCCCGTAACGGTTGATTTCGTCCAGAAATTCGGGTGCCAGAGTGGAATGAAACTCTTTCGGAAAATAACGCAGCGCATTCCGGATAGCCAGTTTCTTTTCCCCGCGGTTGAGGATATCCTTTCTGCGCGGGGCATGGTTGACCGACAAGTCGTAGCTTTTCGTTTCCGGCAACCGCCCGGGAATTCCTTCCAAAATGGCCCTTCTGAAATCTTCCTGTACCATGTTTTTTTACTCCTTTATCTTTTGATTGGCGAAATATAACGGCAAATTATAGCCTTTCCCCGATAATTGTACTGATTTTTCTACACATTTTGTGAATATTTGCAATCGTTAAAAAACTGAAGAAAGATGAAACGAATATTTATTGTTGTACTGGCCGTTGTGTCAGGATTTTTATTTTCAAGTTGCGGATATAACAAGATGGTCGAACTGGACGAGCAGGTAGCATCGTCGTGGTCGCAGGTAGAAAATGTTTATCAGCGCCGGGCCGATTTAATCCCGAACCTGGTGAATACCGTAAAAGGGTATGCCGCCCACGAACAGGAAACACTGGAAGGCGTTATCGAGGCGCGCTCGAAAGCGACTTCGGTAAACATCGATCCGGCCAATCTTACCCCGGAAACCATTCAGCAGTTTAATCAGGCACAGGATGGGTTGTCGTCGGCATTAAGCCGGCTGATGGTGGTTGTGGAACGTTACCCTGACTTAAAGGCCAACCAGAATTTTCTGGATCTGCAGGCGCAGTTGGAAGGAACCGAAAACCGTATCGCTACGGAAAGGCGAAAATTTAATGAAACCACACAAACGTACAATGCTTATATCCGGAAATTTCCGCAGGTAATTTACTCCGGCTGGTTCGGGTTCGACAAAAAATCGTATTTCGAAGCGCAGCAGGGAGCAGAAAAGGCGCCAGAAGTTCAGTTCTAACCGGAAAATTCAGAGCAATGAGCGTTCAGAAATATTTCACGGAAGAAAACAAACTGCAAATTTCCAATGCCATCAGGGTAGCCGAAACCGATACTTCCGGCGAAATCAGGGTCCACATTGAAAAACACTGCAAAGGAGACGTGCTCGACAGAGCTGCCTATATTTTCGATAAACTGGAGATGCAAAAAACCAAACTGCGCAACGGCGTTTTGTTTTATTTAGCAGTGGAAGACCGCAAGTTTGCCATTTTGGGCGATGCCGGGATTAACCAGAAAGTACCGGAGAACTTTTGGGAAAGTATTAAAGAAGATGTTATCGGAAAATTTAAGGAAGGCCGTTTTGCTGAAGCCTTGTCGGATGCCATCATCAAAGCCGGGAAACAATTAAAGGAACATTTTCCGTTTCAGGATAATGATGTTAATGAACTTCCCAATGAAATTTCGTTTGGAGAAAATAAGTAGAAATGAAAAGGATATTCACTATAATAATTGTACTCTTCAGCCTGGCGCTTTCGTCGGTTGCTGAAATTCCGGAAAGGCCCAATCCTCCGCGATTGGTTAACGATTTTGCCCGTGTACTTTCGGAAAATGAAAACAGCCAGTTGGAACAGACACTGGAACAGTTTGCCCGCGAAACTTCGACTCAGATTTTGGTATTTACCATTGGCGACCTGGAAGGATACGAACCGGGAGATTATGCGGCGCGGCTGGGTGAAAAATGGGGCGTCGGCCAAAAAGGGAAAGACAACGGGATCATTATTTTACTGAAACCCAAACAGAACGACAGCAAAGGACAGGTGTTTATCGCCACTGGCTATGGTTTGGAAGGGGTACTGCCGGATGCAGTGGTCAACAGCACGGTAATCGACTTTGAAATGATTCCCCATTTTAAGGAAAACAATTACTACAAAGGATTGGCCAGCGGGATAAAAGTGATGATGGAAATAACGCGCGGGGAATATACAGCCGAGCAATACCAGCAGTACTACACTAAGGGAAAGGATGGCCTCGTGCCTGGAATTATCATTTTTGCGCTCTTTTTTATCCTGTTTCCGCTGATGAGGCGCAGGAGGAACCGGTTTTTGTCGCCGGGGAAAAGTCTGCCGTTCTGGCTGGCTATGGGAATGATGTCGGGAAGCAATTCGCACCGCGGGTCGTTTGGTAATTTCTCATCGGGAAGCGGCGGATTTGGAGGTTTCGGTGGATTCGGCGGCGGAAGTTTTGGCGGAGGCGGCGCCGGCGGAAGCTGGTAAACCA
>CAYWBV010000157.1:3022-6342 GCA_964455785.1 uncultured Maribellus sp.
GAATAAAAAAGCCGGTGCAGAAATACTGTACCGGCTTTTTCATCTGTCGTTCGTTCCTATGATTCTTCAGAAAGGACGTTAATGTCTTTGTCAACCAGAATACGTCCGCAATATTCGCAAACAATAATCTTTTTGCGGCTGGCAATATCCAAATGTCGCTGTGGCGGAATTTTATTAAAACACCCTCCACATGCATCGCGCTGAATGGTAACCACCGCCAACCCGTTGCGGGCATTCTTGCGGATTCGTTTGAAAGCGGTCAGCAAACGAGGTTCGATAAACGATTCGATTTTTTCTGATTTTGCTTTCAGTTTTTCTTCTTCAATTTTTGTTTCCTCCGTAATTTCTTCCAGCTCTTTTTTCTTCCGGTCCAAATCGTCAACCCGTTCTTTCAGCAGCTTTTCAGAAATCGAAATGGCTTCTTTTTTCTCTGCCATGTCGGTGGTAAATTCCTTTATCCTTTTTTCAGAAAGCTGGATTTCCAGGTTTTGAAATTCAATTTCTTTCGAAAGGGAATCGAATTCACGGTTGTTCCTGACGTTGTTTTGCTGTTCGGTGTATTTGGTAATCAGAACCTGCGAATCTTTGATGGCTATTTTTTTATTATTAATAGCCGTATCCAGATTTTTTATCTCCTCGTCTAAGTTTTTTAACCTGGTTTTTAAACCTGTAATCTCGTCTTCCAGGTCTTGCACTTCGAGCGGAAGCTCTCCCCGAAGGGTTTTTATTTTATCGATTTCCGAGACCACGCTTTGCAACTCGTGCAGTGCGCGCAGTTTTTCTTCAATAGAAATGTCTTTTTCCTCTTGCCTTGAAAATGGTGCGTTCATCGCTTGTAATGTTTAATTTCCAACTAAAAAAATCAGAAGTAAAAGACCGGGTTGGTATTCACCTCTGATAAACGGACTGCAAATGTAGGGAATTTTTTTGTAAGTAATTCATAAAAAAGTTCTTTAGTGAACTGTTCACTTTCAAAATGCCCGATGTCTGCAATTACTATTTTATTTTCCGCTTCAAAAAACTGGTGATATTTAAAATCGCCCGAAACAAAAAAGTCGGCTTTTGCAGCAATGGCGCGGTCTAACAGAAACGAACCTGCCCCGCCGCATACGGCTACCTTTTTTACCGGCGTGCCTTTTAGTTTCGTATGTTTGATACAACCGGCGCTGAATATTTTTTTTAACCTGTGCAAAAAATCTTCTTCAGAAATGGCTTCCGGCAATGTCCCAATCATTCCCATTCCTGCTTTTTCGAACCGGTTTTCCAGCGGGTAAATATCGTAGGCCACTTCTTCGTAGGGATGGGCCTGAAGCAACGCCTGAACAATCTTATTTTGCAAATATCCCGGGAAAATGGTTTCAAACCGGGTCTCTTTTTCAACGTGGATTTTCCCTCTTTCGCCTACAAAAGGGTTGGCCTCTTCGCTGCCACGGAAACTGCCCAATCCTTCGACGTTGTATCCGCACCAGTCGTAATTGCCAATATTTCCGGCGCCGGCATTAAAAACGGCTTCCCTTACTTTCTCGGCATGTCCGGCTGGAATAAAAGTGACTAATTTTTTTAAAATTCCTTCGACAGGCTGAAGAATGGAACAGTTTTGTAACTGTAGTTTTTCGCCTATTTTGGAATTTACACCGCCCGTCACACTGTCGAGGTTGGTGTGCGCCGCATAAATGGCAATATCGTTTTTAATGGCTTTTACCAGTGCGCGTTCCACATCGTTTTTACCGGTAATTTTTTTTAGTCCTGAAAAGATGAGCGGGTGGTGGGCCACAATCAGTTGCGCTTTCTTTTCTACGGCTTCATCTACTACTCTCTCTGTAACGTCAATGGTTACCAGCGCACAAGTGATTTCGCTGTCGGGCAAACCGACAATTAAGCCCGAATTGTCGTACGACTCCTGTAACCGTAACGGCGCAAAATCTTCGAGGAAATGTATCAGATCTTTTAGTTTAACCATTTTGTTCTTCCAGTCCTTCCCTGATTTCAATCAACTCCTGTTTGATTAACTGAAGCTTTTTTACGATTTCGTAATTGCCCATGGTTTCTTCGCGGTTCTCTTTCAGTTTCTGTTTTGCGCCTTTGATGGTCAGCCCCCGTTCTTTTACAAGATGGTGGATTAATCTTACCGTTTCGATATCGTCTTTGGTAAAGAGCCGGTTTCCCTTGCCGTTTTTCTGTGGTTTAAGCGCCTCGAACTGGTTCTCCCAATACCGTATCAGCGAAGTATTCTCACCGATTATTTCGGCAACTTCGCCAATGGTGTAAAGCACCTTTTCTATTTTCGGTTCTTTGTACGGCACAAATTTTAATCAAGTGTCTGACCAATATTCGAAGAAATGGCAATCATCCGGTCATACTCTTCGGGTGTGAGATCCATATAATAGTAATACGCGGGGTTCACCGGAGTTCCGTTTTTATGAACCTCGTAGTGCAGGTGCGGGGCGGTAGAGCCGCCGGAGTTCCCTACATAACCGATGATATCTCCGCGTTTTATCTCCTGTCCCATCCTGACACTAAAAGAACTTAGATGGCCGTATAGTGTTTCATAACCAAATCCATGATCGATTAAAACCATCAAACCAAAACTGACGCGGCTTTTGGCCGAACCGCTGACTTCTACCACTTTCCCGTCGCCGGTAGCATAAATTGGCGTTCCCACAGGCGCGGTAAAATCCATGCCGTAGTGCATTTTCCGTACTTTGTAAATCGGGTGAATCCGATAACCCCAGCCGCTGGCTGTCCGCTTCAGATCTTCGTTGGCCACCGGCATAATGGCCGGGATACTGGCCAGCATTTTTTCCTTGTTAAGTGCCATTTTCATCACCTCGTCGTACGACTTCGACTGGATATAAGCTTCCTTCGCAACGACATCCAACTTGCGGGCGGTCTCAATTATCAATTCCGAATTGTTAAGGTCTTCCAGTTCCGAATATCGGTTGGTTCCCCCGAACCCTCCTTTTCTTACCGTTGAAGGAATAGGCTCCGATTCAAAAATGACCCGGTAGATATTATCGTCGCGTTGCTGGATTTCAGACAAAACCGTTTCTATCTTTTCCAGGTCCTTTTGCATCAGCTCGAACTGCGTGAGCAGGCGTTTGTTTTCCCTTTTTAACGCTTTCGTCCTTGGAGTTTCGTAAGTATTGAGGAAAATAACAATAAACAGCAGCGAGAATGCAAGGCTGCTCGAAAAATAGGCTAAAGCTTTGGTAATTCTTTCTTTTAGTGAAATCCCTACCCTTTCGTAACTCAGGGTATCCGGATTAAACTTGTACTTTTTTTTCGCCATAGAGTAAAGGCTAAATTTTATTTTCTGTCGT
>CAYWBV010000157.1:6442-8993 GCA_964455785.1 uncultured Maribellus sp.
AATCGGCGCCGATGGTGGTAAAAGGCGACCCCACCCTGATGTTTACCAACGCAGGCATGAACCAGTTTAAAGATTTGTTTCTCGGCAACGAACCCGTTAAATGGAACCGGATTGCCGACACCCAGAAATGTTTGAGGGTTTCGGGGAAACACAACGACCTCGAGGAAGTTGGACTGGATACCTATCACCACACCATGTTCGAAATGTTGGGCAACTGGTCGTTTGGAGACTATTTCAAAAAAGAAGCCATCGACTGGGCCTGGGAATTTCTGGTGGTCAGAATGGGAATCAATCCCGACCGTTTATATGCTACCGTTTTTGAAGGAAGCGACGACGATAACCTGGAGCGCGACGACGAAGCAGCCGGATTCTGGGAAAAATATTTGCCCAAAGACCGCATCCTGAACGGAAGCAAAAAAGACAACTTCTGGGAAATGGGCGATTCCGGGCCTTGTGGTCCGTGTTCCGAAATACATGTTGACATCCGGTCGGACGAGGAGGTTGCAAAACGTTCAGGCCGCGAACTGGTGAACAAAGATCATCCGCAGGTGATTGAAATCTGGAACCTGGTTTTTATCCAGTTTAACAGAAAAGCCAACGGAAACCTCGAAGAACTCCCGGCAAAACACGTGGACACCGGCATGGGGTTCGAACGCCTTTGTATGGTTCTCCAGGGCGTGAAATCCAATTACGATACCGATGTTTTTCAAAATACCATTGCCGAAATCGCAAAACTCAGCGGCATAAAATACGGCGACAACGAAAAAGCCGACATCGCCATGCGGGTGATTGCCGATCATTTGCGCGCGGTTTCGTTTGCCATTGCCGACGGACAGTTGCCGTCGAACAACAAGGCCGGTTACGTTATCCGACGCATTTTGCGCCGCGCCGTCCGCTACGGTTATACCTTCCTCGGTTTTAAAAACGCCTCGGTTTATCAACTTGTCGGGGTGCTGAAAGATACGATGGGCGATGCGTTTCCCGAACTGGCGAGCCAGCAGTCGCTCATCGAAAAAGTAATCAAAGAAGAGGAGGAGTCGTTTTTGCGCACCCTCTCCACCGGCATCCGGCTGTTGGACGAGATGACGGCAAAAGCCAAAAAAGAAAATCAGAAAAAGATTGACGGAAAAGATGCCTTTGTGTTGTACGATACGTTTGGGTTTCCGCTCGACCTGACCGAACTGATTGCGCGCGAAAACGGCCTGGAAGTGGACGGAAACGGGTTTGCCGTTGAAATGGAAGCCCAGAAAAACCGTTCGCGGAATGCCGCGGCCCAGGAAACCGACGACTGGGTGGAAATCCGCAAAACGGAACAGACCGAATTTTTAGGCTACGACCAACTGGAGGCCGAAGTACGCATTGCACGTTACCGCAAAATCACCCAGAAAAAAAATACATTCTACCAACTGGTTTTCGACCGGACACCCTTTTACGGAGAATCCGGGGGGCAGGCCGGCGATTCGGGCTACATTGAATACGAAGGCCAGAAAACCATCATTTTCGACACTCAAAAGGAGAATAACCTGATTGTTCATCTCACCGAAAAACTTCCGGAGAACCCGGACGAAACGTTTAAAGCCTCGGTGGATGTGGCCAAACGCCGGAACACCGCCAACAACCACACCGCCACGCACCTGTTGCACGCGGCATTACGCGAAGTGTTGGGGACTCACGTAGAACAGAAAGGGTCGCTGGTGAATGCCGACCATCTCCGGTTCGACTTCTCCCACTTTCAGAAAATGACGGAAGAAGAGCTGGAGAAAACCGAAAAACTGGTGAACGCCCGAATCCGCGAAAACGCCTTCTTAGAAGAAAACCGCGCCATGCCCATCGACCAGGCCCGGCAATTAGGCGCCATGATGCTGTTTGGCGAAAAATACGGCGAGTCGGTGCGGGTGGTTAAGTTTGGACGGTCGGTAGAACTGTGCGGCGGGACCCACGTGGCGGCAACCGGGCAAATTGGTTTGTTTAAAATCGTGTCGGAGAGCGCTATTGCCGCCGGAGTACGGCGTATCGAAGCCATCACCGCCGACCATGCCGAAATGTATATCGACGACCAGTTGAAAACCCTGAAAAACATCCGGGAAACCGTGAAGGGCTCAAAAGATATCCTGGAAAGTGTGATGAACCTGCTCAGGGAAAACGACGAACTTACGCGGCAAATTGAACAGTTGAACCGCGAGCGGCTGAAAATCCTGAAAGCCGACCTGAAAAGTAAAGTTCTGACGGAAAAAGGCGTCAGTATCATCAGCGGGATCGTCGATATGGACAATGCGTCGATGATCAAAGACCTGGCCTTCCAGTTAAAAGCCGAGGTGGAGAACCTGTTTTTGGTGCTGGGAGCCGAAATTGAAGGAAAACCCAACCTTACGGTGATGATTTCGGAGAACCTGGTGGCCGAAAAAGGGTTAAATGCCGGGCAGATTGTCCGCGAGGCCGGAAAAGCAATCAAAGGCGGCGGCGGCGGACAACCGTTTTATGCCACCGCGGGCGGAAAAGAGGTCGCGGGTTTGCAGGCCGCCATCGAAAAGGCGCTGTCGTTTCTGCAGTA
>CAYWBV010000158.1:0-1921 GCA_964455785.1 uncultured Maribellus sp.
TGAATACAAATATTGGTGTCGAGCAGGTATTTCATTATAAGTCTTCTATGTCGCGGTTCTTTGTTCTCGATTCCCTGATTTCCCTGATAATTTCATCAGAATCCCGGGTATCTTCCCACGCTCCGAACAATGTTTCTATCTTTTTTGAAGGTCTTCTATTCACTTCAATTGATTCGGTTAATTTAATAATCATTCTTTTTTTTGATGGATTATCCAAATATTTCAGAAACCTGAAATATTTGTCGATTGTTTTATTTTTTAATACAATTCCACTCATTTTTTAGTGCAAGATAAAAATTATTCAATTCTCGTGCAAAGTTACATCATCTCTCAAAATGAACGAGGAAATCAAGTTTTATACGCCACGACAATAAGAAATCCCGCCAGAAGCTGACGGGATTTCTTTTCGGTGAAGATATTTTTGATTTTCCCTTTCTTCAAAGAAGTAGGGGAATGGTTTTACTGAACGATTTTCATTTCGTCGATGAGGTGGGTTGCCCCGGCATAAACATCGATAACCCACAAAACAAATCGGATATCTACGTTGATACACCGCTGCAGGTCGGGTTCGAAAGCGAGGTCGCCGCTCATGGCTTCCCAGTTGCCGTCGAATGCAATGCCAATCAATTCTCCTTTTCCGTTGATAACGGGGCTGCCCGAGTTTCCGCCGGTAATGTCGTTATTGGTAATAAAACAGGCGTGTAACGACCCGTCTTTGTCGGCATACCTCCCAAAGTTTTTGGTTGCCAGCAGTTCTTTCATCCTTGCGGGCACGTCAAACTCGTCGTCGCCCGGAATTTCTTTTTCGAGATAGCCGTCGGTGGTTGTAAAATAATTATAGGTAACGCCGTCGCGGGGCTCGTAATCCAGCACTTTCCCGTAGGTAAGGCGCATGGTAGAGTTGGCGTCAGGATAGAAATTTTTGTCTTTCTCCATTTCCATCAGTCCGGCAAGGAACAACCGCGTTCCTTTCGCCAGGTTATCATTTTCTTTGGAAGCCAATTCGTTAATTTCCCTGAACTTGGAAAATATATCGACTGATGCCATGAAAATGCCGTCTTTTTTTAATGTTTTTAAAGAAGGGTTGTCGAGGAATCCGGTCAATTTGGCTTCGCTGGCAAAAACAGATCCTGCAAATATTTTTTCGGAATACTTTGAAAAGTCGCCTTTATATTTTTTCTGAACTTCGGCGAAAAATGCAGGATAGTAATGGCTGTTGTTGTTTTCGGCATATAACTCGAGCAAAGCTCCGGCTACCTTTTGGTCGGTATTAGCATCATAATCTTTAAAGAATTCTTCGAGGCTTTGTTTCATCCCGCTGGTAATTCGTTCGATACGGTCTTTGTTTTCCTCTGGTTTTTCGAGAAGATCGAGCAACGGACGGGCGCGGAACGCAAACATAAAAATCTCGGGACCGCGAAGCATCGCTTCCGACAAGTATTCCTGCGCCTTGTTGGCTTCTACCTCGGCATACGAGTTTTCAATCAGTTTTAAGGCTTCTCCGTATTTTTCTTTTCGTGTATTATCGGCATTTACCCATTTCATAAAGTTATCTTCGATTGCTTTTTTCTTGTCGATAACATTAAGGTTATGTAACCCGTTGTTTTGTCCGATGCTGTATTTGTAATAGTTGGAACTGCCTGCGTATTTCGATGCATACTGGATACGCGCTTTAGCGCTGGTTCCCATATATTCATCCAGTATTTCCAGTTTCTTTTCGCGCACCTCAACACGTACCGGGTTGGTAACCTGCATGGTGTAATCCACCCCGTACGAAGTTTTGTAACGGTTGGTGCTGCCCGGGTAGCCCATGATCATGGCAAAATCACCTTTTTCAATTCCTTTTAATGAAACCGGAAGGAAATGTTTAGGCTGGTAAGGTATATTTTCTTCGGAGAACTCGGCCGGTTTGCCATCGGGG
>CAYWBV010000158.1:1931-8989 GCA_964455785.1 uncultured Maribellus sp.
CCGCAATAAATACGGAACATGCTGAAGTCGTTGGTATGGCGTGGCCACATCCAGTTGTCGGTGTCGCCGCCAAACTTACCGAGCGATTGTGGCGGGGCACCCACCAAACGAATATCGCGGAAAGTTTCAACCACAAAAAGATAATATCGGTTGGAGTTGAAAAAACTACGTACATAACTTTCGTAGTGTGTGTCTTTTCTGGCTTCCTTTTCCAGTTGCGACGCAACGGCGTCTATTTTTTCATCCCGTTCTTTTTCACTCATTTCTGGCGTAACATCAACAAGCACTTTGTTGGTAACATCTTCCACCTGAACTAAAAAAGTCACTGTTTTTCCCGGATTTGGTAACTCTTCTTCGCGCGACATTGCCCAAAAACCATCGGTCAAATAGTCGTGTTCAACACTCGAGTGGCTCTGAATTTCGCCAAAACCACAGTGGTGGTTCGTTAACAATAACCCGTCTTTCGAAACCAGTTCGGCTGTACATGAACCATGGTCCAGCGCAACAACGGCATCTTTCAGGCTCGAGTTGTTGATACTGTAGATTTCTTCGGCGCTCAACTCACATCCCATCTTTTGCATTTCGTTGATGTTCAGTTTCGAAATCAACGAAGGCAACCACATCCCCTCATCGGCTACTGCCGAACCGTACACCAGCAAAGAAATCAGCAGTATTAAATTAAATTTTCTCATCGTACTTTATAAATTTTTATCTATTAGAAGTTGCAAATATAATTTTTCAAAAATCAATGAATATTGATATTTATCTTTTTTGCAATGAATATCCTAAAAGTAACCAAAAGCAAACCATTCGGTTAAGAAACAGAATTGCAGCCTGTAAAACTCATTATCCCGGGTCCGGTCTGTTTGCCGGAATCATCAACTCGTTGTTAATAAGAACGGTCTTTTTTTTTAAAAAATAGCGCCTGACCGACCTTAAAGAATACTCTTTTCTTTCTTTTCCCCTGGTTTGGCAATCCATTGGTATTCGTTTCGACATTAAATTACAGTCTGGTAAAAAAAACATAAACAAAGGTCTCATATCTCAATTCTTTCTAAATTTGTAGCTCCAAAAAAAAGATTTTCAGAGTGGAAGAAAAAAAAAGAAAGAAGATTTTTGAGAATCTAAAAGATCAATACCGGTTAATCATTTACAACGATACAACTTTTCAGTCGGTTTGGAGTATGAAACTCTCGCGACTGAAAGTTTTTACGGTCACCAGTTTATTGTCGGCCATCATTGTTGTGCTTGTGATTTTGCTGATTGCTACAACCGGTTTGCGCGAATATATTCCGGGATACCCCAAAGCGGAATACCGGCAGATGCTGGTAAGGACTGCCCTTCAGGTCGATTCACTTGAGAATGAAATCCACAAGCGCGATAATTTTTTTAACGGGATTAAAGCGATTGTTTCGGGAGAAGTTCCTGCGGAGGAATTGGTTGTTGACTCTATTTCAGGGCCTCACCAAATTCAATTTCAGAAGTACAACCACGATTCCGTATTTCAGGACAAATTGCTGGCCGAACAACTGAGTCTTTCATTACAGAATAATGAGCCCAAACCAACCAGTTTGAGTCAGATTCACTTTTTTGTTCCGGTAAACGGTGTCGTTTCCAACCATTTTGATGCAGCAACCAATCACTTTGGTATCGATTTGGTGAGCGGTCCGAATGCGGCGATTTCGGCCATTCTAAACGGAACAGTTATCTTTTCAGGCTGGACACTGGAAACCGGGTATGTTATCTATATTCAGCACGAAGCCGATTTGGTGTCGGCCTACAAACACAATTCCGAACTGCTGAAAAATACAGGCGACAAGGTGAAAGCCGGAGAAACCATTGCCATTATCGGTAACTCGGGCGAACTTACCTCCGGGCCGCATCTGCATTTCGAACTCTGGCTCAACGGAACCGCCCTTAATCCTGAACAGTATATCGATTTTTAACGGGTATGAAAAAACGAATTGCCATTCTTGGCTCCACGGGTTCCATTGGAACTCAATCGCTCGAAGTAATTGACCAGAATCCAGATAAGTTTGAAGTTGAAGTTATTACGGCCAACAACAACGTCGATTTGTTAATCAGGCAGGCAAAAAAATACAAACCCAATGTGGTGGTGATTGCCAATCCTGAAAAATACCAATATGTTTCGGAAGCGCTAAACGATGAGCCGGTAAAGGTATTTGCCGGCAGCGATTCGCTGAACCAGGTCGTTCAAATGGAAACAGTGGATTTGGTGCTGACTGCCATGGTTGGTTATTCTGGATTAATTCCTACCTACCATGCGGTAAAAGCCGGGAAAAATATTGCACTGGCCAACAAGGAAACATTAGTGGTTGCCGGTGAAATTATTACAAAGCTTGCCTCCGAAAAGAAGGTGGATATTCTTCCTGTCGATTCTGAACACTCTGCCATTTTTCAGTGCCTTGCGGGCGAATTTATGAACCCGCTGGAAAAAATTATCCTCACCTGTTCAGGGGGGCCGTTCAGAAAAAAATCAAGGGAAGAACTTGAGAACGTAACCGTTGCAGGGGCGCTTAACCACCCGAACTGGGATATGGGCGCCAAAATCACCATCGATTCGGCAACGTTGATGAACAAGGGTTTCGAGGTGATTGAAGCCCGCTGGCTTTTTGGACTACCGCCTTCAAAAATTGATGTTATTGTTCATCCGCAATCCATTATTCATTCCATTATTCAGTTTGAAGACGGTTCGATGAAAGCCCAAATGGGCTTGCCTGATATGAAACTTCCCATCCAGTATGCCCTGGGATTTCCGTACCGTATCAAAAACAATTTTCCGCGGTTCGATTTTCTGAATTACCCTGCACTCGAATTTGAACCGCCAAATACAAAAAATTTTCGTAACCTTGCACTCGCTTACAAAGCGCTGGAGCAGGGCGGGAATATGCCTTGTATCCTGAATGCTTCGAATGAAGTGGTTGTTGAGTCGTTCCTTAACGGAGAAATCGGCTTCCTGCAAATGCCCGAAATCATTGAAAAAGCGCTTGGAAAAGTAAATTTTATACAACACCCCGGGCTGGAGGATTTAATTTGGACCAACAACGAAACAAGAAGAATAACAAAGTTGTTAACAGAAAACAAAAATTAGAAATTAGATTGAATGGAGACGATACTGGTTAAAACTGCACAATTACTGTTAAGCCTTTCGATACTCGTGGTTTTACACGAGTTCGGACATTTTATGTTTGCCCGTTTGTTTAAAACCCGGGTGGAAAAATTCTATCTGTTTTTCGATCCCTGGTTTTCGCTGTTTAAAATGAAAAAAGGCGATACTGAATACGGGATTGGCTGGCTACCATTGGGCGGTTATGTAAAAATATCGGGGATGATCGACGAGTCGATGGACAAAGAAGCCATGAAACTGCCACCGAAACCCTGGGAGTTTCGCTCGAAACCGGCCTGGCAGCGTTTGCTGATTATGGTGGGCGGCGTTTTAATGAACTTTTTGTTTGCCCTTGTGATTTACATCGGTGTTTTATATGCCTGGGGCGAAGAATACCTCCCGACCGAAAATGTAAAATATGGTATTGTTGCAAACGAAGTAGGCGAGGAAGTCGGCTTTCAAACCGGCGATAAAATTTTGACGGTTGACCATGAATACATCGACAACTTCCTGAAAGTTATCCCTACTGTGGTTCTCGACAATGCAAAGACAGTACAAGTAGAAAGGAACGGACAAAAAGTTGACGTCGAAATCAGTGACTCGGATTTGGCGCTGATGCTTAAAAGCAAATCGGTACTTGAACCACGTTTCCCGTTCGATATAAAAATCGGGGGGATTGAAAAGGAATCGCCTGCCGAAATTGCCGGCCTGCAAAAGGAAGATGTTTTTTTAACAGTTAACGGACTTTCATTTCAGTTTTATGATGAATTTACAGATTACGTAAATTCACAAAAAGGAAACACGATAGAGTTGGAACTCGAGAGAGAAGGCCAAAAAATAGTCAAAAAAGTTACCGTGAGCGAAGAAGGGAAAATCGGGTTTTATGCAGCATTTAATCATGCCGACATTTTTGAACTTCGAACCATTAAATATGGATTTCTCGAATCCATTCCCGCCGGGATTCAACGTGGCGTTCAAACCACCAAAGATTACCTTAAACAGTTTAAACTTTTCTTTAATAAAGAGGCCAAAGCCTACGAATCGCTCGGAGGTTTCGCCACCATCGGAAATATTTTTCCATCCGTTTGGGACTGGTCGGCTTTCTGGAATATGACTGCTTTTATTTCCATCATCCTGGCCATCATGAATTTATTGCCCATTCCGGCGCTCGATGGCGGGCATGTTATGTTTTTACTTGCCGAGATGATATCCGGAAGAAAACCCAATGAAAAATTTTTGGAATACGCCCAAATCGCAGGAATGGTTTTACTTTTGGCGCTGGTACTATTTGCTAATGCCAACGATATAATAAAAATGATAAACGGGACTTTTTGATAAAAAAAATTCTATTTTTGTAGCGAACGAATAATAACTTACTATCATGAATTTATTTGTATTGGCAGGATTTATAGGACCACAGGAAATAATTATCATTTTAATTATTGTTCTTCTCCTTTTTGGCGGGCGTAAAATTCCGGAGTTAATGAAAGGGCTTGGAAAAGGGATGAAAGAATTTAAGAAAGCCACCAAAGAGGGTGCTGAAGATGATGACGAAGTCCCCTCCGAACGGGGTAAAATTGAAAAATAAAAGTTATTCGCTGAGGTTGGGGAATCCCGTTTCTGAAAAAACAGATACGGGATTTTTTATGATTTAAAATGGTAAGGTTTTTGTTGTCGAAACCAGGAAAATCCAAAAAAAGGCATCCAAAATGAAACAAAAAAATTACATCATTTTTTTATTCTCCCTGTTGGTATCTGTTATTGTTGCATGTTCCGATGTTGGCACGAAAATACATACAAGTATAACAGGAAAAGCCGGAGAGTTGATTGTTGTCATCTCGAAGGACTCGTGGGAAGGAGAGCCCGGTAAAGTTATCCGCGAAGTTCTTGCCCAGCCCCAATTGGGATTACCGCAGGACGAACCTATTTTTAATGTAATCGATATCCCTCATGCAGCATTTAAAGATATTTTTAAAAAAACGCGGAATATAATTCAAACCAGTATTTCGCCCGATGTTGACAAAGAGGGGATTACCTTTACCGATGATGTCTGGGCCTACCCGCAGGCAACCATTCAGATTAATGCCAGAAGTGCCACTCAGTTTGTCGAAATTTTTAAAGAAAACCAGGATAAGATTATCTCCTATTTTATTGCAGCTGAAAAGGAGAGAAATACAATGAACTATGAAAAGTATTATGAAAGAGCTGTTTATAATGTACTGGAAAAAGATTTTAATGTGACTATAAAAGTTCCTCCCGGATTTGTTATTGCAAAGCAGGCAAAGGATTTTATCTGGTTCAAATACGAAACGCCCGAAATCTCGCAGGGGATTATCTTTTACACCTTCCCTTATGTTTCCGACAGTGCCTTTCAGGATAACTACCAACTGAGAATCCGCGACAGTTTGTTAAAGGCGCACATCCCGGGGCCTGCAAACGGAAGTTACATGAGTACCGAAAAAAGGATTGAACAGATAAATACGATTTTCGAACACAATGGGAATTATGCGTCGGAAATGCGTGGGCTCTGGCGGGTGGAAAACGATTTTATGGGTGGCCCCTACGTTTCGCTGGCCGCACTCGATGCCGCCAACCAACGTGTAGTTACCGCCTTTGGATATGTTTATGCACCAAGCAAAAATAAACGGAATTATCTGCGGCAGGTGGAAGCTATGATTTATACCATGAAATTCAATAATCAGAAAGAAAACGACAAGTTAAACAGCCAAATAAAGATGGGAAATTAAAGAAAGCCCCAGTAACCTCTCTGGCGGAGGAATTAAAAAAAGCTCTGGAAAATTTAATTTTCCAGAGCTTTTTTGTCTCCGTACGATAATCTTGAATCTGATTTTAAAATACCGCCTTTACAATTTCCCTGACATTGTCGGAAATGCCATAAGTGTATATATGCAGCGATGGAGCGTGGTTTGCCACCAAATCTTTTGATTGAATGATGGCCCACTCGGTTCCTACTTTGGCGGCGTCCTCGTTGTTTTTGCATTTTCCAAGTTCTGTTGCCAGTTCTTGCGGAATATCGATGCTGAAAATTTTGGGTAAAACCGTCAGTTGGTTTTTTAAATTAATAGGTTTTATACCTGGAATAATTGGTACGGTTATCCCAATTTTGCGGCACTGTTTTACAAAATCATAATATACCCGGTTGTCGAAAAACATTTGTGTGACAATATAATCGGCGCCTGCATCTACTTTCTGTTTCAGGTAGGCGAGGTCCTGTTCCATATTGGGCGCTTCGAAATGTTTTTCAGGGTAGCCGGCCACCCCGACACAAAAGTCGAGTGGTGTGCTGTTTTTTAAATCCTCCTCCAAATATTTTCCTTTTTTCAGGTCGCTGATTTGCTGTACCAGTTGATTGGCATTCGAGTGCCCGTTTTTTTCGGCTTGAAAAACATGCTGGTTTTTTAATCCGTCGCCGCGTAACGCCAACACATTTTTAATTCCGAGGAAATTCAGATCGATTAAAACATGTTCGGTTTCGCTTTTGGTAAATCCGCCGCAAAGAATGTGCGGAACCACCGGAATTCCGTATTTGTGCTGGATAGATGCGGCAATGGCAACGGTGCCGGGCCGTTTCCTTACCGTCCTTTTTACAATCGAGCCGTCGGGCATTTCCTTAAATTCCACTTCGTCGCGATGCGTGGTAAGGTTAATGTACCTGGGATCGAATTCGATTAAACTTTCGATCGTCTGGTACAATTTTCCGGCATCGTTTCCTTTTAGCGGGGGTAAAAGTTCAAACGAAAAAATGGTTTTGCCGGCATTTTTTATAGTGTCGATGATTTTCATTTCGGTTAATTAAAAATATTTTCAATTTTACGTTGCGCCTTATTAAGTTCGGTGTTTACTTTTTTCTCCACAGAATTATTAAAATGGAAAATCATATCGAGTATCAACATAATCAACATTCCGAGAA
>CAYWBV010000159.1:0-3212 GCA_964455785.1 uncultured Maribellus sp.
AAAATTCAGCAAAAATAAAATTGCGGTTATTTATGCCGCCGGCGATATTGGAATGTCGATGGGGGGTGAAGCCATTATCGGCGACGATCTTGGGCGCGAAATCAGAAAGGTAAGACAGGACAGCACTTACAAAGCCATTGTATTACGTGTGAATTCACCCGGAGGTAGTGTTTTTGATTCGGAAGTAATATGGCGCGAGGTAAAACTGGCCGCCGAGGAAAAAACAATCGTTGTCTCGTTTGGCGATGTGGCTGCATCGGGTGGATATTACATTGCATGCGCTGCCGACCAGATTGTGGCGCAACCCAACACCATTACCGGTTCTATCGGGATTTTCGGGATAATTCCCAATGCAGGTGAACTGATGAAAGATAAACTGGGAATTACTACCGACGTGGTAAAAACCAACAAAAATTCGGATTTGCTGACCATGACACGACCAATGACAGAGTACGAGCAGCAGTTGTTACAGGCCAATATTGAAGAAGGATATGATATTTTTATTTCTCATGTGGCCGAAGGGCGGAATATGGCAAAAGAACAGGTCGATTCGATAGGCCAAGGTCGTGTATGGACGGGCGAAAATGCCAAGGAAATTGGTTTGGTTGACCAGTTTGGAGGCCTCGATTTTGCCATTCAACAGGCGGCCGAAATTGCAGGGATTGAAGATTACCGCACCGTTTCGTTACCTGCACTACCCGACCCGTTTCAGGAACTTTTCAAAACCGGCACCGACAATGTTCGTGTGTGGTTTCTGAAAAATGAACTGGGAGAAAAATTTCGTTTTTATGAATATTTCAAAAAAGCTTCGCAGATGAACGGCGTGTATGCCCGGATGCCTTACGATTTAAATATTTATTAAAAATCCAAACTGAATCTGAGATTGTTCATAAAATAAAGAGGCCGTCCTAAAAAGCACAAGGACAGCCTCTTCTTTTTTAAACATTATTTTGAATTATCTTTTTACATAATCCGTTCCATAAGGATAACGTTGCGGCCTGCTTAACATGGAATTCGCCAAATCGTTGTCGATAAACCTTTCAGCTTTCGGATCCCATTTTAATATTCCCGGAACTTTCATGGCAATGTGACTAATTAAACAAACCGAACAGGCGCGGTGTCCAATCTCCACCGGCGAAATGGGTTGTTTGCGCGACTGGATACAATCGAGCCAGTTGCCGTGTTGTTCTTTACTTTCATACAAATGAATTTCGTTATCGCCGATTTTTGATTCCAGAATTTTTGGGTCGCTGGCGTCCAACGCTTTTGTCCGTCCTTCGGGAATCGGGTCGCTGGCGGTAGCGCGGTAAGCGCCGCGAGTCACAAAAATCCAACCTTCGGTTCCTTCATAACGGATTCCGTTCGGGAAACCGCCGCTGGTGAAAACAGTAATCCCATTTTCATATTCGTGTTTCACCATAAAATCGCCGTGAACATTCCAACTTCCCGACTTCGGAAACTGGGCTACAGCTTCGACCGAAACCGGGCCGGTAAACTCGGTATCCATTCCCCAGGCGGCCGAGTCGTAATGATGTTGCCCCCAACCGGTTATCATTCCGGCGCCGTAGTTTTCATGGCGCAGCCATCCCGGACGGCCGTAACCCACTTGCGGGTGTACCAGGTTTTCGGTATACGGAATTTCTGGTGTCGAACCGAGCCACATATCAAAATTCAGACTTTTCGGAACCGGCATTTCCGGGAAAACAGGGCCGCCCGGATCACCCGGAAGTCCGATTTTTACAGTGTGTAGTTTTCCGATTCGCCCATTTCGAACCAGCTCGGCCGCTACCCTGAACTGGGCATCGGAACGTTGCTGCGTTCCAACCTGCAGAATTACACCCTGGCGATGAACAATGTCACTTAACAACCGACCTTCGGTAATGGTCAGCGAAGTAGGTTTCTGAAGGTAAATATCTTTCCCGGCGAGCGCCGCCTCAATAGCGGGCTGCGAATGCCAATGGTCTGGAGTACTGATAATAACCGCGTCAATATCTTTGTTCTGAAGCATTTCGCGGTAGTCTCCATACATTTTTACATCGACTGCACTGCTGCTTCCCGTTTTTTTATTGTAAAAATCCTCAACCAGTTTTTTCCCATCGCCAAGCCGGTTACTGTCGAGGTCGCATACTGCCACAAAACGAGCCTGATCGTAACGGAGAGTCGATGCCATATCATGGTCTCGTGCAATACGCCCGCATCCAATCTGCCCGATATTGATTTTATTACTCGGTGCATTTTTCCCAAAAACCGAGGAAGGGACAATGGTGGGGACAATTATAGCCCCGGCAGTGGTAGCCACTGTAGTTTTTAAAAAGTTTCTTCGTTTCATTGGTATTTTTTGTTTAAAGTTTATAGTTCAATATTTAAAGGATGGATGGTGTGGTTTCCCCGGCAATTAAAAACCGCGCCTATTTATCCTGCCTCGAGTATTTTTCAAATTCCTCTGCAATTCCAGCTTCCAAATGAGTTCCTGAGTGCACAACCACCCGGTACTTTAGCTGAATCTTTTCCCCTTTTTTTAAAAAAGTGAATTCATCATTTTCGGGCCAGTACATCGGGGTAGGCGAAAAAAAACCGTAGTCGCGGGTAAACCATGGCGCCGGAAACCATTCATTGGAAGGATGCTGTAAAATGGCCATTCCTTCTGTTTTCCCCATCCGCTTCCCGTAGTAGTCCATCCATGCCGAACGTTTTCCAAAAGTACCTTTCTCGCCGGTTTCTCCTTCGGCATTTATCATGATACCGCCGTTGATAACGGCGAGGTCGGGATCCACCCTGCCGCTAAACAGTGAGTGGTTGGTCTTTTGAATTGTCACATCCATCAGCATTTCCATCGTAATTTCGAAATCAATCTGGTACCTGTCAGCCGCAGGCGCCGAGACTGTGATTTTTCGTTTGTCTTTTACCGGCGCGTCTGCACCGGGGCGTCGCCAAATACATTCGTTTTCAATCACTGCTTTTTCGCCGCCTGTTTCGAGAATGTCGGCGCGGAGCGAAATAATTTGCCCGCGTTCCAGTCCTTCCTGCCAGTAATTTCCTTCGTTAACGCGGTCGCAACCGAAAAACAACGAACTGTGGTGTGGGTAGTTTGCATTTCGCATCGATGTAACGCTGGCGTTCGATGGCCCATTCACCGGAAAAAAGAACGGATATTTCTCATCTTCAGAAAGGATGTAACTGGTAAACAGATTCCCGTTAATTTTGAATTCGAT
>CAYWBV010000159.1:3312-8985 GCA_964455785.1 uncultured Maribellus sp.
CCTCTCCCGGCGTTGGCATCCATCGGCCAAACACGCATGGGTTCAGGGTGCATCCGGTTCGAAGGATGGCTCAGAAACAATATTCCCGAGCGCCCGGCAACGGTGGCCGACTCGCCTTCAACAATACACCAGCGGGCAAACGAACCGTCGGCATCAACGCGGGTTTTGTTGTCAGAAGTCAAAACCGTACAATTGTCCTTGTTCCATTTTTCGGTAGCGCGAAAACCAATTCCCCCGCCGTAACGGTACGCATCGAGCAAAATCCCTTTTTTCAACGGACTGTTGATGGTTGTGGTATAATCGACTACCCAAACGTTATTCCCGGCATTCCACGTCCTCACGTCGAGAATTTCGTTCATGGCAATCTGGTCTTCGCCTTTTGCCCCAAAATCAATGTGTTGCTGTAATGCTTGGAACCCGCTGAATATTTCCCCCTCAACTTCCGAGAGAAATCCGGCAAACTGAACAGTACCTTCTCCGGCAACAAGATTCCAGAAATCGACAGCCCGCCCATCGATAGTTGTTTTGGTCCACGGTCCCCAAATTCCGTAGTGGTGATAATGATCGGGCGCCTGAATACGCGAGAGTACCTCTCCGCCGGGCGACCGCAACGGATGAATAAATCCTGAACGTTTAAAAATCGGGTTTACTCCATCGGGCGGATAAGTAACCGCATACCGGTAACTCAAAACCGGCGTTTCATTTACCAGTAAACTTAAATCTTTATGATCTTTTTCCAGCGTAACCGGCACACGAACAACTTCATTCACCTGATTTTCCACCTGTTTTAAGACAAACGTCCGGGTTGAATTTTTTTCAGAAATTCCGTTCAGTATAAACCAAACCCTTGCAGCATGTCCGGTTTCCAACTGACTGGGAACCGCCTTTTCCCCGTTGGGCGTAATTTCATACAACGCCATGCTTCCCTTGTCGGTATTGTAATTTATTCCATCCAACGGAACCGAAACAGGTGCATCAATCCGTTCTTCTTCAACGACAACATTGAATTTTGCCAACTCCTGTGCCAGTGACACAGATGCAGCAACAACAAAAAAAAGTATCAGTGCGTATTTCATATCCTGTGAATTTATTTGTGTTCATTGTTGCCCGCTTTTTACTTTAGCGGGCACAAAGATTTATTTTACAATTTTGGAACTTCTTCATCAATCGTCTCTTTAAACGCCAAAATATTTTCAGTGGTTACGTTGGGTGGCATCCCGCCGCCGCACGACCAAATCACTCGGTTCTTATCTCCAAATTCGCGAACCATTTTCAGAGTCTCCCCGCGTATCTGCCCGGGGCCTCCGGCTGCCAAAACATCGCGCGGGGGCAGGTTGCCGATTAACGCAACTTCCGGCCCGGCCAGTTCGCGGATTTCTTTCATCGAATGTTCGAAACTGAAATTGAACAGATTTACTCCCATTTCTTTCAGATATGGAGTGGAAATTAATCCCTGTGCATCGTTATGGAAAAAATTAAGTTTTGAATCAAATGCGCTGAAAATCTGTTTAATATACGGAACGGCAAATTCCCGGCATTCGTCGTCTCCAACAAACCCGACAATATCGTCGAGAATAAGAATCCCTTCAATCGAAGGGAACGACTCTTTCTGGTGCTGAATCCAGTTGACTGAAAAGTCGGTAATCAGTTGCAGCAATTTATGGGTATTTTCCGGGTCCATCATCAATCCCGTCATCAGCCCGGTTGTGCCCATTAAAAACGATGCAATGTTTAACGGCCCGCGTGCAACTGCAAACTTAATTTCGTGCCCCATATCCTGCATCGGTTTTTGGTAATTGGCCAGTCGCTGGATAACAAAGGGTAAAAGCCCGTCGGTTTTTGGATTTGGGATTTTTATGTTGCCAACTTCAGAAACATCGCTCATAATTTTATCGGCATGAGGCAGGCTGTAATTGTTCCAGACTAATTTAGCACCAAACGCCGATGGTTCAGTACACATTCCGAACTCCGACCAGAATCCGGGGAGAAAAATAATTTCGGGGAAAGTTTGAATTACTTTTTTATGGGTTTGAAACCATATTTCTTCGGAGGAATAAAACTGAAGAGCTGAAACACCTGCCCATCCGGGAATCCAGGGACTGTCAATAATAAATCCGGTTACAGGTTTTTTCGGCGTTTCCCCGCGAACTGTTGCGAGCAGCAGTTCCCATTGTTCGTTTGTCATGAATCATTCTATTGGTTAGCTTACAAATTTAGAATTTTGGAGCATAAAACAACTGTATTCATTTTGCGATCATTGATATAGTATTAACATTTTTGGTAATATTGAACCATGAAAGTAATGCACGAACAAATTGATTTTCCGGGCAGATCGGCCATTAAAGTAAAATGGCGTGTTATGCCTCATTTTACATATCCGTGGCATTTTCATGACGAATATGAAATTCTGTATGTTTTGGATGGTTTTGGAACCAGTTATGTCGCAGACAGCATAAAACCCTTTCATTCAGGAGATTTGGTTTTATTAGGGAGTAATCTCCCCCATTTCTGGAAAAGCGACCAATCGTATATGGAAAGCAATGGCAAACTGAAAGTAAAATACGTTGTAATTCAATTCCCGCGTGATTTTTTCAGCGAACACATTTTAAATTATCCTGAATTTCATTTGATTGGTGATTTGTTGATGCGTTCTTCACGGGGCATTCGTTTCTCTCCCGATTTTGCCAAAAAAATTTCAAAGAAAATCTTTCGGATTTTAAAAACATCTGATATTGACCGGATTTTGCTTCTCGTATCTATTTTACAGGATTTTGCCAAAACCGATGAATATGTGCAGCTTGCCGGCGAATTCTATCAGCAGGAAAAACACGACTTTACGAGCGACCGGTTAACCAAAGTTTTACACTTTATCAATACCAACTACCAGCGAAAAATTGAATTGGAAAAAGTGGCAGAAATGTCGAATATGCATCCATCCTCATTCTGCAGGTTTTTTAAGGAAAAGACTGGGAAGGCGTTATCGGAGTATGTCAATGATATGCGCATCAGTTATGCGTGTAAATTATTAATCGAACGAAAGCAAACGGTTTCCCAGATTTGTTTTGAATGTGGTTTTAACAATCTCTCGAATTTTAATCGTATTTTCAAAAAACAAACAGGATTTTCTCCTACAGAGTATTTTCGCCAGTTTTCCGCTAAGTAGTGTTTACAGGATTGTGATTTAAATATCTACTTTCTTCCTATTTCCCGTGTGCCGGCGCCTTTTTCCATCCCCACGTTCAAATCGCCCAGTTCGGTGCGGGCCGCTTCCACTAGTTGCATTATCTCTTCTGCCTTTTCAGGATAATATTCAATCACATTAAACTGTTCGCCCGGATCGCGCATCATGTTGTACAGTTGTGGCGTTTCCACTGTTTTTTTTACGCGCGGGCCACCATGTCCTTCTTTTCCGGGCCTGGCATCGTAGGATTGCCAGTTGTGCGGAAGTACCAGTTTCCAGTTCCCTTTGCGAACGGCATTCAGGTTATTTTTGCCGTAGTAAAAAAGAATGTCCTGCCGCGGTTCAGCTTCAAGGTTTCCTTTCCAGAGTTCGGTGATGTCAATGCCGTCGATTTTTAGTTTTGGTAACTCCGCTCCGGCCATTTTGGCAAAACTTGGTAAAATATCGATGGCGCATCCCAGCTTGTTGCAAATTGTCCCGGCCGGAGTTCCGTCCGGCCATTTGATGATAAAAGGAACCCGCTGTCCACCTTCCCAACTGGTCGTTTTCCCTTCGCGCAGTCCGCCTGCAGAACCTGCATGATTTCCGTAATTCAGCCAAGGACCATTGTCAGTTGTAAAAATTAATACTGTATTTTCAGAAATTCCGTTGGCTTGCAGCGCTTTTTCAATTTCACCCACGCTCCAGTCGATTTCCATCATTACATCGCCATACATTCCCTGTTCGCTTTTTCCCCGGAATTTATCGGAAACACCTAGCGGAACATGGCTCATACTGTGAGGCAGATATAAAAAGAAAGGTTTATCAGAATTCCGGTTGATAAAATCGACGGCCTTTTCGGTATATAACGTCGTAAGTTTATCCTGACCTTTCATGTCGGTGATAAATTCAGCAGGTTCATTTCCGTTTATTACCGGCAGTGGCGGGAACGAAAGACGGCGGTGGCCTTCGGGAAGCTGATTTCCAATATCATCCAGTGGCCACATATCGTTGGAATAGGGTACGCCCACGTACTCATCGAAACCGTTTTGCAAAGGAAGAAATTCCTTGTGATGCCCCAAATGCCATTTTCCAAAAACAGCAGCGGCGTATCCTTTTTGTTTGAGCATTTCGGCAATGGTAGTTTCCTCAGGATTTATGCCCACCGAATCGGTAGGAAAAAGTGCGCCCGAAATGCCTACTCTGTTCGGATAACAACCGGTAAGAATTCCGGCGCGTGAGGCGCTGCAAACCGGTTGTGCCGAATAAAAATTGGTAAACCGCATTCCTTCGCTGGCCATTTTGTCGAGATTTGGCGTTTGATAGCCGGTGGCTCCGTAACACCCTGCATCGCCATATCCCATGTCGTCAATAAAAACCAGGACAAAATTGGGTGGCTGATCTGTTGCAGATTCTTCAGTTTTTGGGGTACAGGAAATTATAAAAAGAATTAAAAGGAAATTAAAAAGAAGGAAAAGCGATTTCATAATACTTGTTTTTTTGAGTGAAAATACAATATTATGACATTCGGAATAGATTTCCTATAAAACAACAACCTGGGAGCCGACCTTCTTCCTTGTATTTTATAAAAGACGTCTCTCTCGTAAAAGTACTTCCATTTCTACCTGAACTTCTTTGGCTGCTTCACCGGCTTTTTCTGCAAAATCAGTACCTTCTGAAGCGTAAATAATTCCGCGGGAAGAATTGACCAAAAGTCCGCAACGGCTGTTCATTCCGTTTTCAGCCACTTCCTGCAGACTGCCACCTTGTGCGCCAACACCGGGAACCAATAGAAAATGATCGGGAACAATTTCGCGTACTTCTTTTAGCTTTTCTGCTTTCGTGGCACCAACCACGTACATCATATTTTCAGCAGTTCCCCAATTTTGTGAAGTTTTCAAAACCGATTCAAAAAGTAAATCTCCGGTTTTTTCATCTTTCAGAAATTGAAAATCAAAAGCGCCTTTGTTTGAAGTCAAGGCCAGCAGAATTACCCATTTTTCGGGGTAAGTCATAAATGGTTTTACTGAATCTTCGCCCATGTACGGAGCCACAGTTACCGCATCGAAATCGAGTTTTTCGAAAAAAGCGCGGGCATATAAATTCGAGGTGTTTCCGATGTCGCCGCGTTTTGCGTCGGCAATCAGGAAAATATCCGGGTGTTTTTCACGAACGTAGTGAACTGTTTTTTCGAGGTTTTGCCAACCCTGCCAGCCCAGACTTTCATAAAAAGCAAGGTTGGGTTTGTACGCCACCGAAAATTCTGCTGTGGCATCAATAATTTCCTTGTTGAAGGAAAAAACCGGGTCGGAAGTATCCAGTAAATGTTTTGGAATTTTCAGAATATCAGTATCTAATCCAACACAAAGGAAGCTACGTTTTTTCCGTATCTGTTCAAATAGTTGTTGACTGTTCATTGTATTTTTTTGTTTAAGGTTGCGGGGTTCAGGTTATAGGTTGGAAAATATGCAACCTGAAACCTGTAACATGCAACAGTTTTATATTTCAGCTTC
>CAYWBV010000160.1:0-8965 GCA_964455785.1 uncultured Maribellus sp.
TAATGGTAAAGGTGTAACGGAAATTTTTTATTTCGTCGGTCAGCTCAAACTTCTGGTTGTACCTCGTCTCCAGCCTTTTTACCACCTCCTCCATCGTCTGATCGTAAATATTGAGAATCCCGTCTTTCCACGACGTAACCCTTTCGGGGTTGATTTTGCTCACCACCAACTGGCGGCTGCTGATATCGAACTTTGCCAGTTCGCCGGGTCTTAGCATAAAATTAAACGAGGTTACTTTTGAATTGAGCAGTTCAACCGAACCTTCTTCAAGGACGACATCGACCGAGCCCGCATTGGCGTAAGCATTCACATTAAATTTTGTCCCCAGAACCTTTACCTGCAGTTCGCCAGCAGAAACCACCAGCGGGAGAACTTCGTTTTTTGCAGCCTGAAAATAAGCTTCGCCCTGTAAAACAATGTTTCGGTTTTGAGTCGAAAACCGGCTTCCGTACGAAATTTCGGAGCCGGAGTTGAGCCATACTTCGGTTCCATCGGGCAATTCCACTTTCGATATCTGGCCATTTTCGGCTACTACCCTGGTAAAAACTTCGTTCGTCTGCTGTGGATTTTGAGAAATAAACCAACCCGAAATTCCGAGGCTGACCACAAAAAAGAAGATGGCCGCAATCCTCAGGTATTGTTGTATTTTCCGTGATTCCTGCCATCCGCTGTAGCTTTTCTGCATCAACCGGTCCTGTATCCGGTTCCAGCTTTCTGTTGCTTCTGCTGAAATTTGAGTAGTGCCTGTATTGTTTTTCCACTCGCTCTTCACCCGGTTAAAAACATGCCGGTTTTCTTTTTCCCGCAACCATTCAAGCAAAACTTTTTGTTCTGCTTCGGTTGCTTTCCCTTCCAGATATTTTGTGATAATGATTTTCATAAACCGTTTTCTATCAGGAGTACAAAATAAAATGAAAAACCCTACCCTCTTCGGAAAAAAAAGTAGATCCGGAGCAGATTGAAACAATATACGACAAGACGCAAATTATGGAACGCGCCAGGAGTTTGGCTTTTCGGGTATCTTATGAATTATCTTAAAAAACCAGTAAAAGAAGGTTCAGGAGTTATATTTCAGCCGTTTGCCACGACCGTCGCCACCTCCCGATTTCCGCCGTTTGCCCATTCCCTTTCCCAGCTTCTGCAGCAATTCGTCAAAAGGAACTTCTTCGCAATTGCCAAGTTTCCTGCCTGTTTTAGCGCCTTTCCCTTCGGGGCCGGTCCCATTCAATTTTGGCATGGTTTCCAGTTTTTATGGGTACTTGTTTTTGCTGATTTGATTTAACCTGCTTTTCAGCAGTTTTCTCCGGATGGCGCTTAAATGGTCGATAAACAGTATGCCCTGCAAATGGTCGTATTCGTGCTGAAAAATACGGGCAACAATTCCATCCAGGACTTCTTCGCGCACATCAAAGTTTTCGTCCCGGTAACGGACTTCAATTTTACCGGGCCTTTTTACATCTTCAAATATCCCGGGAATACTCAAACAACCTTCATTGTAGTATTCCATTTCTTCGTCATAATGTATAATCTCCGGGTTCATAACGACCATTTCAACAGACACATTATTATCCTCCTGAAAAGCAGAAGTATCGATTACAAATATATTTTTTAACACCGAAACCTGCGGACCAGCCAGTCCCAACCCCTGTTCCCTTTTTAGTGTAGAAATCATATTTGCGGCCAGTTCGGTAAAATTGTCGCCTTTGTCAATGTCAAACGCTTTGCTTCGAAGAAGGGAGGAGCCATATTTGATAATGGGTAAAATCATATTTTAAAAGTGATAACTTCTCAAATAATAGTTTGTTCCCTCGTATCTTATTTTTCTAATCAATCCCTGAAACACCAGCGAATCCAAAACAGAAAGGTCCGTGTTATCTTTCTTTAAAAGCTCCTCAATAGTATCCTGACGCAAAGGATGTACAGCGCTGATGTTCAGGATATCTTCAAAAGCGTTTCCTGTGAAGCCGGTATCGGTCCCTTCGAAACCGGTGAGAAATTCGGTTTTAATGCCGGATTCAGTAAAAATCTTCCAGGCCATTGTCAGGGTTTCTTCCGAAGCCGGTTTAATTTCTTTTAACGCAGGAGGGCGGGTTGGGATGGAAAGATATGCCGTTTCGGGGTACAGACCTGCGATGAATGCTGCTGTCCGTTTTATCTGCTCAACAGAATCATTAAAATTTTGAACCATCATCGTTTCCGTGTGTAACTTTCCGCTGTATTCTTTGGCAAAAATATTGATTCCTTCAAGTATTTCCCTGAGTTTCATAAAAGCGGGCGGACGGTTTACTTTTCTCCAGTCTGGCTGGCTTACCGTATCCACCTTCATCGAAACCCAGTCGGCTTCCATTAAATCATTTCGGGTTTCGGGAAAATGCAAAAGCGATGAATTGGTAATTACTGCAACCGGGATACCCATTTTTTTTAATAACCTGATTTCTTCACCCAGGTTAATGTCGAGTGTAGGTTCGCCATTCGCTACGAACGTAAGATAGTCGGGCCAATGTTTCTCATCCAGCATACTGAGATGATCTTTTACACTTTTGACCAAAATTTCAGGTTCATAAAAGTCTCTGCGTATCACTGTTTTTTTTAACGTTTCGCCAATCTGACAATACACACAACTGTATGAACAGGTTTTATGGGAAACAATATTGTTTATCCCAAGGCTTAATCCAAGCCTCCGCGATGGCACCGGGCCAAAAGCAATCATAAATGCACCTCCGTTAATTCATAAATACTGTTCGAAATTTTTTCGAATGCTTCGATAACTTTCTTGTCGGGCTGGTTGTAAATGGTAGTCCCCCTGTCCGAAACATCGCCGATTTCCAGTACCAGAGGAATTTGTCCGAGCAGCCGGGTATTAAATTCAGCCGCAAGTTTTTCACCTCCACCCTTCCCAAAAATGAAATATTTTTCATCGGGATGGTTGGCAGGCGAAAACCACGACATATTTTCCACAACTCCAAGGACAGGAACATGCAGATCGGGATTGGCAAACATGGCTGCCGCTTTTCGCGCATCCGAAAGGGCAACTTCCTGCGGAGTAGTCACGATAATCGCCCCGGTGATGTTTAGTTTTTGCACCGCCGTAAGCTGAATATCTCCTGTCCCCGGTGGAAAATCGACAATCATATAATCGACTTCGCCCCATTCCGTGTCCCTGAACAACTGGGTTAATCCGTTGGATACCATCGGACCGCGCCAGATGAGCGATTGTCCGGGAGGGACAAAAAATCCGATAGAAAGCAACTTCACCCCAAACCGTTCGATGGGAAGTATTTTTTCTTTCCCATCTTTCATCATTCCGGAAGGTTTTTGATTTTGTACGCCAAACATCATCGGAATGGAAGGGCCGTACAAATCGGCATCCACAAGTGCTGTTGCTAATCCCTGGCGGGTCAGTGAAACGGCGAGGTTTGCAGCCACAGTCGATTTCCCCACACCACCTTTACCCGACGCCACAACAATTATGTTTTTACGCCGTGCATTTCTATTTTTTCAAATAATGCCGGATTCATCCATATAAACCAAAACGTTCCTAATTTTTAATATTTTCCAATTCTTCAATTCGTTTTTCAATGTCTCTTTGGGAACGTTTCAAAACTTCGGCCTGCGATTTAAGCATTTTAATCTCATTCTCACTGTTTTGAGCCGAATACTCCCTGGAAAAAGGAATATAACCGGGGTCGGGCCAGGCCCGGTAACGCCCCCGCCCCATTCCACGTCTGAATCCCAAACCTCTGCCCATTCCACCTCCAAAACCTTTATCAAAACCAGGGGTGTCATTTCCCGTGCAAAATCCAAGTGCCCTTCCGGTCATGGAACCTTGTCCCATGGGTCCGGTACGATCTCCTGATGGCATAATTTCAAATTTTATTCGTTTAATTCATCTACTGTTTGCAGATACAAATATACGAATTTATCAAACTAATGTTCATTTAAAAAATTTAATATCACTTGGAATTTATCAAATCAGATGCAGTAGGCGAAAATTGCTGAATGAGCAAATGCTGCAGTTTGTCTACCCAAAGGTTTCTGCTTTGAACATTGATGTATTCTATAACAACCATAACAGATAACACAAAAGCAGTTATCATCAATGTTTGTTTTAAGATTGAAACAAACATTTCCATCGTTTTAGTTTTTTTTAAAATTAACCAAAAATTTATTTTATTCGAACAAAAGTTTATTTAAATTTGTTCACTAAAAATTTAAATAAACGACATACGAGTAATACAATTACGCCATAGACTTCTAAAGATTAAAGCGGGAAAAAGGCTTGTACTTTAAATAACGAGACATGAAAAGAGGAAGAGGTAGTAGGAATCGGGGATTCCGGCGAAACAGGTTTTTACCGGAAAATGAATTATGCATATGCCCGCAGTGTGGACACACCAGTCCTCATGTTCGTGGAACGCCGTGCCGTAATTTTTTATGTCCGGTTTGTCACATTTCCCTAATCCGGTACGAAAAGGATTTAATTACAGAAAAACCTGCAAAAAACAATTTAAAAGCAAAAAAAATGGATTACCCGAAAGTAAACCCGGAGCTCTGCACAGGTTGCGGAAACTGTATGGAAGTATGCCCGGCACAGGCAATTTCTTTTGTGGATGGGAAAGCATTTATTAACGAAGACGAATGTGCCAGCTGCAGAGCGTGCGAAAACGAATGCCCGGTTGGAGCTATCAGTTAAACAACAAAATAATAAAAAACTAACTATCATGAAAACGTATGATTTAATTATTATCGGGGGTGGCCCGGCTGCCATCGTAACCGGAATTACTGTAAAAAAATTCTTCGGAGACAAAAGTGTACTGATGATTAAGGAAGAAGCCGAAGGACTTGTGCCCTGTGGAATCCCTTACATTTTCCACTCGCTTAACAATGATGCCGGGAAAAACAAAATGGGGCCAAAACCTTTTGTCGATCTGGGCGGGGAAGTGATTGTTGATACCGTTGTAAAAGTGGACAAAACAGCCAAAACTGTTTCCATAAAATCGGGCGAAGAGTTTGGTTTCGAAAAACTGGTTTTCGCTACCGGTTCGTTGCCGGTTATCCCAAAATTTATTCCGGGGTACAACCTTCAAAATGTATTCTACGTTAAAAAAAGTTTCCCTTACATTCAGCATCTGGCTTTACAAATTGACGGGTTCAGAAACATCGTCATTGTTGGAGGAGGTTTTATAGGGGCTGAAGTTGCCGAACAGTTGGCGGCTGCCGGGAAAAATGTAACTCTTATCGAAAGCGAGCCGCTATGTTTTTCAAAGGCCTTCTCACCCGAACTGAGCGCTATTGCTACCGAAGCGTTGAACCAAACAAACGTGAACGTTAAAACATCCACACTGGTAAAAGAACTTACCGGAGAAAACAACACCGTTAAGCAAGTGCTATTAGCCGACGGGAGTAAAATAGAAGCCGATGCTGTTATCCTTTCAATAGGATACAAAGCAAACTCAATTCTGGCAAAGGAAACCGGGCTTGAACTAAATCGCTACGGCGATATTCATGTTGATAATTACGGAAGAACAACCGTTAAAGATATCAGCGCGGTGGGCGACTGTGCGCAAACGTTTGGGTTCCTGACCGGCCGGAGCGATATGATAAAACTGGCATCGACTGCCACCGCCGAAGCGCGTACACTTGGTCATAATATATTTGGCATCCGGATAAAAAAATGCACGGCAGGAACACTTGGTGTATTTTCCACAGAAATCAACGGACTGGCGATGGCTGCTGCAGGGGCAAACGAAAAAAGCGCGGCAGAGTCGGGGGTTGAACTGGTATCGGCCAAATTTACTTCGCCCGACCGGCATCCCGGCTCATTGACTGGTGTAACTGATTTAACCGTAAAACTTTACGCATCTCCGGTTGATGGAAGCATCCTGGGTGGCGAAGCCTGGGGCGGTAAATCTTCCGGCGAAATCATCAATATCATCAGCCTGGCCATTCAAAAATCAGTCTCCGTTTTCGAACTCATTTCCTACCAGATAGGGACTCATCCGCTACTGACAGCATCACCCGTAAACAACCCGATCATCAGGGCTGCAGAGGAAATTGTGTACAAAATAACCCGTTAACTCAATGATGATGAACTGGAACAAAGACAAACCCAAAATTAACCTTGTAATCGATTTCATTATGATGATTTTGCTGGCCATGATTGCCGGGTTGGGTTTTTTAATCAAATATATTTTGGTAGCCGGGTTCGAACGAAACGTAATTTACGGGAGTGATGTAGAACTTTATTTTTGGGGGCTCGACCGGCACCAGTGGGGAAGCATTCATTTATACTTAAGCTTCGCTTTTCTGTTTCTGATATTGCTCCACATCGTACTTCACTGGAAAATGATAATTTGTATTTTTGGGCAAATGTGCCATAAAAAAAACACACGGGTAGTAATTGCCGTTTGCAGCGGTGTTGTCGTCGTCTTTTTTGCACTGGCCTCTCTGTTCGTAAAACCTGAAATTAATTCGATGGAAAGAAAACATACACATCGGCAAAATATCGGGCAGTTTACAGAACACATAAAAACCCAGAAGACAATAGAACCTTCAGTTTCATCATCAGCCGACTTCCCTGTTATCACAGAACCGCAAATTAGCGGAGAACCTCCCGTGAACCAGCAAAAAAATAACGACGAACACTTGCATTCAGAGATGAAAATTTTCGGGAGTATGACTTTGAATGAGGTTTCCCGGAAATATTCGATACCGGTTTCTGACCTGACAAACGCCCTGAAAATTCCCTCAAACCAGTCGGGAGAAAAAATCGGAAGACTGAAAAAAAAGTACGGCTTTGAAATGGATGAACTAAAAAATGCGGTAACAGAAATCGGAAAGAGCAATTAATTTTTTTGAATAATTTTTTGTGTGGTCACTGGAACATTTGGCTAAACAAAACATAGCGATACGAAAACGATTAATGAGTAAAGAAGCCAACAATTTTCCAACTTTATCTATTCAGAAAATTTATGAAATAGAAATCACAACTATTTCTATTTCAACAAGAAGGCAATTATTAGAATCATCGCAGGATATTGATTATTCAGTTTTTCACGGATATGTTCCCTGGCTTTTGAAATTTGTTTTTCCACCATCTTGAGGCTGATACCAAGTTCATCGGCTACCTCTTTCTGTTTTCGTCCTTCGATTTTACAGCGTGTAAAAACCAGTTTCATTTTTCCGGGAAGTTCATCCACTGCCTTTTGCATTGATTCGATGAGCATTTCTTCGATACTTTTCTCCTCTTTTTCAGTAAAATCCAACTGATATAAATATTGTAATTCGGAAACCGGGAGGTTTTCCAAATCTATTTTACCCTCTTCCAGTTTTCTTTTTTTCAGTTCGTTGAGACAGCGGTTGCGAACTACTACAAAAAAGAGACTCTCCACCGATTTTTCAATCTGAATGGTATGATGTTTTTCCCAAACGGCAATAAAACTTTCCTGGATGATATCTTCGATGAGCTGGTGGTGGTGAACAAACAACCGGCAATACCCTTTCAACCGTGGATAAAGCGTTGTGAAAACTTCCTTAAATGCAACAGGGTTTCCTTTTTTTAACTCTATTTTGGTTTGAATATCAAACATGAGCTTCAAAAATAGACAAAAAGCGGAAACGCAAACGAAAGTTCAGAAATATATTCTGATGTACCGAAGCCGCGCGCACCGCCACAACATCAGTACGTATAGGAAACAAAAGCTACTTTTTTTGAATCGGGGCTCCACGACGGAACATTCAGCGTTCCCTGGCCGCCATACAAAAACGCGACAGTTTTTATCTGACCGCCGCCAACCGGCATCATCCGCAGCATAACTCTTTGGTTGTGAGGATGCGAGTTGGCAGGCACCTCGGGCAGATACGAAATCATAATCAACTGTTTTCCGTCGGGCGAGGGATGCGCAAACCAGTTTTGAAAATGATCGGTGGTTATTTGTTCCTGTTCCGAGCCGTCGGGTTTCATCCGCCATATCTGCATAGTCCCTGTCCGTGTCGAATTAAAATAGATAAACTTTCCATCGGGAGAATACTCCGGGCCGTCGTCCAATCCTTCGGCGGTAGTCAGCCGGATTTCCGTTCCCCCATCCGCCGGGATTTTATACACATCGTAGTTACCGTTTCGCTCAGCGCAGTAGGTCAGCCACTTTCCGTCGGGCGACCAGCCGTGCCAGTACGAAGGCCCTTGTCCGGTAATTCTTTTTGGCGTGCCGCCTTTCACCGGGACGGTGTAAATAATAGAACGGTTTCCCCCGTTAACTTCGGTGCTGCTACTGATAGCAAGCATTTTCCCATCAAACGAAATCCCGTGATCGTTGTTGTTTGAAACAACATTGCCGGTGTTTATTTCCTCCGGAACTCTTTTTTTAAGGTCGAATTTGTACAGTTTCCCGCCCGAGTTATAAATTAAAAACTTCCCGTTACGCGACCAGTTGGGCGCTTCGATGTGGGTTTCGGTTTCGTAAATCAAACTGCGGAGTCCGGTCTCAGTATCCAGAATTTCGAGGCGGCTGGGTGAAAGGTTGCGGTAACCGTCCACATTTTCAGGTGCCGGTTTTTCGAGTCTCACATTCCTGAACTCTGCTTTTTCCAGCACTTTTTCATTGTGCGACCCCACAAACATTCCGGCGAGTACTGTATTATCCATATCAAGCACAACTTCACCCACTTCTTCGAGCGGCCTCCCGTTTTCCGAAATCCTGAAAACAAAACGGTTGCCTTTTCTCTCCACCTGAACAAAATCCGGCGCCTTCCTTTCCGATGGTATTTCCAACGTTTCGCCGCCTGTTTTTTTACGATACTGCAACGAAGTCAACCCGTCGCCATGCACCGCGCCATCCATATAAACCGCATTTTCTTCACCCGAATTCCGAATCATCAACCCGATTTTCCGATGGGGATCGACGCCTTCTACCAAAAATTTCAGATTGGCCGAAAGAATAAAATCGCCTTCCACCGGCTGCGACAC
>CAYWBV010000161.1:0-8957 GCA_964455785.1 uncultured Maribellus sp.
GATGTTCGCTGGTACGATAACATCACCATTTATAAAAGTTCGGTGATTTGGGACAAAGCAAAAAATACGGGCCACCCGTTTGTGATGTTTTACAATGCGAAAGGCAGTGATAAACCCAACGGAAAAGCAGTGGCCGAGCGGATTGCCATGGCTGTTTCCGATGACATGGTCAACTGGAAACGTTTGGGCGCAGAACCGGTGATCGACCACCAGACCGGAATTTCGGGAGATGCCTTTATCACCCGAATCGGCGATGTGTGGGTGATGTTTTATTTCGGTGCATTCTGGAAACCAGGCGCTTTCGACCGTTTTGCCTGTTCGTATGACCTGGTCAACTGGACCCCCTGGACTGGCGACAATTTAATCAGCCCATCAGAAAATTTCGACAGCCGCTATGCCCATAAACCCTTCGTAATTAAGGAAGACGGAATTGTTTATCATTTTTATTGTGCTGTTGACGACAATGGAAACCGGGGAATTGCCGTAGCCACTTCAAAAGATATTGGAAAGAGCAACCTTCAGTTTTCGAAATAATGAATTTTCATCCAATATAAAATAGACAGGCATGAAAAAAGAGATTTATTTTCTGTTGATGTTCCTTACTGTTTTTACAGGGTGTTCAAAAACAAAAATTATAAAAACCGAAAAGGGGCTTGTTGTTGAATTTCCGGCTATTAAAAAAGCGGAAACGGGCAAAAAACTGGCGCTTGAAGTAATTACTCCCGAGGTTGTGAAAGTTGCGGTTTCTGTAGGCGATTCGGCATTATACGCACCAAGCATGATTGTCGAGGAAAAGTCGGGAGGAAATGCCTTCTTCTCTATTGACGAAAAACCGGATAAAATTGAACTCTTAACCGATAGCTTGCTGGTTTCAGTGGAACTTCCTTCGGGTGAAATCAGCTTTTACGACCGGAACAACCAGCTTTTGTTGTCGGCAACCGGTAGCGAAATCCTTCCTTTTGAAGACGAAACGGTGGGAAAACAAAACCACCTTGTACAGCATTTTAACTGGCAGCCGGAAGAGGCGCTTTTCGGACTGGGGCAACACCGGCACGGACAACTCAACCTGCGGGGATTGAAAATAGAATTGGTGCAGGAAAATATTGAGGTGGCCGTTCCTTTTTTGTTATCAACCAACGGGTACGGGCTGTTGTGGGACAATTATTCCCGGACTGTTTTTAACGATTCTTCTGATAGTTCCTTTCTTTGGTCTGACATCGGCGATAAAATTCAGTATTATTTCGTTAAAGGGAAAAACTTCGATGAACTGGTTGCCCGGAACCGCGAACTGACCGGCGAAGCCCCGATGTACCCTCGCTGGGCGTTGGGGTACATGCAAAGCCGCAACCGTTATCGTTCCGAAGCTGAACTGATGGGCGTGGTGAAGAAACAACGCGAACTGAAAATCCCGATGGACGTAATTATTCTTGATTATTACCACTGGGGAAATCACGGATTCGGCTCGTTCTTATTCGATGAAAAGGATTTTCCGGATCCGGAACAAATGATAAAAACCCTGCACGAAAAATACAATTGCAAATTGCTGGTTTCGGCCTGGCCGTCGTTTACCCCCAAAACAAAAAACTGGGAATTGTTCAACGAGAAAGGATATCTGCTCGATGTGATGGCCTCTTTTAATTCGCAGGTTTACGATGCGTTTAACCCGGCTGCAGGGGAATTGTATTTCAATTTAATTAGAGAAGGCTATCTCGATAAAGGTGTGGACGGCTGGTGGTTCGACGCCACCGAACCCGAGAATAGGGAAGCTCTTTATAAAAGTAAATGCCATTTGGGAATCGCAGCAAAATATCTGAATATCTATTCATATTTCGATGTAAAAAACGTGTATGAAAACCAGGTAAAAGAAAGTGATAAACGGGTATTTATCCTGACCCGTTCGGGGTTCAGCGGCCAGCAAAAATTCGGGACAACCGTCTGGTCGGGCGATATTGAAACCAGCTTTGACGAGTTGAAAAAACAAATCCCTGCCGGCCTGAATTTTTGTATGTCGGGAATTCCCTACTGGACTACCGACATTGGCGGTTACAAAGGCGGCAACCCTGCCGCCCCTGCCTACCAGGAAGTGTTTACCCGCTGGTTTCAGTATGGCGCTTTCTGTCCGGTTTTTCGTGCTCACGGGCGGCGTTATCCCGGCGACCGCACCGGCCCCAACGAAATGTGGTCGTTTGGCGCCGAAAAGCAGAAGATACTGACCAACTATATTAATTTGCGCTACCGTCTGTTGCCGTACATTTATTCACTTTCGGCACAGGTTACTTTCGATGGGTTTACCATCATGCGCGGCCTGCCGTTCGATTTTATGGACGACCCAAAAGTGCATAATATTACCGACCAGTTTATGTTCGGAAAAGATTTTCTGGTATGCCCGGTGACCGAAGCTGGCGCAACCAGCCGTCAGGTTTATCTGCCGGAAGGTTGCCGGTGGTTCGATTTCCGGACGGGAAAAGAATTCGACGGCGGACAGGAAATTACAGCAGATGCTCCGATTGAAACCATGCCGTTGTTTGTAAAAGCCGGTTCCATAATCCCGATGGGCCCGGTTGTACAGTTCAGCACCGAAAAACCAGCCGACCCGATTGAGTTGCGGGTTTATCCGGGAGCCGATGCCACCTTTACTCTTTATGAAGATGAAAACGACAATTTAAACTACCGGAACGGGCAGTATCAGAAAATTACTTTCCGGTACAACGATTCGGAAAAAACGTTGATGATTTCTAAGCCCGAAGGCACCTTTCCCGGAAACCTTGTCCGACGGACATTCCATGTTGTAAAAGTCGGCGAGGGGAGTGATATTGTGCCTCAAATGGTTGATTGCCAGGGAGAAGAAATGGTGGTTAAATTATAAATCTATAAAACAGAGATTATGAAGATTTCGAATTCCATAGTTTTCTTTTATCTGTTTCTTTTTCTGCTTTCCTGTTCTTCAGGCGAAAAAGAGATCGCTTATTATGTTTCGCCTGAAGGGAATGACATGAATCCCGGTACGGTTGAACAACCTTTTAAAAGTATTGAAAAGGCACAGGAAACCGTACGAAACAACAAGCAAGGTAAAGCAAAATTACCCAATGGCAGAATCACCGTTTATCTGCGAAAAGGGATTTACCCGGTTCATCAAACCATAGAATTAACCGGCGACGACAGCGGCGCCAAAAACTGTCCGGTTAGTTACAGGGCATACCCTGACGAGGAAGTCCGTTTTATCGGCGGCGAAGTGGTCAGTAATTTCAAACCGCTCAGTGATGAAACAGCGAAGTCGAGAATCAATAAAATGTATCACGATAAAATCCGGCAGGCCGACCTGAAGGTTTTGGGAATCTCAGACTTTGGCACCATTAAGCCAACCGGGTTTGGGCACGAATGCCAGCCTGCTGCCCTCGAACTCTTTTTTAACGGCGAACCGATGACGCTGGCGCGTTATCCCAATTCCGGGGAGTGGATGAAGATCGCTTCGGTGCCACAATCCGGGGTACTGGTCAATCCCGGGGAAGAGAGGATTTCCCGTTTTGGAATTTCTTCCGGTAAACATTACGGACGATTTGAGTACAACGGCGACCGCCCCTCTTCGTGGTTGAAGGAAAAAGATATCTGGCTGCATGGTTACTGGACTTGGGACTGGGCCGATTCGTATATAAAAGTCGATAAAATTAACACCCAAGAGAAAGAGTTTATTATTGCCGAACCACACCATATTTACGGATATGTGCGCGAACAGCGTTACTATGCGCTGAATATTCTGGAAGAACTCGACAGTCCCGGAGAATGGTACCTCGACCGGGAAACCGGCATGTTGTATTTCTGGCCGCCGACAGACGGAGAACAGGACGTGGCGATGGTTTCGGTTCTTGAGAATCTGATGGTAAAAATGGATAGTTCAGAACATGTAAATCTGGAGGGTATCATTTTTGAATGTTCGAGAGGTGAGGCCATCAAAATTTCAGGAGGCAGCAACAATTTGGTCAGGGGGTGTGTCATCCGGAATATTGGCTCAAATGCCATTACAATTGAAGGCGGTACTTTTAACGGCGTACAGGATTGCGATATTTACAACATCGGCGACGGCGGCGTAATTATTCACGGCGGCGACAGGAAAACCCTCCAGCCCGGCCATAATTTTGCAATCAATAACCACATTCATCATTACAGCCGGATAAACAAAACCTATCGTCCTGCCATTCTTTTGCAGGGAGTAGGGAACCTGCTGTCGCACAATTACATCCACGATGCCCCGCACACCGGCGTTTTATTTGGCGGAAACGAAAATATTCTGGAATACAACGAAGTGCACAGTATTGCGCTCGAAACCGGCGATGTGGGGGCGTTTTACATTGGCCGCGACTGGACCCAGCGCGGAAATGTAGTCCGTTATAATTTCTTTCATCATTTGTACGGTCCCGGGCATCTGGGAGTAAATGCCGTTTATCTCGACGATGCAGCCAGCGGTACCACCATTTACGGAAATGTTTTTTACAAGGCCGGCAGCGCTGCTTTTGTGGGCGGAGGCCACGATAACAGGGTGGAAAATAATGTCTTTGTCGAGTGCCAGCCTTCCATTCATCTCGATGCCAGGGGAATGAACTGGGCCCGAAGTTCGATGCAAAAAGGGGAAGTATGGCAAATGTATGAGAAACTTGAGGAGGTTGAGTTTAATAAACCTCCTTACAGTACAAAATATCCATCACTGGCTAAGTTGCTGGATTGGGGTGACCCGTGCAGTCCCAAAGGGAATGTTTTCAGGACAAACTTAAGTTACGGCGGAAAATGGAAAGATATTGACCGGGATGTTGAAGAAATAGTAATTGAAAATAATTACATCGAAAAGGGAGTTCCATCTTTTATCGATGTGGCAAACGGGAAATTATATCCTGAAAATGAGATGATACTAAATGAGTTGAAATTTCAGAAAATTCCTTTCGACAGCATCGGGTTAAATATCACCAGTTACCGAAAAGCATTACCGGAAAAGACAAGTTTTCAAATTCAATAGTAGGCGATAATGAAAAATAAATATTATCTCTTGGTAGTAATTGTATTTCTCGGATTTATACAGCTTTCGGCACAGCAAAAATATCCCTACCAAAATCCGGCGTTTCCGTCCGAAAAACGGGCCGATGATTTGATTGGGCGCATGACTTTGGAAGAGAAAGTCTTCCAGTTGCAGAGCCAGATGAAGTTTATGAATGAATACAAAGACCGTGATTTCAGGGTGGGAAATGTGCGCAACATTGGGCATTTTATGCACAAGGATGCCAAAGCGCCGGTTTCGGCCAGTGCCTGTGCCGGTGCGATTAATAACGACACCCGGAAATCGGTTGAGGCCAGCCGTTGGGGGATTCCTGTGCTTCAGCACGGCGAGGCGCTGCATGGCGCCCAGTGGGGAAATGCTACCTGTTTCCCGCAAAGCATCGGCATGGCTGCTGCTTTCGACGATGAATTTTATTTTCAGGTCGGGCAGGTGGTCACCAAAGAGTTGCGGGCGGTGGGTGTCCGTCAGGTACTGGCGCCGGTGGTCAACATTTCACGCGACCCGCGCTGGGGACGAACCGAAGAAAGTTACGGAGAAGATGTTTTTCTGGTTTCGCGAATGGGAGTGGCCTACACCAAAGCGTTGGAGCAGGGTGGGGTAATTGCCACGCCCAAACATTTTGTGGATAATTACAGCGATGCCGGACACGATTCCTATTCGTCAAACAATTCGTGGCGGGTACTTCGCGAAACTTTTCTCGAACCATTCCGGGCCTGTTTTGTCGAAGGTGGCGCACGTTCCGTTATGGCGGCCTACAATTCGATTGACGGTGTCCCGTGCCACAACAACAACGTTTTGCTGAATGATATTTTGCGCGGCGAGTGGGGTTTTAAAGGATTTGTAGTTTCCGACTACAGCGGGGTAAATGGCGTTTACAAAGCTCACAAATTGGCTGAAAGTTATCAGGACGCGCAGGCGCAGTGTTTCGAAGCTGGTCTGGATGTGGATTTGCCACGGGGTTATCCTGATCTTTTGAAACTGGTTCAAAGTGGACGGATCTCGGAAAAACAAATCGACCAGTCGCTCCGGAGGGTACTTATCTGCAAATTCGATTTGGGCTTGTTCGACCAGCCGTTTGTCGATGCCGCCAAAGCCGATGAGATTGTCCGCTGCCCGGAACACAGACAGTTGGCACTGGAGGCTGCCCGCAAGGTGATGACCTTGTTGAAAAACAAAAACGAAATCCTCCCTTTGTCAGATTCAAAAATTAAACGTGTGGGTTTGTTTGGCCCTGCCGCCAATGTGCTCAGCCTGGGCGACTATTCCGGCCCTTACGGCGGTTGGAAAGGCGACGGTGCGCCCACTCCTTACCAGGCAATTGCCGAACGGCTGAAAGGAAAAGCCGAAGTTGTTTTGCACCAGCCCGGAACTGATGTTGCTTCGCTGGCAAAAACGTGCAACGTTGTAATTTTCTTTGGCTCTATTCGCGAAGGCGAAGGGCACGACCGGAGCCTGCTGGCTTTACCGTCGAAACCGGTGAGGACGGCGAAAAGCCTTGATAATGCAATGATTGTAGAAGATGCCGAAGCCCCGGTTATTAACCTCGACCAGGAAAAAATGATTGGAGAACTGGCGGCCAGCGGCACAAAAACGGTAGTGGTGCTGCAAAATGGTTCCACTGTCGATGTCAGAAACTGGATTGATAATGTTGATGCCATGCTCGAAGCCTGGTATCCCGGAGAACAGGGCGCCATTGCCATTGCTGAAACGCTGTTTGGCGACAATAATCCGGGAGGCCGCCTGCCCTTTTCATGGGCGCGCCACGCCGGGCAGTTGCCGGTTTATTACAACATAAAACCATCGGGGCGCGACTACGTGTATAACGACGACGACGGGAAACCGATGTTCTCCTTTGGATTTGGATTGAGCTATACCTCCTTTGAATATTCCGCCCTGGTTTTGCCTTCAGAAGTGAAAAAAGACGGAACAGTGGAAGTAAAATTTACACTGAAGAATACCGGAAAAGTAAAAGGCGACGAAGTTGTGCAACTTTATCTGCACGACGAACTGGCTCCGGTTGTCCGTCCTCTCCGGGAATTGAAAGCCTTTAAAAGGGTCAGCCTCAACGCTGGCGAAAGCAGGGAAGTTGTGCTGACACTCCCGTACCGGAGTTTTGGCTTCTGGAACCGCGAACTGAAATTCGGAGTGGAACCCGGCGAATTTAAAGTGTTCATCGGGAGAAATGCGGCTGATACACAGTTGGAGGGAAGCCTTAATGTTTTGTAGTATGAGAAAATGAAGGGGAAATTTAAAATATTATTTTTGACTTCGATTGGTGTTTTTCTGTGTGCCAACACGTTTGCACAGGGTGCTGGTGAAACATATTCTCCGCCTGCAACCATCAAAAATCCTTCATTAAATGAGAATTATCAGGCGAAAAACAGGCAATTTACCGGGATTCCGAGCCTTGCCGTCAGCGACAGTTGTATGTGGGTTACCTGGTATGCCGGAATTACTCCCGCCGAAGATCAGAATAATTATGTTGTTGTTGCCGTAAGCAAAGACAAAGGAAATAGCTGGGAGGAAATTCTTGCAATTGACCCTGACGGTAGCGGGCAGGAAAGAGCATACGACCCGCAGGCCTGGATTGACCCAAATGGAAAACTTTGGATTTTCTGGGCTCAGCAGGGAGCAAATGCCGGATTATGGGCAATTACTACCACTCAACCCGATTGTAAATCCCCGGAATGGTCGGAACCCTGGCGTATCACAGAAGGTACGATGATGGGAAAACCGGTTGTTTTATCTGGTGGCGAGTGGGCTATTATCCCTTCTTCGAGGTATGTCGATAACAGTGCAAGGCTGGTTATTTCCTCCGACCACGGAAAAACCTGGCAGGAACGTGGTGCAGTGAATGTTCCGAAGCAGGAGCGTAATTTTGATGAACATTCGGTTGTCGAAAAAAATGATGGTTCGCTTTGGATGCTGATCCGGTTGCAAAGCGGAATCGGCGAAAGTTCTTCTGCCGATGGCGGTAAATCGTGGACTCCGCCTATTGTTTCTGAAATCAAACATACCAATTCAAGATTTTTTATCCGAAGATTACAATCGGGGAACCTCTTACTTGTAAAACATGGCCCGATAAACGTAAAAACCGCGCGCTCTCATTTGATGGCTTTTATCTCGAAAGACGACGGACAAACCTGGTCGAAAGGACCGCTGCTCGACGAAAGGCTCCGTGCGGCATATCCCGACGGGCAACAGGACAAAGACGGCAGAATTTATATTGTATATGATTACAACCGGACAAAAGACCAAAACATATTCATAACAAGTTTTACAGAGAATGAAATAACAGGGGAAGAATACGATACAAACATTTTGAAAGTATATCAGCAGAGAAAAGTGGTGAGTAAAGGAGGCTTATGATTTGAAACTTAATATTAAAATGAAGGAACAAATTCTAATTAAAATACAGGCGGTAAAATCCTTTTTGGTCTGATTTTTTTATGACTTTTCCTCTCTGCCGGTTAACGAAAGACAAGTTCTTTTCTGTTTCTGGGAGTGTAACTGGCTTGTAATGGATGTAAATAAATTTAAAACCTAAGATATGAATACGACTGAAAAAAGAATCTCAATCCGGTTGGTTTTCCTGTGTGTGGCTGCTGGCCTTTTTTTGTTTTCCTGTTCGCCTGAAAAACCAAATACGGAAACAGAAACAGAAAAACAAACGTTGCGACGAAGCGATAGTTTCTTTGGGCTGCATTTCGATTTTCATGCAAACAAAAACGACGGCGCTGTCGGGAAGACTTTCACTGCAGAAATGATAGACAGCCTGCTGACCATGGTTCAGCCCGATTATATCCAGGTGGATTGTAAAGGGCACCCCGGCATTTCGAGCTACCCGACAAAAGTGGGAAACGCCGCCCCGGGATTTGTGAAAGATCCGCTGAAAATCTGGCGCGAGGTGACC
>CAYWBV010000162.1:0-8942 GCA_964455785.1 uncultured Maribellus sp.
AACCCCCAGGGTTTTAACGAAGGGATGTGATCAAAAATTAGTTTTGTTATCGCAGTCAGGGGGATAGCGACAAGCATACCCGAAATACCCCACAAAGCGCCAAATAATATTACCGCAACAATGGAGGCAAGCGCGTTAATTTTAACTTTCGAAGCAACTATTTTGGGTACAATAAAATTGTTGTCGATAAACTGAATAAATATATAGAGCGCCAAAACCAGCAAGGCAAACCAGGGAGATGATTTTGTTGCCACTGCAATCAACATGGGTATTGAAGCAGCCATAACTGAACCGAGATAAGGAATCAGGTTAAAAAGTGCGCCCATAATTCCCAGAATTAAAGCGTATTCTATTCCCAATATCAAAAGCCCAATGGTATATAATGCAGAAATTATAACAACTTCAATAAGGAGTCCGATGAGGTAACGTTGAATAAGTGTTTTTATCTGATTTATAATTTCACTCACTTTACTTCGGTTACTCTTCCCGAATAACCGGTGAAAAAACTCAATTAAAAGGGGCTGATAAAATAAAATCATAAAAACATACACCGGGATTAAAAACAAAAAGGCCAATATGCCGCCAACGCTGACGATGGTTTGGCCGATTTCAGCGCTTCCGATGAGGTCGTTTTTGGTCGTTGTGATCCATGTTGTAATCTCTTTGGCGCTTAAATCGAAATGATTTGATATCCAGAATATGATTTGATTAAGAATTTCGGTAAACTTATCCAGCAATTTTGGTAACGATTCGGTGAACCTGCTTGCCTGCGAAAACAGAAGAATACCAAATAAGGCAATCATTAAAAAGGTAAGCAGCATTACAATTATAATGGCCACAACGCGGTTCATTTTTATCCGGATAAACAGATTTACCACCGGGTGAAGCACAATGGCAATTATTGTGGCAAAAACAAGCGGGACAATTATATTTTGACCAAAATATAATATGGAAAAAACAGCAAATAAACCGATTAGAATGAGAGTAGTTTTAACGTAGAGCGGAATTTGACTTTCCTTGTCCTTCACTGTTTTGAATAGTTGGTTTCTTTTTTTCTGAAAATATGCTGAAAAATATAATGGCCGAACGACTTAATGGTTTCCGGATTTTGAGCGACAAGGTTGGTAACGCCAAATTGTAAAATATAGCCCAAAAGCTTTCGCAGCTTACTGTCTGACTGGCGAATAACGGCCTTTTTCGACAGGTAGCCGGTAACCAACCCAATAGCAGCACCGATAATGTTATTCACCAGATAAGGCGATGAACTGATTTCCTTTAACGTGTTTTCAATAAGGTTAACTGGCTTTAAACTCTCGTACATGAGGAAGAACTGCTTCTTCATCCGCAATAAAAGAACAGTTTGCTCATTCTCAATGATTTGGATTGCATTCTTAAGCTCTTCCGGGGAAGTTATATTTTCCATCTTTTTTTATTTTAGTAACTGTTTAATCAGAAAAGTATAAATCTTCTTTTTAAGCCATTTGTGCATAAACAAGTGCAGAACAAGCCCCATGATTCCATAAAAAGCGGCTACTACAAAAAATCCGTAAAATGTATTTCCAAGGATTTCACCGAGCCAGAAAGCCAGGCCCAAATTGAAAAAAAGCGTGAATAATATTATAATAACAAAAACAACCGAATGAGGAATGAATGACGATACCACATCCGATATTTTGTCAACGGTTTTGAGCTTTACCAGTTCGTAGCCCGATTTACCATAATCAAAGGCGCTTTCCAGCAGCGATTCGATTAACCTCACATTGTCTTCCAAAGTTTCTGACATAATGTTGTTTTTTTTTACGAATGTTTATTCAAATTAGAATGTAAAGTGGTAAGCAAAATCTGCTTGTCAAACTGGTTTAAAAGAACCATTGAATGTAATTCCCCATTCAGCCAGGCCAGTTTTTGTTTTTTCTTTTCAATCCAAATGAGCAAATTGAAAGAACACAATGAATCAATAACCGATCTGTTTACCTCAACAGGGAACTTGGTATTCAATGTTTCTGTTTTCATGTTTCTGTTTTATTCCGATTGGAACATTTTCATCAGCCCGAGACTTTTAAAATGCAAAACTTGTTGCAACTTATTCTGTCGCTTCCGGTTTGGCCGCTTTTTTTTCGGTTAAATCGGACACCTCTTCCTTTACTTTGTCGAATTTTTCGGTAATGATTTCAAGCAATTCATCGAATTTTTCTTTAAGACTGTCTGTAAAGTCTTCACCTTTTTTTAATATCCTTTTGCGGGTTTTCGATCCTTTTGCAGGAGCAAATAAAATCCCTGCCAATGCTCCGGCGGCTAAGCCTGCCAATACACCTAACAATACTTTTCCTGAACTCATGATTTTTATTTTTAATATTGATTAAATAACTTATGGATTAAAGGTCGGCTTTCCCGGGATAAAAGGTGTTACACAATTTCGGAAATGATTTACATTATTCACAGTTTTATCCTGCTTTCACATTTCCGGTTTTTCAGGATCACCTTTTCAGTTCAATGGCTTTTGGTATAATATTTTATGGCTTCCGGCATAAACTGTTTTAGTTTCCTTATCCTGGTTTCGTCGGAAGGGTGTGTACTCAAAAATTCCGGTGGGTTTGCCCCGCCTGCTGCCGACATTCTTTCCCAGAAGGGAATTGCTTCCTGCGGGTTGTAACCCGCCATTGCCGCATAAATTAACCCGTACTGGTCGGCTTCCGTTTCCTGCTGCCTCGACCAGGGCAACATTGCCCCTACCTGGCTTCCAATAGCATACGACTGCATAAATAAATTCTGTGTTTCCTCGGTTTTTTGCGATAAGGCAACCTGTAATGCAACGCCACCCAGTTGTTGTATCATTCCCTGGCTCATGCGTTCGCTGCCATGCTTTGCAATGGCATGGGCAATTTCGTGGCCAACAACAATGGCCAGCGCTGTTTCGTTTTGCGTTACCGGAATTAGACCCGTATAAACAACCACTTTTCCACCGGGCATACACCAGGCATTTACTTCTTTACTGTCAACGGTATTAAATTCCCATTTATACCCGGCAATCACCGATTGTTTTCCCTGGCTGTTGTAGTATTTTGTAATTGCGTTTGAAATCCGGGCGCCCACGCGATCAACCATTGCCGCGTCTTTGTTGCTGCCCGGGCGTAATACCTTGTGTTCCGACAAGAATGAACTGTACTCGCTGACGGCCATCAATTGCAGCTCCGATTCCGGGACTAAACTCAATTGTTTACGGCCTGTTACCAGGTTTAAAGCACACCCGGTTAGAAAAAATGCGATAAATAATGGAATAATATTATTTTTCATTTTGAATTTGTTAATCGATAATACCCTCAGAATTCCAGGAAAAAAATGTGGGCAGAGCGCCCACATTTTTACTAAAAACCCACTAAACCAAACTAAACCAAATCCATCAATAATATTGGACGCTTATTGATGTACAGAAAACAAAGTTTCAAAACATTTCTTTTTTAATTCTTTTTATAATACCCTTTTCCCCTGAATAACCCTGAGAATTATTGCAATAACTGCAATGACAAGAAGGATGTGTATAATGCCGCCCGCATTGTAACCTATAAATCCGATTGCCCATCCGATAATCAGGATTACTGCAATGATGTAAAGTAAATTTCCCATGATTTTTTTCTTTTAATTATTATATGTTATTAATCCTGTTATGTACAATTTTTTTCTCCGGTCATTTTTTTTTTTACCGGAGCGTTTTTTTGTTAGTTAAGCACCTGGCAAATGGTCCATCCAATCATTTTTATATCCTCATCTTTTTTCTGCACATTCAATTTACAAGGTATATTTATCTCAACCTTCCAAATCCTGGTGGATACCTTTATCTTCTGGAGTCTGGTTAATTTTCGATGTAAAACTTTTTTGAACACCATTGATTATCTTTTATTACCAAAGGTATTTCTCTTTATCCCCTAAACAGTTACATAATTTCTGAAATAAATTACATCATTCACACATTTTGAGATTTGGCCGATTCTTAAAAATATTGGTTTACCATTTTTTTTAAACCAACTCTGCTTATTGGTTTTGAAAGATAGTTATTACAACCTGCCGCTAATGATTTCTCCCTGTCGCCGACTAATGCATAGGCAGTTTGTGAGATAATAACCACATCCTTATTAAATTCACGAATTTTCCGGGTAGCTTCATAACCATCCATTTCCGGCAAGTTTATATCCATCAGAACCAAATCGATGTCGGGATTTTTACGGCAAACTTCAATTGCTTCAACTCCGGTTGTTGCTTTTAATATTTTTTTTGCAAATTTTTCAACCAACTTAATCATAAGCATTTCTGAAGTTTCATCATCTTCAACAATTAAAATCTTCAGTTTTTTGGTTTCGTTTTTTGTTGATTTATCCGGTGTTTTAACCGGGGTAAAACGATTGATTTCCTCAGCCGGATGGGTTGGTATGGTAAAAAAGAAAGTAGAGCCTGAAGTTTTACTATTTCTCTCGGTGTTATTTTCCACCCAAATTTTTCCACCCAGCATTTCAACATAAGCTTTTGAAATGGACAACCCCAGGCCGGCTCCTTCCTGGTTCCGGGCTATTGTTTCACTGCCCCGCCGAAACCGGTCAAAAATGATTTCTTTCTGTTCATCCGGAATTCCGGGGCCGCTGTCGGTTACATAAAATTCAAAAAATTTGCCTTTCACTTTGTAACCCAAATCAATGGATCCGGTTTGTGTAAACTTAACTGCATTTTTTACCAGGTTGGTGAGCACAGCATACACTTTTTCACGGTCAGTACTCACAAATGCCTCGTTTACGGGTAGCGCATTTGTAAAAGAAACAGACAATTTTTTCTGTTCTGCTTCCAGTTTGAAAAAGTGATAAATGTACTCCACCTGTTCGTTTATATTTGTATCTGAAAGCGAAATTTCAGTTTGGTGTGATTCTATTTTGGAAATGCTGATGATATCGTTTATGATATTGAGCATGCGTGCGCCGCTTTTCTCGATAATGCCAATATAGTTTTGCAGATCCTCACCTTTTAACTTTAGCGTTTTAAGCAGCTCCGTAAAACCCAGTATCCCATTCATGGGTGTTCTGATTTCGTGGCTCATGTTAGCCAGAAAAGCTGATTTCAACCTGTCGCCTTCTTCTGCTCTTTCTTTGGCTTTTACCAGTTCGTTCTCAGCGTGTTTGAGCTTTGTAATGTCAACCAGGGTCACAAGGCATTTTTCGTCGATATAGCTGATTGTGCCGTTGACAAGTATATATTTAACTGAATCGTCGCCGGTTACCAATTTAAGTTCACAGGTTTCTTTTGATTTGTTTTTGAATATCTTTTGCAGGAAAAGATTATAAACGGCCCTGGTATCCGATGAAACAAAAAATCCAAAACTACTTTTAATCAGGTGTGAATGTTCCTTTCCCAACAAACGTTCTGCACTATTATTTAAATCGATAATTTCACCTTCTTTTGTAAGCGTTATGTATCCTGAAGGGGCGAAATCATATAATTCAGTATATTTTTTTTCTGCAAGTTCTGCTTTTTCCTTCGCCTGTTTAAGTTCTTCATATTGCATTTCCAGTTCTATCTGGTGTACTTCGAGCTCGTGTATAAGTTTTACATTATCGGATTCGGTTGCAGGTGTATCCGGATTTTGTTTTTTTTTCTTAAGCAGCAATTCCGCTGCCTGGCGCAGTTTGCCGGGTTTGGTTGCTGGTTTTGTTTGTTTATTCATGGTAAAATACTTTTTCCTTTTTCTCCGGCGTACCGAAATCTGCTGGTCGATTCCCTTTCATCGTTACAGGTATAAAAGAGGTTACTCTCAACGGCGGGCAAACAGGTATGGTAAAAAAGAAAGTGGAGCCTGAAGCATTTACATTTCTTTCGGCATTATTTTCCACCCAAATTTCTCCACCCAGCATCCTGATATAAGCTTTTGAGATGGATAATCCCAGGCCGACTCCCTCGTAATTCCGGGTCAGCGCTTCACTGCCTTGCCTGAACAGTTCAAAAATGATTTCTTTCTTTCCCAGCCGAATTCCTGAACCGCTGTCTTTTACAAAAAATTCAAAAAAGTTACCTTTTTTAAGGTAACCCAATTGAATGGAACCGGTTGTTGTAAACTTTATTGCGTTTTTAACCAGGTTGGCGAGCGCGGTATAAACTTTTTTACTGTCGGTTTTTATTGTCGCCTTTTGGGCAGGCAAACCATTTTTGAAAGAAATTTTCAATTTCTTTTCTTCAGCTTCTGGCCTGAATAAATTATAAATGTCTTCAACCTGTGAATTTATATTCACATCTGAAAAAGTTATATCCATTTGATTTGATTCTATTTTGGAAATGCTAATAATGTCGTTTATGAGATTGAGCAACCGGGTGCCGCTTTTTTCGATGATACCAATAAATTTTAACTGTTCCTCGTCTGTTAAGTCTTCCGTGCGGAGCAATTCGGCAAAACCGAGAATGCCGTTCATCGGCGTGCGGATTTCGTGGCTCATGTTGGCCAGAAAAGCCGATTTCAATCGGTCGCTTTCTTCCGCTTTATCCCTGGCTTCTGTTAATTCTGTTTCGGCACGTTTGCGTTGGGTATCGTCGCTCGAGATTCCTATGATACCTGTTAATTTTCCATTTGAATCGAGTATTGGCGTATCGGTTACAAATGCAGGAAAACTACTTCCGTCTTTTCTCTTTACAAGAAATTCTCCGATCCATGTTTCTCCTGCATTTAATTTTTCCATGATGTTTATGGCTTGTTCGTTTGATTGCAGGGCAGGTGTCAGGTGGATAATATTTTGTCCGATTGCTTCAGCAGAGGACCACCCGTATATTTTTTCTGCAGTTTTGTTCCAGTAAACAACATTTCCCGGCAAGTCGGTTGCAATAACAGCCTGGCCTACATTATTAATCAGGTCGGCTTGAAATTTTATTTCGTTTTGAATGTTCGTACGTTCGGTAATGTCCCTGATATTACATTGGATTACTTCGCGCTGGTCTTCCAAATATACATTACTTACAAATTCAACATGAATTTTTTTTCCGGTTGACGTTTGGAGCGGTAAATCATCGTACCTGACGTATTTCTTTTGTTGCAACTCCATAAATTTTTCCCGGTTCTCATAAATATCCTGAAAAGCGCCTATTTCCCAGATTGATTTTTTGGTGAAATCTTGTTTAGTATAGCCAAGCAAATCAATTAAAAAGGGATTTACATCAACGATCATCCCTGTTTTGGCATCAAGAATAAGAATCCCGTCTTTGGCCGATTCAAACAATCGGCGATAACGAATTTCGGAGTCAATTAAAGCCTCTTCCAATGCAGGTTTTGTTATTGCTCCCCCTAAAATATCTCCGGGATTTTGATTTAATGATGATTTATGCATATTTGAAAATTTACTTTCAAAGTGTGGCGAAACAACAAAGCTCCGTTTTTAAACAGAAAAATACGTTACATAATTTTTAAAAAAAATTACATAATTCCCACATTCTGAAAATAATGACACGCAAAAGGTATTCATTTTAAGTTGCTTATGAGGTTGGAAGAAGAGGGGGTTGGTTTTAAGGTCTGTAACTAAACGGTCACGTTCTTTAAACTGTCCAGTACTCCGAATACGTTGAGCAACCATATTACAAGAATAATTATGACAACGGCATTCAAAATATTTTTAATGGTACGCTGCATGGGAATATAACTGTTTACCAACCAGAGAATAACTCCGACAACAACAATAACGACAAGAATAGTTAATATTGGCATGACGGTAAATTTTTATTTGTACAAAATTGTACACTGTAAAGGTTAACCTTCTCCAACTAAAAAGTATTACACTATTCCTGTTAATCGTTACATGATTCACACATTTGGAAAATCAGAATTATTTTTTTGCCGTTAGTTTCAGTTTGTTAATTGAGTCGAGTGAAAATACAAAACGAATCCGGTTTTTGAACGACCCGCTTGCCAAATCAATGTTTTTGGAAACCAGCAATGGAACATATATTTCGAAAATATCCCGGATACCGGTTTTTAAGCCTGCTTCAACGAAAATGGGCGAATCGTTTTCGTTGTCTAAACTCTTATCATTCAGAAGAATATTTACAAAAGGCTTCACTGGCAACCGACTGATTTTGCCGGGTAAACTGCTTGTAAATGAAAGGGAAACAAGCCAGCGGCTGTAACCAAGGCTGCCGTTTACCGGCGACACCAGACCTCCTTCGGAAAGGCTCATTTGCCGCGACCAGAAATTGGCTGGAAAAACAGCAAAACGGTCGGGGTACGATCCCTGGTAAAGATATTGTTCACGGCCACTTCTTCCACTGGTTGAAAACGAGTAAAAGGGGATTTTCGAATCCTCTTTCAGCATGGTTCCTGCAAACAACCGGATATCCAATCCCTGGGGTGGCCCGTAATAGCTTATTTTGTAATTCAACTCCAGCGAAGTTTTTTGGTAAAATTTTCCCGTTTCCAATGTAGCCTGCACGGTGAAAGGGTTGATGAACCGCTGCTGCTCCAACCGGTATCCAAATTGCAAATAGGAATTCATTTTTGCTTTTTGCCCAAGTTCAATCTGATAGAGGCCGGAGGCGGCAATATAATTTCCAAATAACGACTGGGTTAAAGGATTATTCATCTTTCGGTTTCTGAAATAAAGGTCAAACCCTGTTTTTATTTTTTGGAAATTCTGGTCGCCCGGTGCGCCATATTGTGTAGCTTCAAGTGAAACCGTCGCTTTCCTGATGATGTTTTCATAAGGTAAAATGTTGCAGGAAACCCTGCCAAACCCCGCCAAATCGTTGTTGCCAAATGCATAAAACGGTATTACCAAATATTCAACGGGCTTTGGAATAATAAAACCATTATGAATTGCCATACCCAGCATAAAACCGTTTTCCCTGGTCCAGTTTACGGCCGGAATATACATGAGAGCGTGTTTTTCCGGATCTTCAACAGAAAAAAGGATTTGGCGCGCGATAGGATC
>CAYWBV010000163.1:0-1971 GCA_964455785.1 uncultured Maribellus sp.
TTTTTATAAGAAATAGGTTAAAACCGATTCAAATTCAGGGGGGAGGTCAGCTTTAAAAACTATTCGTTCTTTGAGAATGGGATAATAGATTTCCAGCTCCCCGATATGGAGCATGAGCCGTTGTGCACCGGCAACCTCCATCAATATTTTGTTTAGGGCAAAATCGCCGTGCTGAATGTCGCCCACCACATCGAACCTGTTTTTGGCAAAGTGCTGCCTGATTTGATGCCATCGGTTGGTTTCGGGAGTAATTTCAACCAGGCTTAATTCTACATTGCGGGTACCCTTGTGCGCGATGCCGGTTTTAACTGTTCCAATGGTTTTAAAATTGGTTACCGCCTCCTTTTTGAACTTTTTCTTTTTCATTGCCTGGAGTTTATTGGTAAAACTCCCCTCCCCCGGATTTCCCTGAACAATAGCATAGTAGGTTTTCCGCGTTGTTTTTTGATCAAACTGAAGGCTTAACGTTCGCGCCAATTCTGCTGAAAAGGCAAAGATTATCACCCCGGAAGCTTTTGCATCCAGTCGATGAATATTAAAAATCGGTTTTCCCGTAATTTCAGCCAGCATTTTTGTTAAATAGGGCGCATCGGGAGCCATAAAATCGTTGATATGTACCGGCAATTCAACCGGCTTGTTCACTGCAATCAAATATTCATCCTGATAAATAACCGGTATGTCAAAGGTATTCCCTTCCATTTTTATTTTTTTTGATAAAAGTAAACGATCTTCTTTATCTTTGCTTTTACCAACAATAAAATAAACACGATTTATTTATATTTCCGGCAATGAAAGGAATTTTACCCAAGAAAGGGCTTCAGTTAAGTTTTGAGCCCTACCATTTGCAGTTAAAACATGTATTTACCCTCGCTGGCAGTTCGCGTTCGACCACGCCAGTGATGTTGACCCGCATTAAACTGGATGGAATTACCGGTTACGGCGAAGCGTCGATGCCACCCTATCTTGGTGAATCGCACGAAACTGCCGCAAAGTTTTTAACGAAGCTCGATTTGTCGCAGTTTACTGATCCTTTTCGTTTAGACGAAATTCTGGACTATGTTGACCAGTGTGCACCCGGCAACCCCGCAGCCAAAGCCTCGATTGACATTGCGCTCCATGATTTGACGGGAAAAATTATAAAGCAACCCTGGCATAAAATCTGGGGATTTTCGGCTGAAAACGCGCCAAACACTTCGTTTACCATCGGTATCGACACGCCCGAAGTGGTGAGGGAAAAGGTAGAGGAAGCCAGTTTGTATAAAATTCTGAAAGTAAAACTGGGCCGCGAAAACGACCGCGAAATGATTGAAACCATCCGTTCGGTATCGGCCACACCCCTTTGTGTGGATGTAAACCAGGGATGGACCGATAAACTAATGGCGCTGGATATGATTTTCTGGCTGAAAGAAAAGGGGGTTATGTTTGTGGAACAACCCATGCCCAAGGAAAATGTGGACGATATTGCGTGGCTGACACAACACTCGCCGCTTCCCATTATCGCCGACGAAGCGGTACAGCGCCTTGCCGACGTAAAAAGAGCACTGGGTATTTATTCCGGCATCAACGTTAAACTGATGAAATGCACCGGCATGCGCGAGGCCCATAAAATGATTACACTTGCTGCAGCAAACCAGATGAAAACAATGATTGGCTGTATGACCGAGACGTCGTGTGCAGTTTCGGCAGCCGCGCAACTTTCGCCAAAAGTCGATTGGGCCGATTTGGACGGCAACCTCCTGATCAGCAACGACCCGTATAAAGGCGTCGAAATCATCAACGGCAAAATCACCTTAAACGACAATCCCGGCATTGGAATTCACGTTTCTTAACCTACCCCGCTAAACCAAACAGAGGTTTCGATTGTATTAATTACAGTATGAAGACAATTTTTACACTTTTAATTTTGGGAGCGGCTATTACTATGAATGCACAGGATAAAAAAACAGCTCAGCAACAGGCGCCCGTATCGAC
>CAYWBV010000163.1:2071-8843 GCA_964455785.1 uncultured Maribellus sp.
GTTTTTACTTCGCGTAAAACACCGGCAATCTCCAGTTCGCTTCCCATCAGTTCCTGGCTGAACGAACCAATTTTTTCGCCGGCTTCAACCCTGATGTTGATATCTTCGGTACTTCCCATTAAAAAACAGCGCTGTCCGCCATGCTGGCAAACGTGCATCACGGTACCCTTTACAACCACCTCTTTATCCAAATTCGCCGATACATTTCCATATAACTGATCCACGGTTAAAACTACCGGTACAGCTTCTGCTTCCGCTGCTGAAGTTTGATCCTGTTTTTTGGGGCCGCTGCCGCAGCTTGCCAGAAATAAAGCTATCACACCAATAAATACCAACTTTTTCATTTTCTGAATCTTTTATATTTTTAAATATTGATTAAAGCGAATAACAAAGGTACAACAATTCCTGCAATGGTCAGCCACCATCCCCAGCGCCCGAAACCGCGTTTCCCTTTCAAAAGAAACAGACCGGTAACTGCTACAAAGATTAAAATGATGGACATAATATCGCTTACCCATTTCCAGGCAATGCCGATGCTGGCTTTGTGTAATTTGTTCATTTCGAAAATAACCGGGCGTTTCTGAAGATAGTGCATTGTGCCGTTCCCCTTTTCCGGATCGATTACGACTTCTCCGTTTTCGATAAATATTTTTACCAATCCCTGGTTATTGACATAAAACTTTTTGTAAACCACATGGCGTTCAAGACTTTCCAGTATTATTTTTATTTGGTCTTCCGTTACGCCCGAAGCCGGGAATTTTTCTGTTTTAAATTCGGTTATCTCAATTTTGTAATCAGGATTAAAGTCATGCCGGTGGTTCAGAAATATACCCGACAATGCATAAACTATGGTCATACCAACAATAAAATATCCAAAATCACGGTGGAGTATCCGCAGCAACTTACGAATCTTCATAAACATAAAAATTAGGCCCCAAATATATCAATTCTGCAATGAATCTGAAATGGTAACAATGGAGTAATAGCTGAATCAATCCATCCAGGAGGAAATTTGGCAGATCAATAGTAGGAAGAAAAAAAATGAATGGTTAAGTTATTGATAATGTGACAATAATTTAGTAACTTGTTTACGTTTCCTAGTGTACTAGGGCTCTGGTTTTATCACAACTAATTGGGTGCCACCGGGTATTGACCCGGTGGTCTTTTTTATAAAGAATTTTCTATCCTTTGTAATACTCGTTCAACGAAATAACTTCATTTGAACTGCAAACCGGACAGACGGGTGATACATCGGTATAATGATTAAAACTGGCCTGACAGTCGTTACATTTGAACCAGTTTTTATCAAAATAAATATCGCCGCCCCTAAAAAGGATGTCGCGGCCTTCCACAAAAGCTGTCGCTACCTTGTTTCGTGCTTCTTCATAAATCCGGGTCAGTGTTGGCCTGGAAATATCCATGTGAACGGCAGCTTCTTCCTGGGTGAGGTTCTGATAATCAAGTAAACGAATTGCTTCATATTCTTCCAGCAGAAGATAAACTTCATTTGATTTTCTTCCACGGACACCAAAAACAGACATTCCTTTAATTACCGGCGGAACCTGAATTCTTCTGTTACGTTTTTTTCTAGGCATATTTACAAAGAGTTAAGTTTGCTCAATAAAAAGTGGTCGGCCAAAACCAGTGCGGCCATTGCTTCCACAATGGGTACAGCACGGGGCAAAACACACGGGTCGTGCCTTCCTTTTGGATTTATGGTTATCTCATTGCTGTTCTTGTCAACCGTTTGCTGTTCTTTTAATACGGTTGCTATGGGTTTAAATGCAACTTTAAAATAAATATCCTCGCCATTTGAAATACCTCCCTGGATACCTCCTGAATTGTTGGTTTTAGTACGAATTCCTTCAGCGGTATTGATAAAAACATCGTTGTGTTTCGACCCGGTCAGTTTTGTCCCCTCGAAACCTGAACCATATTCAAACCCTTTTACGGCATTTATACCGAGCATGGCAAAACCGAGGTCGGCATGCAGCTTGTTAAAAACCGGTTCGCCCCATCCCGCCGGGACTCCGGTTGCAACACATGTGATCACTCCGCCCACGGTATCGCGGTCTTTTGCGGCCGCTTCAATCCGGGCAATCATTTTCCCGGCTGTTTCTGCATCGGGACAACGTACAATGTTATCTTCGGTTTTGGAAAGATCGAGTTCATAGTAAGGTTTAAATAACTCTATATCGGCTACACGCGAAACAAAAGCCTGTATGGAAATTCTCTCCCGGGCAAGAATTTGTTTGGCAATGGCGCCAGCCACGACCCTTGCAATGGTTTCCCTTGCCGACGACCGTCCGCCGCCCCGGTGATCGCGGGTACCGTATTTCTGAATATAGGTGTAATCGGCATGAGAAGGGCGGTAAACATCTTTTAAGTCGTTATAATCGGCCGAGTGCTGATCTTTATTCCACACTGCAAATGCAATGGGCGTTCCCTGCGTTTTCCCTTCAAAAATTCCCGAAAGAAACTCAACTTGATCGGGTTCTTTACGTTGAGTTGTAATTTTCGATTGTCCGGGTTTTCTGCGCGCCAAATCCTGTTGAATGAGTTCTACATTCAATTCAAGCCCGGCAGGACAACCATCGAGAATACCTCCGATTCCCCTACCATGAGACTCGCCAAACGAAGTCAGCCGAAACAATTTTCCAAACGTATTCATAAATGATCCAAAAAACCTCGTTTCCTTGTTTCAATCCAGAAAACGAGGTTTAGAGTAAATAAATTGAACCAATAATCAAAATCAAATTAACAGCCGCAGCCGCAACCTCCGTGGGAGTGGGAATGGGAATGTTCGGAGCTGCAGGAGTCGTCTTCACAACCACCTCCACAACCTCCGCTTCCGCAACCACAACCTCCACTTCCGGAAAGAATCTGTGCAACTTCTTCTTCAGAAGCCTCACGAACTTCCAGTACTTTACCGGCAAAATACAAGTCTTCGCCCGCCAAAGGATGGTTAAAGTCCATTTTAACAATCTCGTCGCCCACTTCCAGTACCAAACCGTTCAAACGCTGACCATTGCTGCTCATCATCGGCACAGTATTTCCCTCGCTGATAAGTTCATCGTCGAAATTTCCGTTCACAAGGAAAACATGTTTCGGAAGTTCGACAATAGCATCGTGGTTAACTTCGCCATAAGCATCATTTTTGTTCAGTTTAATAACAAAAGGCTGCCCTTCGTTCAAACCTGCCAGTTGTGTTTCAAATTTGGGCAACATAACCCCAGCTCCGTATAAAAATTGTAATGGTTGCGCGTCCGTTGCCTGCTCAATCATTTCCCCGTTTTCGTCGTCAATACGCAAATCGTACGTCAACGTAACCATCGAATATTTTCCTATTTCCAACATATAATTTTTAAATTAAAAAAACTTTCTACAAATAAACATTATTTCTGTCACAGAACAAAATACCATTATGTCTTTTTATGGCTTTTTTAACAAAAACATCGCAAATGAATAAATTTATTTTCAGATATAAAACCTGGGTTTATAATTTTATGATTTTTTGGGTCTCAAATTGATTATTCCCCGTGGCTTTCAAAAAATAGATACCGGATGGTTTGTCTTCAAGCTGGGATATCCTGATTTTATTTTCTCTCAAAATATTTTGCTGGTGTATGATTTCGCCGTTAAGAGTAAACAGTATTATCCGTTCTGTATTCGACGGCAATTCGACAAAAAAGTCGGTTTTTACCGGGTTAGGATATACATTGAATTTGTTTTCTGTAAAAACAGGCGTTGAAACCGGTACAGATACTATAACCTGAAATGAGTGGTAAACCGTTTTTCCGGCGGATGTGGCGGAGACGGTGACGTTGGCCAGTCCTGTCGTATTTTCTGAAATATTCAGGGCAAGCATTATTTTTTCACTCCCGCCGGGTTTTCCCCCAACCACAATTGAGCCGCTTAACAAATCGCGGTTATCGATATTTTCGAGTTTAACGATTATTTCCGAATCATTGTTGTCAGGATCGGTAAAAACCGAATCGAGCGAAACATAATAGACAGTGCCGGGGTAAGAATCTTCTTCGACAGTTGCAACCGGATTTAAAATTACAGGCGCTAAATCCTGGTGGTTCAACTGGTCGGCACAAAAATAAGCGGGCGTGTTCATTCCCCAGGCGCCATTATCGGACGAAGAAAGGCTAAACCTGAGTTTTGATATTTCTCCAAGCGAAGCCAAATCAACCCATTCCCAGGTGTCAATAATATAATCGTCGTTGCTGTTGCTGGCTCTGAAATCGGCCAAATAATAGTCGATAGTTCCGGTTGTGTCGCCACTTTCGGCAATACCCGCTATGGTAACTTTAAACCAGTCGGGGTCGGTGCCGTTTGTCCCGCCGAACTTTTTAGAAAAATCATCACCGTCTTTTAAGGTCAGATAAGCATAGGTTGAATTGGTAATGTAAAACCCTGTTACCACCGTTTTCGGGAATTCAATTTCTGAGATTCCGGCCACATATGAAACCGCGTATGTTGAAGTTCCGAGCGCACCTGTACCGGGAATGGCGCTGTACTGGTTGCCCCATCCTGCAGTTTGATTATCTGTTACAGTTGAGCCCGCAAAACCACTCCAGCTCGCCCAGTCGGCGTTGTAACTGTTTTTAAACGTAAAGCCTCCGCTAACAAAACTTCCTGCCCCATCAGAACCGTTGTAAAAACTTTCGGCGTCCAGTTCAAGATTTTCAAAACCGGCTTCGGCAACAGTTTCATTGGTTTCAGGTGAAACGCCGTTAAAATCGTCGATACAAAAATAGGTCGGCGTGTTTATCCCCCAGGTGCCAATATCAGTCGATTCAAGCAGGAAGTTAACATCGGTAACTACTCCCAGTTCACTTAAATTAACCCATTCCCAGGTTTTTACCAGATAATCGTCTTCTGGATTATCGGATGTAAAGTCGGCAAGGAAAAATTCAACCGTATCGCTTGGTTCTCCAAAAATATTGGTACCATAAATCAATAATCTTAGATAATCGGGGTCAGAACCGCTGTTCCCTCCAAATTTTTTGGAAACACTGTCGCCGTCTTTCATCGAGTAATAAGCGTAGGCCGAGTTGGTAACGTAAAGCCCGGTCAGCGGTATAGGATTATCAAACTCCAGCTTCAGCTCGCCAACCCAGTAGGCAACGGCGTAATTTTCTGAATAATTTGTTCCACCGCCGGTTATGGCACTGTATTGATTACCCCAGCCAGCAGTAACCGAATCTTTCATGTTGGAAATGGAAAAACCGGACCAACTACCCCACGATATATTGTAATCGTTGGGGAAATAAAATCCGCCGCTTGAGATTCCGCCGGAACCGTCAGAACCATTCCAGAATGAACCGGGTTGAATACTAACATCATCAAAAGTTGCAACATTCTGGGCATTTACAGAAAACAGGGCAACACAAAGCCCGACGAACAAGTAAATTTTTTTCATTGTAAAATTTTTTAGTTGAACAAATCATTTTACAATATCAAAACCAAAGGGAATGTATAAGGCTTTACACCTCAAGCTTTTAGTCCCGAAAGCTTTCAATATTGTTTATTCTGACGGCAGGTCTTCTGGCTTTCCTCAATCGGAAGCGGCCTTCCCATCCCGACCTTGGTCGGGACAGTGGCAAAGTTGCTTCCAACAAAAAAGGATTACAGCTGCGGGTACAGCTCCGGTATTTCACCGGATTCCCTATTATCTCCGAAGAGAACCAATCGTTGCAAAAGTAAAGTTTATTTTCAGATGAGTGTTTATCTGAATAAAAAATCAGAAGGATTTATGCCTACTTTAAACGAATCGATACTGTTTCCTGTTGCAGAATAGCGGTAAACCACGGCATCCTGAGTGTAATCGATGGCGTCGGCGGCGTAAATTTCGTTGTTAACCGGGGCGATTCCCAAACTGTAAAACAACCGGTTTCCTCCCTGAATAAATGCTGAATCCGGTAAAAATTTAGCGTTTACAGCCATTTTACAAACTCCTTTATGAATAAAAAAGAGGGTGTCGCGGGTGTTGTTAATCTCCAAATCATACGGAGATGCGTTTTCGAAACGATAAATTTTTTCCACGGTCAATGTTTGTGGGTCAATCCTGGTTAGCGCGGGTTGTTCGTTCCCGGCTGAAGAACCTTCAAAACCCCCGTCGGAAAGCGCCCATATTTTATTGTTTTTATCCACAACCAAATCTTTCGGTTGAAGCGGAAGTTCTATTTTATTGACCATCTTATCGTTTACCGCGTCGATGACCAGCAAATATTTATCGTACGACCAACTGGTGACAAAAACATAATCGCCAATTTGTACCATCTGTTCCGAGGTGTGTTTTTCCGAAAGATCAATTTCCCCTGTAACTTCAAGTGTTCCCGGATTGAAAACAGTGATGTGGTGCGCATACAAATCGCTGATATACGCTTTCTGTTCAGAAACAAAATGAATGTAACGGGGAGAGGTCAAACCCCTGATTGCTCCTTTAAATTCAACGGTTTCCGGGTCGATGGAATAAACTTTTCCTGAATTGTTTCCGACTACAAATAATGTATTCCGCAACATAGTCATTGATTGGGCCACATCTCCGAGCGGCGCATTGTTTCTTGCATAAAACAACTGATTCTGAACTGTTTTTTTTTCGGAATTGTAAAATGAAAGCGAGGCATTTCCATACATAAAATTTCCTTCGCAAGTAATAAACACCCCGTTCTGCGTGTCGAGATTAAAAAAAACAGTTTCCACAGGCTCTTCGGAACAGGAAGAAAATAGAATCAGGACAAGAATAATATTTGTTATTTTT
>CAYWBV010000164.1:0-8841 GCA_964455785.1 uncultured Maribellus sp.
ACAGACTTTACATTTTCGACACAACCTTGCGCGACGGAGAACAGGTGCCGGGTTGCCAGTTGAATACGGTGGAAAAGATTGAGGTCGCAAAAGCATTGCAGGAATTGGGGGTGGATGTTATTGAAGCCGGTTTCCCGATTTCCAGCCCTGGCGATTTCGAATCGGTAGTAGAGATTTCGAAAGCGGTGACGTGGCCGACCATTTGCGCCCTTACCCGCGCAGTACAAAAAGATATAGACGTGGCCGCCGAATCGCTAAAATACGCCAAAAAAGGTCGTATCCATACCGGAATCGGAACATCGTACTGGCACATTCACCACAAACTGAATTCGAATCCGGAAGCCATCATCGAACGCGCTGTTGAAGCCGTAAAATATGCCAAAAAATATGTCGAAGATGTTGAGTTTTATGCCGAAGACGCCGGCCGTACCGAAAACGAATACCTGGCGCGGGTTATCGAAGCGGTCATCAAGGCCGGGGCAACCGTGGTCAACATTCCAGACACAACCGGTTACACGCTTCCGTATGAATTCGGGGAAAAAATAAAATACCTGGTCGATAATGTAAAAGGTATTCACAAGGCCACCATCTCCACTCATTGCCACAACGATTTGGGAATGGCCACTGCCAACACCGTTGCCGGGATAATGAACGGGGCGCGGCAGGCCGAGGTCACTATCAACGGGATTGGCGAACGGGCCGGAAACACATCGCTGGAAGAAGTGGTGATGATTTTAAAAAGCCGTTACCAGGTTTTGGGCATCGACACCGGTATCAATACAAAAAAAATTTACGGCACCAGCCGTTTGGTTTCCACCCTGATGAACATGCCGGTGCAGCCGAACAAGGCCGTGGTCGGACGAAACGCTTTTGCGCACTCTTCCGGAATTCACCAGGATGGTGTTTTAAAAAACCGCGAGAATTACGAAATTATGGACCCGGCTGATGTGGGCATCAACGAATCGTCGATTTTGCTGACCGCACGCAGCGGGCGCGCCGCTTTAAAACACAGGCTCGAACTGCTGGGATTTGAGCTGACAAAAGAAAAATTAGATGAAGTTTACGAACAGTTTCTGTTGCTGGCCGACAAGAAAAAAGACATCCGCGACGACGATATCGCACTGCTGGTGGGCGATGCCACACGCCAGGAACGTCGTATCAAACTCGATTTTCTTCAGGTAGTGACGGGCAAGAACCTGTTGCCCATGGCAACCGTTCGTTTGGATATTGCCGGAGAAAAATTCGATGCTACTTCGGCCGGAAACGGTCCGGTGGACGCAGCCATCAAAGCAGTTAAACAAATCATCCACCGGCAGGTTACTATTGAAGAGTTTTTGGTGCAGGCCATCACACGCGGCAGCGACGACATCGGGAAAGTCCACATGCAAATCGATTACGACAACACCATTTTTCATGGGTTTGGGGCAAATACCGATATTATTACCGCCTCGGTGGAAGCATTTCTGGATGCAATCAATAAAATACCGGTTGCGCATCAGGTTTAATTAAAATTAAAATGATAAGGGAATAACGATAATTGGATTATGAAAGCAAAAACACTATTCGATAAAATTTGGGATGCGCACGTGGTTAAACAGGTGGAAGGCGGTCCGAGCGTGTTATATATCGATCGACACCTGATTCACGAAGTGACCAGTCCGGTTGCTTTTCTCGGGCTGAAAAACCGCGGGTTAAAAGTATTCCGGCCCGAAAAAACCACAGCAACACCCGACCACAATGTGCCCACTGCCAACCAGCACCTCTCCATTGTTGACGAACTCTCGCGCCACCAGGTGGAAATGCTGAAAAAGAACTGTGCGGAACACGGAATCGTTTACCACGACCTGCAGTCGGAAGGACACGGTATTGTACACATTATAGGCCCGGAAATGGGACTAACCCAACCCGGCATGACCATTGTTTGCGGAGACAGCCACACATCGACTCACGGGGCTTTCGGCGCCATCGCATTTGGAATCGGTACCAGTGAAGTGGAGATGGTTTTGGCCAGCCAATGTATTATGCAGCCCAAACCGAAAAAAATGAGGATTTCCATCAACGGTTCGTTAGGAAAAGGAGTAACGGCGAAAGATATTGCGCTTTACATTATCTCCAAAATTTCGACCAGCGGTGGTACCGGACATTTTATCGAATATGCAGGCAACGCCATTTCGTCGTTAAGTATGGAAGGACGTATGACACTCTGTAACCTGAGTATCGAAAGTGGCGCCCGCGGCGGTATGATTGCACCCGACGAAGTTACTTTCAGCTATATGAAAGGCCGGAAATATGCTCCGAAAGGAGAAGAGTGGGAAAAGACCCTCAGCATCTGGAAAGAACTAAAGACCGATGAAGGCGCCGTGTTTGATACGGAATACACCTTCGACGCAGCCGACATCGAACCGATGATTACTTACGGAACCAACCCGGGAATGGGAATCGGAATTACCAAATCTATCCCAACAACAGAAGGGATGGAAGGAAGCGACAAAACCACGTTTGAAAAATCGCTGCAATACATGGGTTATTCGGCAGGAGAACCCATGAAAGGCAAAACCATCGATTATGTTTTTCTCGGAAGCTGTACCAACGGCAGGATTGAAGATTTCAGGGCTTTTACTCAATTTGTAAAAGGTAAAAAGAAAGCGCCAAATGTAACGGCCTGGTTAGTTCCGGGTTCAAAAAAAGTAGAGACCCAAATTATGGAAGAAGGTCTTGTTGAAATTCTGGAGGAAGCGGGATTCGAACTACGTCAGCCGGGTTGTTCAGCTTGCCTGGCTATGAACGACGATAAAATCCCGGAAGGAAAATATTCGGTTTCCTCATCGAACCGAAATTTCGAAGGACGTCAGGGACCGGGAGCCAGAACATTACTGGCCAGTCCGCTAACTGTTGCGGCAGCAGCCATAACCGGGGTAATAAGCGACCCAAGAGAATTAATGGAATAGCCCCCTATCCCCCAAAGGGGGAATAAAAAATTAAAAAATGAATTATAAACTTTTTAAATAAATGCCTAAATCTCCTCCCCTTAGGGGAGGTTGGGAGGGGCTTATAATACTATGGCATACGATAAATTCAATACAATAACATCGCCGGCAGTGCCGCTGCCCATCGAAAATGTGGACACCGACCAGATTATCCCGGCGCGATTTTTAAAAGCAGTGGAACGTAAAGGATTTGGCGACAACCTTTTCCGCGACTGGCGTTACAACAAAGACGGCAGCCCGAAAGCAGGGTTCCCGCTCAACGAACCGAAATACTCAGGCAAAATATTAGTGGGCGGTAAAAACTTCGGAAGCGGGTCAAGCCGCGAACATGCAGCCTGGGCCATCTACGACTACGGTTTCCGGGTTGTGGTTTCCAGTTTCTTTGCCGATATTTTTAAAGGAAATGCGTTGAACAACGGACTGTTGCCGGTTGTTGTTTCACCTGAATTCCTTCAAAAAATATTCAGTACAATTGAAAAGGATCCGGATGCAGTTTTTAGTGTCGATTTGGAGAAACAGACCTTCACCATCACGAAAACCGGAGAAACAGAAGAATTTGAAATCAATCCGTACAAAAAACATTGTTTACAAAACGGACTCGACGACATCGATTTCCTTGTGGAAATGAAAAAAGAAATTGAAACATTTGAAAAAGCTTGAAAATAAACTACCCGTTTCAAAACAATCCAAATTTAAAAATTTGAAAATTAAGCTTTGATATTTATTGGGATTTGATATTTGGAGTTTGGGATTTAGTATCTCAAGAAAAAGAATAGAAAAAATGACAGGCAGGACAATTGAAATATCGGGAAAACAACTCACGATAATGGACACCACCCTTCGCGATGGCGAACAAACTTCGGGGGTTTCGTTTAGCGAAGGGGAAAAACTAAGTGTGGCCAAGGTTTTACTGGAAGATGTAAAAGTTGACCGTATTGAAATTGCATCGGCCAGGGTTTCGGAAGGTGAGTTTAAAGGGACCAAAAGGGTGATGCAGTGGGCGGCAGAAAAAGGCCACCTCGAAAAAATTGAGGTACTTGGCTTTGTTGACGACAAAACATCGCTGCAATGGATTGCCGATGCGGGGGGAAAAGTGATTAACCTGCTCTGCAAAGGTTCGCTCAAGCATGTGACCGAACAGTTGCGTAAAACACCGGAACAACATGTGGACGACATCAGAAAAGTAATTGCGAATGCCGGCAAAATGGGAATCAGAGTGAATATTTATCTTGAAGACTGGTCGAACGGAATGCGCAACTCGAAAGATTACGTTCATTTTATGATTTCAAAACTGAAAGACGAAAATGTAGATCGGATGATGCTGCCCGACACGCTGGGGATTTTGGATCCGGATGAGACGTATGATTTTTGTCGGGAAATGATTGAAAAGTATCCGGGCGTAAACTTCGACTTTCACGCCCACAACGATTACGACCTGGCCATCGCCAATGTTTTTCATGCCATAAAAGCCGGAATCCGCTGTGTCCACACCACCGTCAACGGGTTGGGAGAAAGAGCCGGAAATGCGCCACTTTCGAGCGTCATTGCCACAATTAAGGATCACCTGAGAATGAAAACCAATGTAAACGAAAGCCAGCTAAACAAAGTGTCGAAATTGGTTGAATCGTTTTCAGGAATCCGCATTCCGACCAACAAACCACTGATTGGCGAATTTGTGTTCACCCAGTGCAGCGGGATTCATGCCGACGGCGATAATAAAAACAACCTCTATTTCAACGAACTTCTCCCCGAACGTTTTGGCAGGATTAGGCAATATGCCCTTGGAAAAACATCGGGGAAAGCCAATATCAAAAAGAATCTCGAAGATCTGGGCATTGAACTCGATGCCGAGTCGTTGAAAAAAGTAACCCAGCGAATCATCGAACTGGGTGACAGAAAAGAGATGGTTACCAATGACGACCTTCCTTACATCGTTTCAGATGTTCTTTCGGGCGATGTTGTGGAACAGAAGGTAAAAGTCGTCAACTATACCATAACTCATACCATGGGATTGCGACCGGTAGCCAATATTTCACTCGAAATTGACGGAAAACATTACGAGGAATTTTGCGACGGCGACGGCCAGTACGATGCGTTTGTAAAAGCGCTCCGGAAAATTTACAAACGGCTCGGAAAAACCTTCCCGAAACTGGTGGATTATGTGGTAACCATTCCCCCTGGCGGAAAAACCGATGCGTTGGTAGAAACCGTTATTACGTGGAAAAACAGCCGTGAGTTCAAAACGAAAGGACTTGATCCTGACCAGAATGCAGCAGCGATAAAAGCCACCATCCGAATGCTGAACATCATCGAGAATGAGTTTAAACCCGGATTGATCGATAAAATTCTGAATAGTATTTCATAAATCCTTTGAAACAAACAGAGACTCAAATAAACAATTGTTATAACTAATAATTCAAAAACTTCGGACTTCGGGCTTCCGACTTCCGGCAAAAAATTCAATAAATGAATCTGAACATTGCAGTACTTCCGGGCGACGGAATCGGCCCTGAAATAGTTGAACAGGCCATGAAAGTTGTGAAGGCCGTGTCCAAAAAATTCAATCACGAATTAGCTTATGAATATGGTTTAACAGGCGCTTGTGCCATCGACAAAGTAGGAGATCCCTACCCCGCCGAAACCCATGAACTATGCATGAAATCTGACGCAGTTTTGTTTGGCGCTATTGGCGACCCGAAATTCGACAACAACCCAAAAGCGCCGGTGCGCCCTGAACAGGGACTTTTGGCCATGCGTAAAAAATTAGGGTTGTATGCCAACATTCGTCCGGTGGAAACTTTCGAGTCGCTGCTGCACAAATCGCCGCTGCGGCGCGAACTGGTGGAAGGCGCTAATTTTGTATGCCTTCGCGAACTGACCGGTGGAATTTATTTTGGGGAAAAAGGCAGAAAAGACAATGGGAATACCGCTTTTGACACCTGCACTTACACCCGCGAAGAAATAGAACGAATCCTGGTTCTGGCTTACCAGTTTGCTGCCAAACGGAATAAAAAACTTACCGTTGTCGATAAAGCAAATGTGTTGGAAAGCTCGCGTTTATGGCGCGAAGTAGCACAGGAAATGGCGCCAACTTATCCCGACATTAAAACAGAATATATGTTTGTTGACAATGCGGCTATGCAAATTATACAGTGGCCTAAAAACTTCGATGTAATGGTGACTGAAAACATGTTTGGCGATATTCTTACCGACGAGGCGAGTGTTATAACCGGTTCGCTCGGGTTGCTTCCTTCGGCTTCCATCGGGATACACACTTCGGTATTCGAACCCATTCACGGTTCGTATCCTCAGGCTGCCGGAAAAGACATTGCCAACCCGATTGCAACCATTCTTTCGGCTGCCATGATGTTTGAATATGCATTCAGTTTGTTAGCCGAAGGTAAAATTATCCGTGACGCAGTGGCTGCATCAATGACAGAAGGTGTTGTTACCGTTGATATTGCTGAAGGCAAGTCGTACAAAACCTCGGAGGTGGGCGACTGGATTGCAAAGTGGATTGAAGAAAATTAGCCGGGTGATGCGGTTTTCAACCGCACTTTAAAGGCGATTACAAATCGCCTCACCCAAAAAAGAACCGCTCTCTGAAAAAGGGCGGTTCTTTTTTGAAAAAGCCAGTATTTTACACTGCTTCCGCAACAGGTTCGTCCTGAAGTCCGACTTTGGTTCCAAGGATTTTTAACTTCCAGTTACTTTTATAAGATAAAATCAGGACATACAACACAGAAAAGAAAAGTAACCCCCAGAACTCGCTTTTGGGATCAATTTCTTTTTGAAGAAACAAAGCCGGAGTCTGAATCACCGACGATTTATGGGTAACAAAAATCGAAGAAAAAACATTGTTAACAGCATGTGTTCCAATGGCCAGTTCAATTCCATCATCGAGAACTGTGACAATTCCAAAAACTATCCCAAACAACAGGTAACCTGGCATAACCGTCCAGAAACCAAATTCTGCGGCTTCAGGATTTAACCCGTGCAGCAAGGCAAAAAACAGCGCCGGAATAAATATAACCAGCCATCTTTGTTTTGTCCAGGCGGCAACGCCCTGAGCCAGGTAACCCCTGAAAAAATATTCTTCGGTACCGGCCTGAAAAGGAATAAACAACACCGAAATAATTACCAGTGGGATAAAAGAACCGGGGTCAAAACGAAATTCGAAGTTATCTGGCTCAGCCAGCAGGCCAATTACAAGCGTAATTAAAGATAAAATACCCCAAACAATAACTCCCCGCCAAAATCGGTTCCAGCGAAATTTACCACCGCCATTCACCACCTGCATTAAACTACGCTGGTGAAATCCTTTTACTAAAAGCACAGCAATAACAAGGCTAACAATAAACGGAATAACCATCAAAAACAAGCCTAAATTGGGGTCAATTCCGTACGCTGAAAAATCGGCCTTGTTGTCGGGCATAACAAAATCCCCGCCGTTCCCGGCTGCTTTTATAGCTATTACAACTACCAGGGGAATGGCACCGACCATCTGCCCCAACATCAGCCCGACAAAAAACACCAGAAAATACTTCCAACCTTGATTTTCATTTTTCAGAGCGCATTCCAAATGTTTCATTCGATAAATTAAGTTTGAGTTTTGAAGCACTAAAATATACTTTTCTGTTCAACAAAACGTATGAAAATCTGATCTTTTTATAAAACAGAATATAATGACAAAATCCCGATATCATAAATAAATTCTTTCAGCAAAAAACCGCCGCAGTTATATCTGTTGAGGGCTTTGGTTTTCATTTGTTTATTTTTATACTTTTAGGCCACAAAAAACGAACGATTAACTATGCGGCATCTTTTTGCTGAAAGGAAACAGGATGAAACCTTTAAAACCAGGGTTTTGCTTGAACACGAAGTGCTAAAGCAGAACATCAGCCGTTTGGGCTATCTGACCATTATCGGTATCCCGGTATCGTTGATTCATATTATTTTTTTCGCGCTTAAACTACCGGAAGCAGAAACGGTAGAACACACCTGGAGAATCGGGATAATTTTATCGCACAGCCTGTTAATTACGATGCTGGTTATACTCGGCGCCGTAAGTTGGTTTTACAAAACAAAAAAGAAACCCGGCAGAAAGACAATACAATATATCTTTTACTTTTTTTTCTTTCTTACCATTCTGATCGCAGTTGCCATTACCGGCATCGACCAGTTGGTTACCTCTGCAATAACCCCCTTTCTGGTCATCTGCACCCTCCTTTCTGTATTTTTTTTGATTCGCCCTTTGTGGTCACTGTTTTTTTTTGGCACGGGTTACCTGCTCCTCGCCTTGCTGATGCCCAAAGTACAGGCAGATACGTCTGTTTCGCTTTCAAACATCGTTAACGGACTAACAGCCTTAGCCATTGCTTTTGCGCTGTCGGTTATCATGTGGAACCTGTTCCGTACAAAAATGAAACAGGCTTTTACGATAGCAGAACAAGCCCGGCTGCTTGAAATCAGAAATAAAAAATTGAAGGAACAAACCGATAGTCAACGATTGCTGCTTAAGATGCGCGATAAAATTTTCTCGATTATTGCCCACGACCTCAAAAGCCCTCTGAACGGCGTGCTTGGCCTCAGTGAAATCCTATACAAAGAAGTGGAGATGGATGCAGCAAAAATAAAAGACTTTGGTGGCTTAATATGGCACTCCACCAAACAAACCTATTTTCTGTTGGAAAACCTGCTCGAATGGGCGCAAATGCAACAACACCAGATTCCTTTTTCACCTGTTGCCCTCAACCTAAAATTAATGGTGATGGAGACCTTTGCACTTTTGTCGGAAAATGCCACACAAAAAAATATTCAGCTTTATAATAATGTGAATGATAAAATTACCGTT
>CAYWBV010000165.1:0-8817 GCA_964455785.1 uncultured Maribellus sp.
CTTTAACCGACCCGGTTTTAAAATTCTTTTTAATACTGGTTATCATTTTGTTTGCGCCTTTACTGCTGAACCGGTTAAAAATTCCGCATCTCCTCGGATTAATCATTGCCGGAGCAATCATTGGTCCGTACGGATTTAATCTGGTAGCGCGCGACAGCGGAATTGTATTGTCAGGTACGGCCGGTTTATTATACATCATGTTTCTGGCGGGTATTGAAATCGATATTGCCGATTTTAAACGAAATGCGTTTAAAAGTACATTTTTAGGCCTTGCCGGCTTTATTATTCCCATGGTTTTAGGAACGCTTACAGGGGTTTATATTCTGAAATTTTCACTGATTACCTCTGTTCTGATGGCCAGTATGTTTGCATCGCATACTTTAATAACCTATCCGATAGTCAGCAAACTGGGAATTACAAAAAACAGGGCTGTGAATATCACGGTTGGGAGTACATTAATAACCAATATTCTTGCTCTTTTGGTGCTTGCCATTATTGTTGGCATGTCGAACGGTGAAATCGACCACACGTTCTGGATCAAACTATCCGGATTGTTTATCCTGTTTACCCTGATTATTTTGCTGGTTTTCCCCATCATTGCGCGCTGGTTTTTTAAACGGGTCGAAGACAACGTATCCCAGTATATTTTTGTTCTGGTGATGGTTTTTCTGGGCGCGGTACTTTCGCAGATTGCAGGAATTGAGGCTATTATCGGCGCATTTCTTGCCGGGCTTGCCCTGAACCGGTTAATTCCCCGCACTTCGGCGCTGATGAACCGGATCGACTTTGTCGGGAATTCCATTTTTATTCCATTTTTTCTCATCAGTGTGGGAATGCTGATTGATTACCGGGCTTTTTTTTACAGCTTCGATACACTGATTGTAGCGGTTGTTATGTCGGTGGTTGCGACAATCAGCAAATTTATCCCGGCCTGGATCACCCAGAAAAGTTTTGCCTATTCAAAAGACGAGGGTAGGTTAATATTTGGATTAAGTAATGCACAGGCGGCAGCTACTCTTGCCGCAGTTTTGGTGGGCTACAACATCATTATCGGACAACAGGAAAACGGCGAACCCATTCGCCTTTTAAACGAAAATATTCTGAACGGCACCATTATTATGATTCTTGTAACCTGCACCATTGCCTCCTTTGTTACTCAGAAAGGGGCGCAAAATGTGGCACGGCAGGAAAACAGTGAGATTGATAACGAAGACAATATTACAGATGAGCGGATTTTAATTCCCATCCGCAATCCTGAAACCACCGACGAGTTGATTAATTTAAGCGTTATCGTTAAAAATCCAAAAAACAAAAACAGCCTTTTTGGCCTCAACGTTATTAACGACGATAACCTCGACTCCGGGGCCGAAGCCAATGGCAAAAAAATTCTTGAAAAGGCTGCGATAACTGCTTCTGCTACCGATAACCATTTAACCAAACTGTTGCGATACGATTTAAATATTGTAAATGCTATCAACAGCACGGTCAGGGAACACAACATTACCGACCTGGTACTCGGCCTTCATGTCAAACAGGGTATTTCCGAATCGTTTCTTGGTGATTTAACCGAAGGCATTCTTTCTAAATGTAATACCACCACACTGGTTTATAAACCTGTCCAGCCCATTTCAACCATTATCCGGCAGATTGTTATAATACCCAAACATGCTGAAAAAGAAATCGGGTTCCCGTTCTGGTTGTTAAAAGTATGGAATATCGCCCGTAATACCGGCGCCAAACTAATGTTTTTCGGCTCGGAAACTACGTTGAAATTTATTCATGAAATTTATGAAAAACACCCTATTGAAGCTGAATTTCAAACTTTTACTGACTGGGATGATTTCCTGATTCTGACACGGGAAATAAAAACAGATGATAATCTCATCATCATCCTTAGCCGGAAAAACAAACCTTCCTATCATGCCAGTATGGTGAATATTCACACTTATTTAAACAAATATTTCCGGCAAAACAGTTTTATCCTGGTCTATCCGATGCAGACCGGAGTTAACCAAGATGGGGTGGATTTAAATAACCCGTCGCTGATTGAACCCATCGAAAAAATTGACGAAATCGGGAAAACCATCGCCCGGCTGTTTAAGAAAAAATAGGAGAGGGGAGAAAGCCCAACCCGAAACAAAGGCCGGGAAATTTACCGGGTATTTATGGTTTACACGAATTACCGGTGCGAAACAAGCCAGCCATACATTTTTTCGCGCATTTCAGGGGAGAAACGGTTAATGTCGGCGGGAGTATCCAATTCAACAGAGTCAGGACTTTGATATAACCGATAGATTTTTTCCGTTCGGTGTAAACATTGCTGAATGTCCTGCAAATGGGCGTCTTTATCCCATTGCGGGGCAATCACCAGCAAGGGCCGGGGCGCAATACAGGCAATTATTTCATCAAAATCAAGCGGAATACGCGATTCATTTCCAACAAAAAAACCAAGCCGCGGCAGTAACCCATGCAGATGCGAGAACGCCATAATTCCTTCCGTGCCCCGATCAAGGGTATTCGAACGCATGGGCGTAAAACCGGCTACTGAAACCACACCTGTAATCCGTTCGTCGAGGGCAGCGGCATACAAACCCACCGTAGCGCCAAGGGAATATCCTGAAACCATCATTTTTGTGCTGTCGATAAAGTCAAGACCGGTCAGCGCATCGACGGCGCCTTTAACGTCTGTCACCATTTTGCCCAACTTCGACCAGTGAGGATACCGTTCGTAAAACCGGGTGCCTTCCTCGATACGGTTTCCAAATCCCAGCATATCGAAGGTAAATACGGCAAATCCTTTTTCAACGAGCGTCTGAAGCATGGGCTCCACCTGGTGATACGAGTTAAACCCTTTGGAATAATCATATTCATGAAGCCAGATGACCACCGGTAGTTGGTTTGTTTTTGGGTTGCCGTTCCCGTCCTTCGGATAATACAAATAACCATACAACTGGTCGCCAAAGCCGTTATACGGCGACACTGCCATAACGCCCATCCGGGGCGTTGCCTGCGGACGTACCAGGAATGAACCAAAATTAGTTTCTCCCCTGCCACCTTTGTCGAGGCTGCCCGGGCCAGGGTTGGTCACACCCGGAGGCTCATCGCCCAGCAACCAGGTTATTTTTTCCTTTATGTCTGCTTTTTTGTTTTCCCATTCGTTTACCGAACTTATTTTCTGTCCTGTTTTGTTGAAAAGCAATCCTTCTGAATTTTGAACCGGAAATGTTGCCGGGTCAGTTTTTTCACTACTCAGTCCGAGCCATTTTTCAAAAGAATAGTTATAAAACAGCCGGTTTTCGGGTTGGTGGCTGCTCCGTCCGAATACATAATCAAAAAAATCGAGATAGTATTCCATGTCGCGGGCGCAAACACTGTGTAGGCCGTAACGCGACTGAATGGCGATGTTGTTTTCGGCACCAAGGAATTGATACACTTTACGCGTGGTAAGATAAGCCTGTTCGATACCCCACGGGTTACTTGCCCCTTCGGTGATGGCTGTACTCAGCATCAGGCCGCGGGGAGCGATGAGCGCCATAAACAGGTTCTGGTCAACGGGAAGTTTGTTTTCCCTTCCGGCAAAAAAGCGCAGCCTTGGATGCAACCAGGCCGGCTGTGCGGATGCCAGCAGTGCAATATCTTCGATGTCGTAATTTTGCGAACAAAAGCGCCACGGCACTTCGGCACCTGTTCCTCCGCTGCTGGGAATACAGGCTGTAATCCGTTCGTCGAACGCGGCTGCCATCAGCGAAAGTTTTCCATTGCGCGAGTGGCCTGTTATTCCGATTTTATCCCGGTCAACTTCAGGCAAAGTGTAAAGGTAATCGACGGCCCGGGACGCTCCGTAAGCCCTGCGCATCAACCGGGTGAAATCGTACTTTCCTGCCCATATTTCTGAATAGTATTCTGTATCGTCTTTGGTATCGGCGCCGGCATACACACAACCCATGTAGCCACGCCTGACGGCAACCTGCGCCCACTCGCGGTGGTTCCACTGGGTGAGGAACACAGGAAACGGCCCTGCGCCAGGCGGAATCATCAACTCAACGGTAAGAGTTGCTTTGTGTTCCGGTCCAAAGGAGAGTTTTACCATTCGCAGCCTGACTTTGCCATCCATCTTTTCGCTGAGGACTTCGGCTTTCAGATTGTCGGGCGCAGGCGGGAAAGTTCCGGTGATGTAATGCTGAAGTTTTTCTTTCATCCACTGGCGTTTTTCGTTCCACTGCTCCGGGGTCGTCACCGGGATGTTTTTACCTCCTTCGTCCAGCACCAGCGGATTGGGCAGAAAAGGAACAGAAGGCATTTGGTCAAAATCGGGTGGCAGTTCGCCGGTTCGTTTCAGCCAGTCGGCAAAGGTTTCATCGAGAAAAGAAACCCGTCCGTTGGCGGTCCGGTCGGGCGGAAGTACTTTCAGAAGGATTTCAAGATTAACTTTTTGTTGTACGGTGTCGGCACTGCTGTTTTTTTCACCGGCAGGATAAGTTTTACCCCATCCGTTCAGCGAAATCATAATCAAAAGAGAAGCAACACACATGCCTGTGTATTGCAAAATGCGGTTGTTTTTTTTGTCGTTCATAAGAAGTAGGTTAATTGTTGTTTTTATGAAGTTAGTTTCGTCATCCTGCTGTTAAAATGTTTACATATTCAAACTCTTAACGAACCCCGAAATCCCCGGGCCGCATAGTACGATTCTGCCCCGTTGTGATATGTAAATACGGTATTGTAGCGGCGATCACAAAAGATGGCCCCGCCAAGTTTTCTAATCTCAGCAGGTGTTTTTACCCAACTCGATGTTTTTAAATCGAACTTTCCGAGTTGCTGCAATTCGCGGTATTGTTCTTCTGTTAAAAGTTCGATGCCCATAAAAAATGCCATGTCCATCGCGCTGTTTTCCGGTTTATGTTCTTTCCTCGCCTCCAACGCTTCGCGGTCGTAACAAAGACTTCTGCGGCCTTTCGGACTTTCTGCCGAACAATCGTAAAAGATGTATTCTCCCGTGATTTTATCCTGGCCAATCACATCGGGTTCACCGCCGGTCTCTTCCATTTCGTTGAGCGACCACAGTTTTTCGATGTTGTTTTCCAGTTTTGTTTGTATCTGAGCCCATTCCAAACCCGTGTGCCGGTTTTTATTTTTTTCAAAACGGGTTTTTAGTGTGTTGAGCAATTCTTTACTTTCTTCCGGCGACAACTCCGGCCTCTCTGGCCGGCCGGCCTTTTTACTGCTATTTGTATGGTTCATGACGACTATTTAGATGGTTTATAACTGTCTCAAACAATTTTTGGGTTTCATAGTTTATTGACTTACTAAAATGATTTTTCTTTCGGCTGGCCTGAAATACCACGATACAGCCGTTGCCACCAGAAGTACCAGCGAAGGAAATGCTTCATTTAACGAGTGGCTTACTATAATATGTGAAATGGCCGCTCCCGACATGGCAAAGAAAAACCCTGCATACGCCCATTCCTTCACCAGCGTAAATTTTGGAACCAGGATGGCCGCCACTCCCAAAATTTTCCAGGCGCCAAGGATTGACAACAAATATAACGGATATCCCAGGTTCCCGACAATTTCGACGTAGCCACCAATCTGCAGCAATTGCTGAACTCCACCTGCCAGCATTCCAACGGCAAGAAAGACTGTGGCGGTCCAATAGATAATTTTGTTTCTCTTTTTCATATTTTGTTTTTTAATTGCCCGCCCGGCTGAGCCGTTTGGACGAGTTTGCGATTTCCTGTAACCGGTTATGTGCCATATTAATACCCTGAGCAAAGGGCATCTTCAACAATTGGTCCCGGTCGGCAACCGACCGAAACACGATGTGCATGTTGAGTTTGCTGGTGTCGTCGGTGAGTTTTTCAAATTCGAAGAACTCAAGCTGAACGGGAAATGAAGTATTCTCCATTTCAAAGGTCCGGGTAATTTTCCGGTCCGGAACAAACTCGTGAATTACCCCGTTGGCCCGAAATACCACGTTTCCCTGGGCGTCGGAAGTTTCAAACTGCCAACTGCCGTGCTTTTTATTCTCTAATTTCAGCACTTTTGTTCCCATCCACTGTTCAACAATTTCGGGCTCAACATACGCTTTAAAAAGTAACTCCAATGGCAAATCAAATTCCCTTGTAATTACAATTTCCTGTTTGCCGTCTTCGGCATAAACTTTTGTTTTTCGTTCCATACTACTTCTGCTTATTTGTTTGACTGATATGTTTTCATGATACTTTCCAGATGGTTAAACCTGTCATCCCACAATTTACGGAATGGTTCAATAAAGTCGGCTATTTCCTTCATCTTTTGAGGATTTAAGTGATAGTAAATTTCCCTGCCGTTTTGTTCCTGTTCCAGTAGTTCGCACTCGGTAAGAATTTGCAGGTGTTTCGAAACGGTTGGTCTTGCGGTGTCGAAGTTGGAAGCGATGGCGCCCGCGGTCAGCGATTGTGAAGCGACCAACAAAAGAATAGCCCTTCTTGTCGGGTCGGCTATGGCTTGAAATACATCTCGTCTTAAATTCATCGTGTAGTTATTTGACTACAAATATATGTGTAGTTATTTAACTACGCAAATTTTTTGACGATTTTTTTCCCGGTTTGTTTTAATTCTGATTTTTGTATTTATCAATCAAGGTTTCCAGTTTTTTACTGACATTCTCATCCATAATTCCACCGTGATAACAAATAATTTTACGAGGGGCCAGTTTTTTTATTTTTTCAACAGATTTTATGGCTTGTTCCATATCCAATGTAAAATGTGGATTGGCAATGTCAAATTCTCCATTTTCAATCACCAGAGAATCTCCGGCTATCAATGTTTTTTCTTTGGGGTAGAATAAGGATATGTGTCCTTTTGTGTGTCCCGGAGTATGAATAACGATTATCTCATTTTCAAATTTGTCATTATCCTTCAATCCTACATCTGCATTCAATCGCCGGACGTTTTTTAATTTCCGGATAAAATTTAAGGCCCAGCTTTTATTTTCTTCAGGGATGCTGTTGAACAATGATTCAGCCTGAACAAGCCTTTCCGATTTGATTTTGCCTGAAACAGAATCTTTTTCGTGTTCGCCGCAATAGATTTTTAATTTTTGGTTTTTCTGTTTTAACGGGTGTAAACCACCCAGATGGTCATCGTCGTCGTGCGTAATAATTATCCCGTTTAAATCTTTTATACCGACTCCCAAAACGTTTAATTCAGTTTCAAACGCTTCTGCGGTTTGTTCATATCCGCAGTCAACAAGATAACTTCGTCCGGCATTTTGAATTAATGTTGGAAATAAAACAGCATTCTCACCTTCAATCGTTTTTTCTATTTTAAATACGGTTAAATTCATCTGTGGTCACTAATGGTTACAATCAGAAAATCGAATCAGTTGAATTCATTTTTTAGTTCCAATATCTGTCAAATGGCGAAAACCTCAAAAAAAACATACCCTGTCAGTAGCCGGCATTCTGTCTGTATTCGTCAAGTGAAATTTCTTTTAACGGATTTCCGCCGTCAATAAATAGTTTACCGTTTTTTGTTAACGCTTCTACAATTTTTGCTAACGCTTGTTTTTCAATTTCAGGGTGCCGGCCGTCCAAAGCTCCAACTCTTACCGCAACTGCAATGTCGAATCGTTTTTCGTCAGGTTCAGGTTCAAATTTTTCAATCGCAACCTGTCGAAATGAAAGTCTGCCGGTTTTTATTTCGGTTTGTGAACCTGAAACCGCCTGGTGAATGGCTTTGGCGGATCTGTCAATGGCAAGAACATGTCCGTTGCCGATTCGTCCCGAAATTTCTCTTGCCATTGCGCCCGGACCACAACCAATTTCCAAAACTCTTATTCCATCTTTTAATGGCAGTGTGTTTACAATATCGGAAAGTCGTTTTGAAAGTTTACTCTCCATTTTCCTGAATTTTATGATTTACGTCGTACCACAATTGCACCAGCCCCGAAGGATAACTTACACTTCTTTTAAAACGAAGTTCCTGTTCCACATTATTTTCCTTAAACAGCCGAACCCCGTCACCCAGCAAATGAGGAATTACGCTTACAATGATCTGGTCGAACAGGCGGTGTTTTAGAAGTTCGGCAACGATTTCCGCTCCGCCGTCGCAGTAAATATCGCGGCCCGGCTGTTCTTTTAACGATTTGACCAGTTCAACTACATTGCCCGAATATTCGGCATGTTCCATCTTTCCTTTTTTTGTGGCAGAAATCACAAATACCTTTTTGTCCTTGTGAGGTACGCCATTGCCAAACGACAGCACTTTGTCGAATGTTTTTCGTCCCCAGATTATCGTGTCGATGTTTTGTAAATGGTCGGCATATCCATAATCTTCACCGGGTGTTTCCACCTTTGAGAGGAAGTCAATGTTGTCGTCTTTTTTTGCAATGTAACCGTCGAGGCTCATGGCGATGTATAAAATCAATTTTCTTTCCATAGGTTTTTCTTTTTTATGATTGCACGTAAGAATTTCCTGCTTTTTTGGGTTCAATCTTTTTATCCATAAATCATCGTTGCTGATGGTTTGTTGCTTTTTACGACTAACATTTTATGGTACGGAGTTGTTCAGGATGATATGGATTTCAATTCCCGCAGACACCCAAATGTCCGGTTATGTCAGTATTCATACAAAACCTGATCTCCGGAGTTGGTTATGTTTAGCAATACCTTATTCCCATTCACTTGTAGATCTTTAACGTCGAACGTTACTTCTTTTCCGATATAAGCATCGCACAGTTCATGATTTTTTAGTGACAACCGTAAATTCCGTTGGGGCGGATTGGAATAAAGAACCACCCCGGAATCAATTAATTTTACTACCCATGAATTTCCGCTG
>CAYWBV010000166.1:0-5761 GCA_964455785.1 uncultured Maribellus sp.
CAATCACTTTTTCCATCAGCGATTTGTCGCGTGCAATCCGGTTTTCCATAAATGCCAGCGGCATCCGGAACGGGTGTTCCTTCCCTTCCTTGTCGGTTCCCACCATATCGAACGGGAAACCCTGCCCGCTGACGTTGATGTAAAAATTGTAAGTGGTGTTTGCGCCGCCTCCAATATTCACTCTTATTTTACCTAAGCCGCTCCCTGATGGGACATTCACCAACGTAGTGTTCTGCGGGTCGTCGATGTTGGGTGTGGCGTTGGTTTCGATACGGACAGCCTGGAACGGGAATTCGATAAATTTTTCTGCCGGGTCGTAAGGCGAATAAAGAACTTCTTTCTCCAAAACCACAACAAACATTCGCTGACGATTTACGGCGGCTTTGGTTTGCGGGTGGAATTTACGTTCTGTAATTTTTACGACGGCGGCGCGGTGCCCGAACGGGAACAGGTATCCTTCTTCCACAATTTTTACAAAATGGTCGCGGCCCAGCGTGGCAATGTGTTCCCACTCGATGATGTTCAGGTAGGTATCCTGCGGGTTGGGAACATCGAAAAATACATGCCAGTCGAGATAAGCGCCCAGCGTGGTAAGCATTAAATCGTTCACCGGAACGGGAAAAGGTTCGAACCCTTCGTTATAATTGGATGTGGTATGAACCAGTTTTTGCCGGTTGTTGGCATCGAGCGAAGCCATAAACGGGTAGTTCCGTTCTTTGGCTATCTTGTAATTGGGATCGGCATCGTCGGCCCAAAGCGCGCGGATGGTTTTTAGGTGATGGAGAACCGAAACCGAAGTTTTCCCGTTTTTTAGTTTTACCCCGAGGCGCGTGTGCCACATTTCAGTGATTTCGCCTTTGGTGGTGGTTAACGGATCGAGTACCCGAAGTTGGGTATTCATAATTTGTGTACTTGCCCTCAGCTCTTCAACATCCCTGAAATTGATGTCAACCTTATGGTAAAAATCGTTGGTCTGGTTGGGCGAAATATACATCAGTGCCGGTGCTTCGATGGATGTGCTCAAGTCGGGGATGGGTTCTACTTTCCAATTGATTTTTTTGATGGAATTGATGTTAAAAGCTGCCTTTACCGAAGTTGCTGCAACCGGAGTCAACACTTTTGAAACTTCGTTTTCCCGGTAAACTTCCAGGTTGTTTGCTTTTATTTTGGTATTCTGTGCCAGTTTAATCCCGTATTCTGTTGACGGGGTATCCATATATTTCAGGTTTTGGTTGGGTAACGCCTTTGTTTTTCTACCCTGAGTCATCCTTGACGGGATTCGGACTGGTTTTAGCGAAGGCATTTTTATCCATGCCCGCGGATGTACACGAAGTGAAAATTTTGTCCAGTCGAGCAACTCGTCCATAATCAGTGGAAATCCTTCGTGTCCGGCGGGCAGTTCGTAAACCAGGCGGCTCTTCCTGGAACGCAGGTGTTTTGCAGGCAGCCTCACCCCTGTGTCGGCAGGTTTTAACGGATCGGGATCGGGAATGGGAGTGCTTTCAAAATAGGCTTCTTCCAACGTGTGCTGAGTTTGAAAATAGACTTCAACAACTCCGTCTTCCTTCGGATTATCCAGCTCTAAATAAGGAGATTGTCCTTTGTTGGTGAAGTTGAAGTTATGAAATATAAATTCCAGCAAAACCATATCTTCAGGCCGCAGTACGATAACCGATAGGGCATTTTTAGGTTTAAATTTTAAGCGGTCGAATTCAACGGTTATTTTGGGCTGGTTTTGCGGTACCTCTCTTACTGTGCGCTGAGCATCTTTTTGTATTTCAGGCCGGATGACCGTATTTTTTACCGGCTTTTGCTGTGTATCATTTTGATTTTGTTCTTCTTCGGTTGTTTTTGTTGTGGTGGCAGGTTGAACGGTAGTTCGTGTGATTACTTTTTTTTGGGGTTGTACCATCCTCACTTTAGGCGGATCCTGGTACACCGAGTGGAGTATAACCGCATTCCCTACATTGGGTTTAAAGGCGCGCAACCGCGGTTCCAGGACAATTTCATCCAGGTGGTTCCCGCTCCCAAAAGCTTCAAAATCGGGAATTTTGGTATCTTTTTCAATTTTGAAAGCCCCCAGCTTATTAAAAATCCATTGTCCGTTTTCGGGTAGTGTCGCCGAAATGTAAGTGTTCGACGGTTTATTGTTCAAATATTCAGCATAGTAAAAAAAAGTACCCAGTTGAATGGCTGATTCCGAAACTTTTTCGGGCAGAAATAACAAATTACCAGGTTCGTGTTTTATCCAGACTATTTTTTCGCGACTTTCTTGTTTCGAATGGGGCGCGGTGATACAAACGTCCGGTTTTATTTGTTCCTCCGAAAAAAGTTGTCCTTCGGCAAAATGAATGTTTTCAGTAAACTTTTTCCAGTCTTCAAACAACGGCAACGTGACTAAAGTTGTCTGCTTTACATTCGATTTAAAAAATAACCCGGGCGCTTCGCGCAAAGGTTGAAGAATTAATCCGCCGGTTTTGTATTGAATTTTATCGTATTGGAAGGTGATGTTGTTTTTGGAAGAAAAGATAAATTTCCAGTCAGGACCGAGGATTAATCCAAAATTTCCCTGAGCGCCAATAAATTCGGATGGCCCGACCTCTGTGACCAGTTCATGCAGGTACGCTTTGCCCGTCATTTTTTCAACCCCGTCGAGCCAGTGGACAAAATTGCCCTTCCACCTGAAATCGAATTCGGGAATTGAAAAGCTGCAATCCCAAAACCTTGATTTATCGCCAATTTCAGCTCTGATAGAAAACCGGAATTGGGTTTGTTTGATTTTCAGGTTCGAGGCGGAAAGAAAATAGTTGTTATTATCGTATTTTAGCTCAACAGAAAATCCGGGTTCGAAATATTTTTCAGAAATTTCCCAGGCCGGAATGTTATTCCTTAAAACAGTAACCCCGTTGCGTTTTAGGTTGAACTGCACCGGGTCGGATGAAATCTTTTTTATCGATTCAACCACAGGGTTCCACGCCAGGACTCCAATTCCCATGGTTTTCATAAATTGCCTTCGATCGGGACAAACGGGTGAAGGTTCTTTTACTGTTACTGCTGATTTTCTGGATTTGCCGAAGTTGAGATATTTGAATCGCATATCATAGAGTTTTACAGACGTAATACAAGTTACGGCAATTTTCTTTTTGAACTTGTTTTATCTGAAATAAAATATTTGAAGGCGCTGGTTCAAAAAAACATTTTATTTGAATCGATATAAATTGACGGCATAAAAGAATGGGAGATTCCTGAAACATTCTACAAAAAAGTAACCAATACCGTCAATAAAAGGGGCAACTGGAGAAAATCAATACAGATTTTTTAAAAGTACCTGTTTTGAAAAAGGGTAGCTTTAGATTTTTAAGTATATTAAAATGTTTGTAAAAATCAATATTCAGATGTGAATTGTAATACTAATATTATTTATTTTGGAAATATGTCAGTAAATATTTTTATATGTTAGCAAATTGATTATTTTTGCCATCTAAATTTGCATTGGAATAAAAAAGAGAAAATATGTGTGGAATTGTTTGTGCGTTTGATTTAAAAACAAATGCCCTGGAATTGAGGCCCAAAGTGTTGAAAATGTCAAAAAAAGTGAGGCACCGCGGGCCCGACTGGTCGGGGATTTATTGTGGGGAAAAGGCGATTATTGCACATGAAAGGTTATCGATTGTCGATCCGGAATCGGGTGGGCAACCACTGTATAGTAAAGATCGGAAACTGATCTTGGGAGTAAACGGCGAAATTTATAACCATCGCGAAATCAGGAAAAGATACGAAGGGAAGTACGAATTTATGACTGGTTCCGACTGCGAAGTTATCCTGGCCCTTTATCGCGATAAAAAGGAAAAATTCCTGGATGAAATGAATGGTATTTTTGCTTTTGCCCTGTACGACGAGGAAAACGACGCTTACCTGATTGCACGCGACCATATCGGGATTATTCCGCTGTATATGGGTTGGGATGGTTTCGGAAACTTTTATGTGGGGTCCGAACTCAAAGCCCTTGAAGGGCACTGCACCAAAATACAAGAATTTCCTCCTGCCCACTATTTGTACAGCAAGGATGGCGAAATTAAAAAATGGTACTCGCGCGAATGGACGGAATATGAAAATGTAAAAGATAACCCGGCCAACATTGAAGAGCTTGGAAAGGCGCTCGAAGCCGCCGTGCATCGTCAGTTGATGTCGGATGTTCCATATGGCGTTCTGTTGTCGGGCGGGTTGGATTCGTCGATAACTTCGGCGCTGGCCAAAAAGTTTGCCGCAAAAAGAATCGAGGAAAACGACCAGAAAGATGCCTGGTGGCCGCAGTTGCATTCATTCGTTATTGGTTTGGACGGTTCGCCCGATTTGGCTGCTGCCCGAAAAGTGGCGGACTTTATCGGAACGGTTCATCACGAGATTCATTATACCATACAGGAGGGGCTGGATGCTATCCGTGATGTAATTTACCATATCGAAACCTACGATGTTACCACTGTCAGGGCTTCGACACCTATGTATATGCTGGCGCGGGTAATCAAATCGATGGGGATAAAAATGGTGCTGACCGGCGAAGGAGCCGATGAAATTTTTGGAGGTTATCTCTATTTTCACAAAGCTCCGAATGCTGAAGAGTTTCATAAAGAGAGTGTCCGGAAGATAAGCCGTTTGAATATGTACGACTGTCTTCGCGCCAACAAATCGCTGGCGGCCTGGGGTGTGGAAGGCCGCGTTCCGTTCCTCGACAAGGAATTTATGGATGTGGCCATGCGTTTTAACCCCGAAGAAAAAATGGCCAAAAACGGACGAATGGAAAAATGGGCGCTGCGAAAAGCTTTTGAAAATATAATACCCGAAAGTATAGCCTGGCGGCAAAAAGAACAGTTCTCCGACGGCGTAGGATATGGCTGGATTGACACGTTGAAAAAAATTGCTTCGGAACAGGTTACCGACGAAATGATGAATAATGCCAAATACCGTTTTACGGTGAACACACCCATGAACAAAGAAGAGTATTTGTACCGTTCCATTTTTAGCGAACATTTCCCGTCAGATCAGGCGGCTGCGTGTGTGCCTTCGGTACCATCGATCGCCTGCAGTACAGAAACCGCGCTGCTTTGGGATGCTTCCTTCCTGAATAACGCCGATCCCTCGGGCAGAGCAGTAAAAATGGTCCATGAACAGGGTGCTGACTTTACTCCTGTCAAAAATTAACAGGGATAGATTACAAAAACCGCTTTGTTTCAGCAGGGCGGTTTTTGTTTTATATCGTGCAACAGACTCATTCTTTCAGAATCCGATGGCAGGTTTCGTTTTTGGGTTGGCTGTTTTAAATCATCGTTTCAGTATGATTTCCAAAAAATGAAAATTCTGAAACAGCGACACCATCTGAATTTCAAGCCAATTGTCCGGATTATCTTCGGGTTCCGGGATAATTAAAAGATTTTGTGTGAACCGGCCTTTTATTTCGCGTGGCAAAAAATTCTTTTTTCCTTCTGATTTTTTCCTTTTCCCACTCCGCTTTCTCGCTGTTGGTCATGGGTTTTTCGGTTTGCGGAAACGGATTGTGGCTGGCCAGTTCTATTTTCTGGTTAATAAGTTTTTCAATCTCTTTTACATACCCGTTTTCTTCCGGTTCGCAAAACGAAATGGATATTCCGGCCTCTCCGGCCCGACCAGCACGGCCAATCCGGTGAACATAGGTTTCGGCAATATTGGGAATATCATAATTGATAACATATTTTAATTTGTCGATATCAATTCCACGGGCTGCAAT
>CAYWBV010000166.1:5861-8797 GCA_964455785.1 uncultured Maribellus sp.
GTAGCCGAGAAAAACAACGACTGACGTTTGACCGGCAGTTTGGAAATAATTTTCCGGATATCGTGAATAAAACCCATGTCGAGCATCCGATCGGCCTCGTCCAACACAAAATATTCGATATCGTTCAGCCTGACAAAACCCTGATCCATTAAATCGAGCAACCGGCCGGGAGTTGCCACCAGAATTTCAGCGCCGTTACGTATTGCGCTGGTTTGCGAACCTTGTTTTACCCCGCCGTAAATCACTGTATTTTTGATTCCCGTGTATTTTCCATAGGTAGAAAAACTTTCTCCAATCTGAATAGCCAGTTCGCGGGTTGGAGTAATAACCAGCGCATTGATTTTGTGTGGGCGGTTGTTTCCCATACGGTTTGTGTACATGTGCTGCAGGATGGGAATAGCAAAAGCTGCTGTTTTTCCGGTTCCGGTTTGTGCGCTTCCCAAAACATCCTGGTGGTTTAGGATAACCGGAATGGCTTTTTCCTGTATCGTAGTCGGTTCAATATATTCTTCTTCTTTTAACGCCCTCAATATGGGTTCTATAATTTTTAAATCTTCAAATTTCATTTTTTTTTTGTTTTTGTTCCCGGAAAAAATATTTGGCAGATACTTCGCAGGGAGGTATTTTTAAGCGCGCAAAGGTACGCTTTTAAATAATACTACACTGTTTTGGGTCTTTTTGTTCATTCCGGCAGACTTTATCATGATTTTCAATTAACCTTTGAAGTAAAAATCCGAGATAAAAAGCGCAAACTAAAGTGGTCAACAAGCTAAACATTAAGTTGCTGGTGATTTTCGCCATAATTATAAAGGATTAATTATCTTCGCCAAATATTGCAGTGAGAATAACATACATTTCAATAACAACAGAGTACAAAACTGAAAAATTACCAATATGAAGAAGTATCTGATTTTTGCTATAGGCATCGTTTTGTTTGCCTGCACCCAGCAAAAGGGTTTTAAAATTACGGTGACTCTCGAAGGCGCTGAAGGACAGGTTTTGTTGGAACAGCGCGGCGCTGACGGGTGGATTCCTGTCGATACTGCGGATATTGCCGGGGGCGTTGCCGTTTTGGAGGGCGAAGTCGAATATCCGGGCGAATATTACCTGTCGGTACTGGGGCAGCGCGCCAAGGCCGTCGTTTTTGTGGAAAATACCGAGATGGCGGTGACCGGGAAAGCCGACTCGCTTTATATGGCCGATGTTACCGGTTCAGCTACCCACGACCAGTTTAAAGTAGTGGATGCGCAGATCAGGGAAATCACTGAAAAATATATGGCCATTTACCAGGAGTCGAGAGGCGCCGTTGCTGCCGGCGATACCGCAAAAGCGAATGAGCTGATGACCCAGGTGGAAGAGATGTACGAAAATGTGGGCAAAGTACAGGAGGAGTTTATAAAAAACAACCCGGCGTCGTATGTTTCTCCCTATTTCCTTTCCAGGATTCAGTATGAAAAGGAAGTGGAAGAACTCGATTCACTGATCAATACACTCGACCCCAAATTACAAACCGTTCCGTCGATGGTCATGTTAAAGGAACACATTGACAAACTGAAAATGGTGGCTGTCGGGCAGATTGCACCCGATTTTACCATGAACGACACGGATGGCAACCCGGTTAAATTTTCGGATGTTTACGCTCAAAATGAATATACCCTGCTCGATTTCTGGGCTGCATGGTGTGGCCCGTGCCGGCAGGAAAACCCGAACGTAGTGGCCGTTTTTAACGACTATAAAGACAAAGGGTTTAGCGTTTTTGGCGTTTCGCTCGACCGCGAAAAGGAGGCCTGGCTCAAAGCCATTGCCGACGACCAGTTGACCTGGCAGCATGTTTCCGATTTGGCCTACTGGCAGAATGCCGCCGCACAACTCTACGGCGTAAATTCCATTCCGTCGAGTTTGATTGTCGATAAAACCGGGAAAATTGTGGCCAAAAACAAACGCGGCGACGAACTTCGCGCCACCATTGCAGGATTTCTGGATTAACGGGAACTTCAATTATAATAAAGCCTTCTGTTTTACGGAGGGCTTTTTTGTTTTTTTTGAATGGTTACAATTGCGCACAGTATGATGCAGAATTATTTTGGTGAAATTGCAGGTATTCTTACCGCCGTTTTCTGGACCGTAACCAGTATGGCTTTCGAATCGGCAGGAAAAAAGGTGGGCTCGCTGTCGGTCAATCTAATCAGGCTCATCATCGCTTTCTTTTTTATCGGGATTTACAGTTGGATTGTCCGCGGGTACTTTTTCCCGTCCGACGCCACGTTGTTTAACTGGCAGTGGCTGGCGCTTTCGGGGCTGGTCGGATTTGTCATCGGCGATCTTCTGCTGTTTCAGGCGCTGGTGGTTATCGGCGCCCGCATATCGATGCTGGTGATGGCGCTGGCGCCGCCGTTTGCTGCGTTAATCGGCTGGCTGGTTCTCGGCGAAGTCCTCACCCCGATGAACTGGCTGGGAATGGCCGTTACCCTCACCGGCATTGTGCTGGTTATCCTGAAACGCGAAAAAACCGAAGAGAACGGCGCTGTCGTCCGGAAGATAAAATCGGGGTATTCGGTGCAGGGAATATTGCTTGCACTGGGGGGCGCAATCGGGCAGGCCGCCGGGCTGGTTATCAGCAAAAAAGGGATGGGCGACTACGACGCGTTCTCTGCTTCGCAAATCAGGGTGCTCACTGGCGTTGTCGGTTTTGTGTTTGTTCTCACCTTTATGAAACGCTGGCCCAGGTTTAAAGCGGCCATTCAAAATATTCCGGCGATGAAACGGATTACCCTTGGCGCATTTTTTGGCCCGTTTTTAGGCGTCTCGTTTTCGCTGCTGGCCGTGCAGCACACACAGGCCGGAATTGCGGCTACCTTAATGTCGATTACTCCGGTTTTGATTATCGCCCCTTCGGTGATTTTGTTCAGGGAAAAAATCAACTGGAAAGAAATTAT
>CAYWBV010000167.1:0-8768 GCA_964455785.1 uncultured Maribellus sp.
ATTTTTGAAACCCGGCATTTCCGAAAGGATGGTTCATTTTATGATGCAGAAGCGCGTATTCAAATGATGGAACACGACAATGAAAAGCTGTTTTCGGCGATGGTTTTGGATATCACCGGAAGTAAAAAAATGGAAAATGAACTTAGGAAATTAAAAAATGATTTGGAACAACAGGTTGAGCTAAAAACCAGGGAACTGAAAAATAGAATTGCGGAACTGGAACAATTTCATGAAGCAACGATTGAACGCGAACTGCGTATGGAAGAACTTAGAATAGAAATAGAATCGCTTAAAAAGGACATTCCCAAATCATAAAAATATGGAAACAGACAGGTATAAAGGAATAATGGATGTAAAAATGGCGCTCTGTTGGCTGACAATCCTGTTTTTGTTGCAACCGTTTAGCGTATATTCCCAAAGAAGCGACTCGGTTGATTTCTTTTACAAAATCAGCGATACCATCACCATTGCTTCGGAGCCTGACTATCCACCCTATTGTTTGCTCGATAAAAACGGGGTTGCCGACGGGTTTGCCATCGATTTGTTCAAAGCTGCGGCACAAGCGGCTGGCCTCGAAGTAAAAATCAAAATCGGCCTTTGGAATGTTATCAGGGAAGATCTTGCTGCCGGGCGAATAGATGCCCTTCCGGTTGTTGGGCGCACGCCGGAAAGGGAAAATATTTTCGATTTTTCATTGCCGTATCTTTCGTTACACGGCGCTGTTTTCGTACGTAAAAATAACACCGAAATACGCACTGTTGAAGATTTGAAAAACAAGGAAATACTTGTGATGAAAGGAGACAATTCAGAAGAATTTGTACGGCGGGAAAACATTTCCGGAAATATTTTTACCACCAATACTTTTGAAGAGGCTTTTCAGAAGCTGGCAAACGGCGAAGGCGATGCCGTGATTACCCAGCGTATTATCGGGCTTAAACTGATAGAGCGGATGAAGCTAAAAACTGTAGTCCCGTTAGATTTGCAAATGCCGCGATTCCGACAGGATTTTTGTTTTGCAGTAAGGGAAGGAAATGAACAATTACTTTCGCGCCTGAATGAGGGACTTTCGGTAATTATTGCAAACGATACCTACAATAAACTTCATTACAAATGGTTCGGCCCCGCCATAAAAGAAAAGCTGGCCACCCAGGATATTATTAAAATTGCATTGCTTGTTTTTGTGCCAGTTGCAATAGTTGTTACATTGTTCCTGATATTGTTTCTGAGGAGGGAAGTTTCCCTTCAAACCCGCGAGTTGAACAATGAAATCAGGAAACATAAAAAGACCCTTTTGGTTCTCGAAAAACAACAAACCCTTCTCAGCGAAAGCGAAGCACAAATCCGGTTGCTTTTGAATTCAACAGCCGAAGGCGTTTACGGAATTGATATAGAAGGGAATTGTACTTTTATCAATAAATCGGCGCTTCAAATACTTCGGTTTTCAGAGGAAAAAGAGGTTCTCGGAAAAAACATGCACGATTTAATCCACTATACTCTTCCCGATGGATCAATCTGCTCCAAAGAAAATTGTAAGATTTTTCAGGCATTCAGGATTGGAAAGGGAACACATGCCGACGACGAGGTTTTATGGCGCTCTGACGGCACCTCTTTTTTTGCAGAATACTTTTCGTACCCCATTCGCAAAAATAAATCAATCATCGGTTCAGTGGTTACATTTTGGGACATTACGGAAAGAAGAGAATCGAGGGAAGAATTGCAGAAATTAACTGAAAAACTGGAAGAACAGGTTCTGGAACGGACAGCCCAGTTGGAAGAAAAAGTGCAAAAACTGAATAAAAGCCAGAAAGCCATGTTGTATATGGTGGAAGACCTGAACAAAATTACAGTGGAATTAAAAGAAGAACGGCGGAAACTCGAAGCGTCAAACGATGAACTCGATGCTTTTTCCTATTCCGTCTCGCACGATTTGAGGGCGCCGCTGCGCGCCATCGACGGATTTTCGAGGTTTTTGACCGAGGATTACAGCGATAAACTCGACGACGAAGGCAAACGTTTTCTTTCGGTTATCCGTCAAAATACCAGCAAAATGGATGTCCTTATTTCTGACATCCTAAGCCTTTCGCGTATTTCGAGGGCCGAAATGAGATATTCGGATGTGGATATGTGGGCAACCGCACGGTCAATGTTCCTTGAAATAGCAACCGATGTTGAAAAGGAAGCATTTGAAATAAAAATCGAAAAAATTCCACCCGCAAAATGCGATTTTGGGTTAATAAAACAGGTTTGGCAAAACCTCATTGGCAATGCTTTGAAATACAGTTCGAAATCTGAAATAAAAAAGATAGAAATAGGAGCAGAAGAAGATGAAAATGTAATTACCTATTATGTAAAAGATTTTGGCGCCGGTTTCGACAGCAAATACAGCAGTAAACTGTTTGGTGTTTTTCAGCGGCTGCACCGCGACGAAGATTTTGAAGGAACCGGGGTAGGACTTGCCATTGTTCAACGGATTATTCACCGGCATGGAGGAAGCGTTTGGGCAGAAAGCGAACTGAACCGGGGTGCTACTTTTCATTTTACTTTGAAAAAAACGACTTGATTTGTATATTTTTTTGAACTAAAAACCAACCATTATGGAAAATTTGAATGAAGTTGAAATTCTAATTGTGGAAGATAATCCAAACGATGCCGAGATGGCGTTAAGAGCCCTCAAAAAAAATAACCTTACCAACAACGTACTGGTTGTGGGTGATGGCGAAGAAGCGCTCGATTTTATTTTTGCAAAAGGTAAATTTGCCGGCCGTGAAAAAAAAACAAGGCCTAAAATTATTTTGCTTGATTTAAAATTGCCCAAAGTAGATGGCCTCGAAGTATTGAAGGAGATTAAAAGTAATCCTGAAACCAAAATCATTCCGGTAATTGTGCTCACCTCTTCAAAGGAAGAAACCGATATTATGAGAAGCTACCTCCTTGGTGTAAACAGTTACATTGTAAAACCGGTTGATTTCGATAAGTTTGTCGATGCTGTCCGCGAGTTGGGGCTCTATTGGCTATTGCTCAATCAACAGCCACAAACCTAAATCATAATATATTTGTACCTTACCAAAACTAATTTTGTTTTTATGGATCAGAAAAACCAGACAGTTAGAATATTATTGGCGGAAGATGTGCCAACTGATGCCGAACTGGTAAAACGCGAGATACGGAAAGTACTGCCCGAAAGCTCTTACCAGGTTGTTGAAACACGTGAAGATTTTACAGACGCCCTGAAAATATTTGCCCCCGATTTAATTGTTTCGGATTACCGGATGCCAACATTCGACGGCATGGAAGCGTTAAAAATTGCCATCGGGAATGTTCCCGACACCCCGGTTATTATCGTAACAGGTTCCATAAACGAAGAAACGGCTGTGAACTGTTTAAAGGCGGGAGCTGTAGATTATGTGCTAAAAGAATCGTTAAAAAGGCTGGGACAGGCAGTTTTAAATGCCCTCGAACAGAAGGAGATCAAACAAAAAAAACGGGAAGCGGAAAAATCGCTCAGGGAAAGTGAAGAACGTTTCCGGCGGTTGGCCGAAAATGCCCAGGATTTGATTTACCGCATTGAACTGTTACCTGAGCGCAAATTTTCCTACGTCAGCCCGGCAGCGTTGCAAATTACTGGTTTTACCCCCGAAGAACATTATTCTGATCCCGATTTGGGTTTAAAACTCGTCCATCCCGACGATCGTCACATTTTGGAAAAAATGTCAAACGGTGAAGATGAAATCAGAAAACATCAGATATTCAGGTGGATTAAAAAAGACAGAACATTAATCTGGATAGAACAACGAAATATCCCTATTTATAACGAATTGGGTGAATTAGTTGCCATCGAAGGCATTGCCCGTGATATTACTGGTTATAAAGAAGCCATGGAGGCGCTTCAGGAAAGTGAAAAAGAATACCGGAGACTAATCAACGGGATGAACGAAACCATTTGGATAGTTGATCTCGAAGGGAGGGTACTCGACGTAAACAGAGCTGCAGTTAAAACCCTGGGATATTCGCGGCCCGAGTTGAAGGAGAATGGACTTGGTTTGATCGATAAATACCTGAAGGAAGAAGAAGTTATGCAACTTGTGGGGTTGATGAAGGAGGATAAATTTCAGGTTTTTGAAACCGAACACACTACAAAGGATGGCAGAGTTTTTCCCGTCGAAATCAGTTCGAGCCTCATAAAATACAGGGGAGAAGAGGTAATACTGAGTGTGGCCCGGGATATTTCCGACCGCCGAAAAATTGAAGATGAGCTAAAACTGGTTAATCGTTCTGTGGAACAAAGTCCGGTGAGTATTGTAGTGACCAACAGTGAGGGCATAATTGAATATGTCAACTCGGCGTTTTCGAAAGTTACGGGTTATTTGCCGGAAGAAGTAAAGGGGAAAAACCCACGTATATTAAAATCGGGAGAACAACCGGAATGGGTTTATAAAAATTTGTGGAATACCATTCTCGCCGGAAAAGAATGGATTGGCGAACTGATGAATAAAAAGAAAAGCGGCGAATTGTACTGGGCAAATGTGTCGATATCTCCGGTTCTTAATAGCAGAGGTGAAATTACCCATTTTGTGTCGGCAAGGGAAGATATTACGGAAAAGAAAAAAATGATTGAGGATTTGGTCGCCGCCAAAGAAAAAGCAGAAGAAAGCGACCGGCTGAAATCAGCGTTCCTTGCCAACATGAGCCACGAAATCCGCACCCCGATGAACGGCATTCTCGGTTTTGCCAATTTGCTAAAAGAACCTAAGTTAACGGTCGAAGAGAAGGAAAATTTTGTCAATATTATTGAAAGCAGCGGACAACGAATGCTTGCCACCATTAACGACCTCATCGATATTTCAAAAATTGAATCAGGAATGATCGAAGTGGAATATTCAAAAGTAAATATTCACGAAGAGATGCTATTGTTGTATAATTTTTTCGAACCCGAAGCTTTCAAAAAAGGATTAAAATTTTTCTACCGTTATGAAAACACACACACGGATACCGTAATTTTTTCCGATAAACTGAAACTAAACGCAATTATGACCAACCTGATTAAAAATGCGCTTAAATATACTCTCAATGGTTCGGTTGAATTTGGGTTCAGACTGGAAAATGAAACTGTCCTGTTTTTTATTAGGGATACCGGGATTGGAATTGATAAAAACCGGCAGGATGCTGTTTTTGAACGGTTTGTTCAGGCCGATAACAGTATATCACGTGGTTTTGAAGGTTCTGGGTTGGGACTCTCCATTTCGAAAGCATATGTTGAAATGCTGAAGGGCCGGATTTGGGTAGAGTCGGTAAAAGGGAAGGGCTCTGATTTTTATTTTGTTTTACCGTGCAGGGCTAACGGTTCAGGAAAACTTCAGGATGAAATGGTTTCTGAAAAGGAGAACAAAACGGATATTCTTAGCGACCTGAATATTCTTGCCGCCGAAGACGACGAAGTAGGCCGTTTATATCTGGCTACCATTTTTGAAAAAAAATGTAAAAGAATAATGTTTGCGTCCAACGGATTGGAAGCAGTGAATACTTTTCGTGAAAACAAGGATATTAATTTGATTTTGATGGATATTCGTATGCCTTTGATGGATGGTTATACGGCTACAAAAAAAATAAGGGAAATTGACAAAAATGTGGTGGTGGTGGCGCAAACTGCTTACGCCATGGCAGGCGACAGAGAAAAAGCGCTGGCAGCCGGATGCCATGATTATATCACCAAACCGTTAAACCGAAAAAAATTGTTGGAATTAATCGACAAACATTTTTATAAATAACGAATAAAAGCTTTTTTCCAGGGTTGGGGCCAATTTTTTCATTTGATTGGAATGGAATCTCCGGTCTGGTATGCCCCGGCAACTTTGTTTATTTCTTTTTAACTGACGATTCCCTCACAATTAGTTCGGTAGGCATGGTTATGGTTTCAAAATCGAGCCAAACACTTCTCGAGTTAATTTGCTGGATGATTAGTTCCGCGGCTTTTCTTCCCATTAAAAAACCGGGTTGTTTTACTGTACTTATCGAAGGTGTTACAACTTCTGAAAATGGTTCGTTACTAAACCCCATCACAAGGATTTCGTCAGGTATTTTCATTCCAATTTTTTTTAGGTAAATAATAGCGCTTAACGCAGTGGTATCGTTTGCGCAAAATATGGCATCTACATTATGGTTATTCTGCATTATTTTTTCAACGGCAATTGTTCCTTCCTCCCTTCGTAAACTGTTGTTTATTATCATCGTATCGTTGACCTTGAGGCCTGCTTCTTCCATCGCTTTGATATAACCTGCCTGCCTGTTTTCGTAGATCTTCAGATTTAGTGGGCCACCAATATGTGCAATATTTTTTGCTCCCTGTTCAATAAGGTGCCGGGTAACCCTGTATCCGCCTCCAAAATCATCAACAACAATTTTGTGCGCTGCAATTTCGTCAACCACGCGGTCGAAAAAAACAAGGGGTATTTTTCTTTCGGTAAAAATCCGTAAGTGGTCGAAACGTGTTGTTTGCATCGCTATCGAAATTACAAGCCCGTCAACCCGGTTTGCAAAAAGTGTTTGAGCGATTTTGGTTTCTTTTTCGTAATTGTCGTTTGATTGCGAGATGGTCACTGTAAAACCTTCGGTGTAGGCCACATCTTCAATTCCGCTGATAACTGATGAAAAGAAGTGGCGATTAATTAACGGAACAATTACCCCGATGGTATTGGTCCGGTTGGTTCGAAAACTTGCAGCAAGCGTGTTAGGACGGTATCCCATTTCCTCTGCGGTTTTTTTTATTAACTTTCGCGTCGATTCGCTAATCAGAGGGTTGTCGTTTAAAGCCCTTGAAACAGTAGATGCGGATATATTTAGCTTCTTCGCAATGTCATGAATAGTTGTTTCAGAAAGTTTAGCCATGATGTTTTATTTGATGACAATATTAGTTATTTTATTTTATGCAATCGATTGCATATCCATATTTATTTTCTAAATTTGTTTGCTGAACCTGTAAAACTTTTAAAATTTAACAATAATCATAAAAAGAAATAATATGGCAACAATTTACGAGGAAAGGTATAATTACCATCCCGAAGATTTTAAAACATACGATACTCAGAGGATTCGTAAAGAGTTTTTAATGGAAAAGGTTATGGAGCCTGGCAATATTCGCCTGGTTTATTCTATCATTGAGCGATTTATAGTTGGCGGCGCAGTTCCGCTAAAAGAAGCTTTGCCTTTGGAGCCCATTGAGCCGTTAAAAGCAGAATACTTTTGCGAACGCCGCGAAGTGGGTGTTATGAACGTAGCGGGCCCGGGTTCGGTTCTTGTTGACGGCAAAGAGTATAAAATGAATTTTAAAGACTCGCTTTACATCGGTAAAGGAAGTAAACAGGTCGTTTTTGAATCGGACGATCCTGCAAATCCGGCCCATTTTTATATCAATTCGGCCCCTGCCCATAAAGAGTACCCGGTGAAACATGTTACACTGGCCGACGCCAATGTGTTGCACATGGGTTCGCTCGAAACTTCGAATGAAAGAAATATTAACCAACTGCTCATTAACAAAGTGGTTGAAACCTGCCAACTCCAAATGGGGATGACGGAATTAAAACCCGGAAGTGTTTGGAACACCATGCCTCCTCATCTTCACAGCAGAAGGAATGAAGCCTATTTTTATTTCGACGTACCTGAAGGACAGGCGATTTGTCATTTTATGGGCCAACCCGGCGAAACGCGGCATATCTGGATGCAAAATGAACAGGCCGTAATTTCGCCTAACTGGTCGATACACTCTGCCGCAGGTACAAGTAACTACATTTTTATCTGGGGAATGGCAGGTGAAAATCTTGATTATACCGACCAGGATCCGATAAAACCAACAGAGTTGAGATAGTTGACACTGGAAATAAAGAAGCGAACGGTACGAAAAAGACGTATCGTTCAAAACAGCAAAAACGATCGTTCATTAAAATGAAATAGTATTAAAATGATACAAAAACTTTTTGATTTAACAGGTAAAGTAACCCTCATTACCGGAGGTACACACGGAATAGGAATGGCCATTGGCAAAGTACTTGGGCAGGCGGGCGCAAAAATTTGCGTCAATGATATTTCCGAAGAAAAACTGCAAAGTTGTAAGGCGGAATATGCACAGGCCGGTGTCGATGTTTATACTCTGAAATTTAACGTTACCGACGAAGCCGATGTTGACCGGGGGATTTCGCAGATTGAAACTGAAGTTGGGCCAGTTGATATTTTGGTAAACAACGCAGGGATTATTAAAAGAATACCCATTTTGGACATGGCCATTGCCGATTACAAACAGGTAATCGATGTTGATTTAGTGGCGCCGCTGATTGTTTCGAAACGTGTTGCTCCGAAAATGATTCAAAAACGGGCCGGTAAAATTATCAACATGTGTTCGATGATGAGTGTTTACGGACGTAATTCAGTCTCGGCCTACGCCTCGGCAAAAGGAGGGTTGAAACTCCTCACCGCAAATATGACTTGTGAATGGGCCAAATACAACATTCAGATTAACGGTATCGGGCCAGGTTATATTGCAACTTCACAAACGGCTGCCATCCGCGAAGGTAATCATCCGTTTAACGACCTGGTGATGACCAGAACGCCTGCCGGTCGGTGGGGCGAGCCGGAAGATGTGGGAAATGCAGCTTTGTTTCTCGCATCAAAAGCCAGCGATTTTGTAAATGGCCATGTACTTTATGTTGACGGAGGAATTCTGGCCAATTTCGGTTATGTAAAAGGTGAAAATGATATTCCGGAGTAAAGATGAAAACCAA
>CAYWBV010000168.1:0-8762 GCA_964455785.1 uncultured Maribellus sp.
AGAAATTAGGTTTCAGTTGAATATCGTTTCAATTTTACATCAAACCACAACTCAGGATGATTTTATTGTGAAGGTAACGCAGTTGAATATCGTTTCAATTTTACATCAAACCACAACCAAGGGGGAGCAAATCGTTGCTATCAAAGGGATTTTATCACTTTCCCAAAGATAAAAAATGCTCTTTTCGCCGCCGGGAAGCGGAATGATGTACCGTTTTTTTAATTCTGTTATCTGTAAAAACAAATATTCATTTCAATATTTCAAAGAACCTTACCAAACCAGATGAAATACGTTCAAATGTATGTTTTTTTTCTTTAAACCTTCAAGGTTTTGAAAACCTTGAAGGTTTAAAAGTCCGGAATTTTTAAAACATCTCCAGTTGCCGCGGGCCTTCGGGCATGGGTTTCGATCGTTTTCCCCAGTAATTACAAATATTCCCGTATTGTTTGTCGGTTACGGTGAGGATACTCACCTGCCCTTTTTCGGGGATAAAGTCTTTTACCCGCTTCATATGGACTTCGGCGCTTTCTTTACTGGCGCAATGCCGGTTATACACCGAAAACTGCATCATCGAAAACCCGTCGTCCAGCAAATCCTTACGGAAACGGGTTGCCTGGCGCCGTTCCTTTTTAGTGGAAACGGGCAGGTCGAAAAATACGAACAACCACATGATATGATAGGCATTTAAACGGGTTTGCGACATGATTTTTGAATTTCAGACCTTGAAGGTTTTGAAAACCTTCAAGGTCTATGTTCTGGTATCATTCAAATTCAGGATACGATATTTTCCGGATCTCGCCGCTGTAACAACGGGCCAGCGATGCAGCGGTCTGCGACAAGGCCACCATCAGCGGGCGTTTATTTCCACCGATGAAAACATCCACAGTCATTAACTGCAACAATTCGGCTTTGTGTTCCTTCTCCAGCATAAATTCGTCGGGCCATTTTTCAGCCATCGAAAAAACAATTTCGTCCACATAGGGGCGGTAGGGTTCCATCACATCGTCAGCGAGGCAAAACGCATTGTAACGGTTGCGGTGGTGGATGCCCAGCGTGGCCAACAGTCCCGACCCGGCCAGCGCCCTCGACACAGCCGACCGCAAAAGGATATAACCATAATTCAGGAATGGGTTGGGCGGATCGCCATAGCGGTCGCGGACAAATTCCTTTCCCAGCAGTTCGATCCAGTACAAACGGGCGGCAAAACCTTCGCGGTTGTCGGAATCGCCACTTTTAACGGCTTTGCCAATGGCTTTTAACGGGATACTGTTTTTGCCCAGCTTATCGAGCAACCGTGCCTGGTTCTGAATTTTGGCCTCGATGGTCTGTTTCCACAGGTTTTTCCTGAGCGGTTCCGAAGCATCCACCTGTGCCCTGAAAATCTCATTCTGAATGTGGTGCGCATCCAACGGAAGTAACATCGACGAGGGCAAATGTTTACTGCCGCAAAAAACAACGGCCACATTGTATTCGTTCAGCTCTTCGATCAGTTTCATCGAAAAGGAAATCTGCGGGTGATCGAGTACCATAAACCCGAGGTCTTCCACCGGCGCTGTTTTAATCACCTCCCCCGATTTTTCGGAAATCTGAAGTTGTTTATTTTTTAGCGAGAGATAATAAGGGTTGGAAATAAAAATGGTTCGCTTTAGCATGGTTTTTTTTTGTTTATTGGTTTTTAAACACTTTCGGGTATAGCAAACACCGAAAGGTTGGTTCATGTCACTGATACTCTTTCAGACCTTCGGTGGTTTGAATTCCTTTTTAAGAATCGTTTAATTGCTCAATCTTTAACTCGTTATACTTTTCAATTTGTTCCTGCGAATGGTATTTCCCGAAATTATTTTTGTCGTTAAACCAGTTTAGCACTTCCGTGCGGTTTAGTCTGGTCGTTTTAGGGGAAAGGATGGTTAAATAGGAGCTCCACGGATAATCAAGATAGTGTTCACAAAAACCGTGATGGATTGGGTTGTGGTGGATATAATAAACCAGGTATTTTAAATGGTCTTCCGAATCAATCCTGATTCTCCGGAACGGATGTTCAAACAGGCTGCCCGTGCGGTGAAAACGATGGTTTACGGCTTTGGTGTAGGCGTTAAAAAGATGGGAAAACTGATTTGTTGGGTTATATTTTTTTGGGACTGAAACACTTTCGGGTCTTAAAGACGCCGAAAGGTTTAACTCTGACCCCGAAGTGTCTTTATGACCTTCGGGGGTCTGAACCATAAACGGAATGTCATCTTCTTTTTTTATTCGTACCAGCAGATGAAAGTGGTTCCGCATCAAAACCCAGGCATACGTTTCGGCTACCGGCGAAATATATTTGTCATACAGAGAAAGAAAATATTCGTAGTTCTCCGGCTCGTAAAACAAATTACATCCGTTGATCCCGCGGTTGTAGATATGATAAAATCTGCCGTATTCAAGAGGAGTGGTTTCCATAGTTTTCAAAGTTTAGTTCTTTTCATTGAAACACTTTCGGGTCTGGCAGACGCCGAAAGGCTTATACCTGACCCCGAAGTGTCTTTATGACCTTCAGGGGTCTGGCAAATTAAATTTGTACCCTTTATCTTTTTTTTCATTTTCAAAACACTTTCGGGTCTTAAAGACGCCGAAAGGTTTTTCCCTGACCCCGAAGTGTCTATATGACCTTCGGGGGTCTATTCCCGAGTTAAACCTTGAAGGTTTCGAAAACCTTCAAGGTTTGTAAAACATCTCAGACAAAATCTACGATTTTACCACAATCCCCAGTTTTTCCAGCAACTGGGGTTTGTCGGCGAGGGCGATACGGGCAATTACCTCGTAATCGTTCACCCATTCCGAAAGTTCGTCCAGTTTCATGTCGCGTTCCTGGGTGGCGTTTTGGGCATCGCCCATCTCCTTTTTAGCCGCTTCCGACGCCGTTGCTACCAGTTCGACAGCAGCCAGACAGGCATTCAGTTTTTCTTCGGTTTGCCCGTACACGGCAAGGGCTGCCTTCCACTCATCGTTGGCCAGGATAGCGTGGTAAAAACCAATCGTTTGTTTGAGCCATCCGCTGATGGAGCGGGCACGCCGTCCGTTAAGGTCAAGTGTCGAAGTGGCCTTCACGTCGTTTTTAAACGCGATACGGCAAATCCGGATCATGTCCATGTACGTTTGGTTGGCCGCTTTTCGTTCGTTTTCGAAACCGGACTGGGCCTCGTCGGATTCGCCATACTCCTTTTTCCAGCTTTCAACAAGGGCTGTCGTTTCATTTAACAAGTCGGCGCCTTCACTCAGTTTCCTATCGGGATAACCCATGGGCGAAACGGCGTCCAGAATTTGCGGATCGCTGAGGCTGTTTTTTATCCGCAATCCCGATTGGTACAAAAGTTCCTCAATGGTCATTTTTGAAGGATTCATAAAATAAAATTTGAAAATCGATAAAAATTAGGTGTAAAGTATTCTGCACATCGTGCAGTTGAAAGGCGAACATCAGGGGCATCCAGAGCCGGAGGGAAAACCTGCACAACTTGAAGGATGTCCGCAGTTCAGGGTCAAAAATCTATCTTATACAGATTCAAACGTAAGCTGTCGGGTAAAAACCGCGAGCGGAATGCTCCGTACCATAGCGAAAAGCGTTGTACCAGGTACAAGACCATTTCGCTGCCGTACAATCGCTTTTCGCCGCCGTACGAAACGTTTCGCTGGCGTACAATTGTATTCCGCTGCCGTACGGAGCATTCCGCCACGGTACGGAGCATTCCGCCGCCGTACGGAGCATTTCGCTGCGGATTTTTGTGTTTCGTTTCTGTTTTTACCATTTCGTTTCAAAATTTTAGGTTGTGCTGTTGATACTGGTAACTTTTCCAAAGATGAGCTTTGGAAAAGGTTGCTCTTATCCTATTCGTTCTATGTTTCCCAGTGTGTCGATTTTTACTTTAATGGGATTTTGTTCCTGCCAAGATTTAAAACTTCTAATACTGTATTCAGTTTTTGAATCCTCTAACGAAGAAGCTAAATGATGTCTAAATGTATAATAAGAACCAGATACCTTCTGCACCCTATACAAATACTTGCTTAAGAAAGCAGGATTGTTCCTATTGAATTCATATTCTTCGTTACTTAGTCCCAACAAAAACATCTCATTGATTTCAAGGGTTGTCACAATAGAATCGCCATCGGCGGGAAGCTGATAAATTTTCTCTCCTTGTCGTTGACGTTCCACTACAGTCCAGAATTGAACTACTTCCTCTTTTAAATTTCCTTCTGAATCCTTATATATCAATACATGATGATTGTTCCGTGGATTTACATATTGGTTTAAATTTGATTTTAACTGAAGGGCATTTCCCAAATTCTCTTTTACACGCACTTTTTTAACAGGTACCGAATCTCCTTTTGTATTAGGGAGGAATATTTGCCACTTCCCCTCTTTAAAAAATGCGTCTTTGGGAATATTGTACCCTTTCGGATCGGTAACATCGATGTTAAACTTCTCCCTTAAATAATTTCGGATAAGATTTTGAATAGTTTTATCAACTATTTTATCGACGAGCTTGTGGTCTGTGATTTCTGTAATCTTTTTTCGCCGATGAAATCCCGGTTCCTGACTAGGCGCCTGTCGTTTGCCAAAAACATTTTCTTTGTGCAACTGGCCCCTGACACTAAACCCCTTCTTGTTTTTCGTTAAAGTTTTATTATTCTTTTTATGTGATACAAGAATCTTTTCCACAGCATTTTTTACATCAAGGTGAAATCCCTCCCAGGGTTCCGGGAATTTTTCGGTACTATCGAGTTGTTCCCTTTGTTTCTCTTTTCGTTGAGCGTTGTAGGTGCTTAAACGCTGAAGATAACCCTGCTCTGTTAAAGCTATTGTTATTGCATCAATAGCATGATGGCGGTGGTCGTCACGGTTCTTTTTGGGATCAAATTTAATTTCGCCGGTGTATTTGTCCACCCAAATACTACCCTCTACCAATGTTTGCCCTTTTTCCAAAACAGGCGGATCGTTTTCCATTTTATATAATTCCGGTTTATCCGACATGATTTCAAGGGTTACATAATATTTTCCGGATTTTGATTGTGTCTTTACCTGAAATTCCTTGTCCAAATCTGAGGTCAATACTCCTTCATCATCCACAGTAGCTGTTAATATAAGCTGATTGTCAAAATTCCCCGGACGCGGGTTTTCCGAACGAATAAATTCAATGTTATCCGGATTCAAGTCAAGTATAACCCAGTATTTTCCATCGTAAAGATTAGTCTGGCACTGGTAAATAAAACATTTAAACTCGCCGTTGAACACATTTCCAAATAGTACAACTTGATTTCGTTTGGTTTTTGGTTGTTGTTCCTTTTCCGGTTTTTCAAATTTTACACTTAATATCTTAAATTTTGCCCAGTACAAACCTTCTGAAACACCAGCTACAATCCTACCCGTTGTATCATTTACAAAATAACCTTTCTCCACCTTTCCTTTGAAAACAATACTGTTCTCCTCAGACTGAGGTTTTTCTACAAATTTGGGGATAATGTGAAGCGGATTGGACACATTGATCTTGGCCCAGTATTTTCCGTTTGGCAAATCTGTTTCCATGTCTATGGTAAAATACCTTGAGGTAAATTTCTTTTTATCCACATAGCCGACGGCCAGTATTTCATCCTTTTGCGTTTTCGGTCGTTTGTTTTGTTTTGGGTGAATACTTAAAACCTCATCGTTATTGTCCTTGATTACATAGTAAGGAACGTTGTTTTCCTCCAGGTCGTATTTGTGGTTATCTAAGTTCTGAACCGGTTGTAAAGTAGTATTCAGACCCCATAAATGACGAAGCTCAGCAGTCAGCTGCCCCGGCATTACCCGAACGTCTTCACATACATGTGACAATAATTCTACTGCTTTTCGTGCAATATACCGGCTATCGTTTAATTGGCGATCAATAAAATCTGATTTCTCCAATTCGCGTTTAGAGGTAAACCGTTTTGCTTTGGGGTAAGGCAAGAGATAAAAAGCCCGCTCTTCAACCGCCTCCCAGGATGAAACACCCCATAACTTCGGATCGGGATTTTCCTTGTAAAACTGGTATGGCGTTTTTTCGCTTTTTTCCCGATTGAAATTGGCTTCGCAAAGTGTCTTATTTCCAAAACTGTCATCCAACGATATGCTGTACGGAATAATGTGTTCGATCTGTATCAGGTTATCACGCCCTAATAAATCGGAAACAGAAATTGTCTTGCCGGTATAAGGGCATTGGGCCTTCCCTGCCCTGTCTTCGATTTCCTTAAACATCAGGTATTTTTGAATATTATCGCGGGAAGGCTGTAAACCATATTCAGCCAACCTTTCGCGGGCGTTGTCATTCTTTTTTTCATTCTCGTTAATCCGAAAACTCATCTCCTGACGACCAGCTTTATTATTTCTCAAATCGCGCCCCATTTCCACTTTGATTTGGTCAAAATGAAAGCTTTCGCCATATTCCTTCCGGTACCTTTTCATTAATGAATTGACCAAACGCCGTGTCTCAAAAAGTCCCTGCTGAACAATGGGATTTCTCAGGTTTTCAATTTCAGGAACTTCGTCACTAAGTTTATCCTGTTTTTCAACCTCTTGACTATGATGATAAAGATGGAGGAAATGAGGATCATCCTTTTCAAAGCCATAATTAAAAACAGGAGATGCCAGGTGTTCCTTAATTTTTTCGATAGCCTCGCCTTCTTTGTGGTCTTCCCGTAAAATGCTGATTATTTCCCGTTCAATATCCTGATGAAAAACGGTAAAATCATCCCAACGTTCACCAAAAGCATTTTTAACTCCGCCTAAAATCACAGCCCGGTCATATTGATAACCTTTTTCAAGAAATGGCAGAATATTTCGTATTGCCTTTAATGAAATGTTACCATAACCTTCTTTTAATTTCACCTTCTTAACTGTTTCCAGATCCTTCTTAAATCCAAAACTCTTTTTTAGTTTTTCAAAAAGTTTGTCGTCATCTTCATAAAAATAGAAACAATGCCAGATCTCTTCAAATTTGTTATTCCAGGTAGTATCATCAAACAGAGGTTTTAAGGCTTTTATTGTTGGATTTCCGGCAACCTTTTGTTCATTACTATAATTAAACTTTTCGTAGGATAATTTTAAGACCTCCGGTATTTTTTTGAAATCAAAATTTTTGTCATTTTTATTTATCAAATCAAGAACTACCTGTTTTTGTTCCTGTGTAAGCCTGTTGTTCTTTCCGTAGGTAATATTATTAATAAACTGCCAGGTTCTGAACATTTCAAATTCAGGATGAGAAATAGGGCAAGGTTTTTTACTCCTTGTTTGAATATTCCCTGTTTTATCTAAAAGAAATTTTCCATTTTTCCGAATTACAGGCAATTTATCTTCAAACCGACAATTTGCCAAAAGGCCTTTTTGTGAACGTAACGGGCGTTGCCAAAACAAAACGCTCTCGTTACTTTTAAACTGAATCTTCTTTTCTCCATTCTCGTCCAGTATCTCCTCAATTTTTCCGGCTAAAAACTCTTTTAATGGAACCGTTTGAATCGTTACAATTTTACTACTCCCTCGTTTTACAGAAGAATGAATGATTACGTTACTGACACCATACTTTTTTTGAAGATATTGAATTCTACTTTTATTTCTTTTTCCTGTTAATGAACCTTTTAGTTCTCTGGCTTTTCTGGTTTCAACCTCTTTGTCGGTTAAGTTTAAAAATACAGACTGTACCTGCCATATTCGTTCAAATTCATCGACATACATGTCGCGGACAGTGTATCTTCCCCTTACCCGAATTTCTTTTCCAATCTCATCTTTTATAGTTCTATAAGGCTGGCCATTTTTGTATGAAACTGAATTGAGATATTTTCCAATTGTATCCTTTCCAATTTTCTCCCTCGTATCATTAATTGAAAGTATGTTTTCTTCCGGTTTCCCCTTGGTAAAAATCGCAGTATCCTCCTTTCCCTTCCTATTGCTTAGAAATCCCCGTCGTTGAATAAAATGGTAAAATATCCTTCCCAATTCAGCAAGTGTTACCGGATACTGGATTGCTTTTTCCCGAAGTTCATACGGATTAAGATTTAGCCACGAAACAAATTCCGCTGATCTTGGAAATATTCTGCCTTCTGATTTTTTAGTCCTGTCCCAATTTCTCCATTTTCCAAGCTCTCCAGGGTCTAAAGGACACATTTTCTGCTCAATTAACACTTCCAGTAGTTTAATCTTACGCAATCTTTTGCGATAAAACTGACGCCGCATTTGTCTTTTATCTCTCCTGGTTGCATTTTTCGACTGTTCTTTATCGCCCATTCCAATAGTTTTGGGTTCAACACCTTCCGGAAAGATGCGTACATCCGTATCGATAATTTTCTTTTTTTCTGTGTCCACCACCGCCCAGCCGATGCTGTTGGTTCCGAGGTCAAGTCCTAAAATTGTTGCCATATCGTTTGGTTTTTATAAGGTAAGTTTTCAGTTATGTTTTTTCCGTAGTCCGAAACTTTGAAAAACGTTATTTTTACCGAGGTTGTTCCTTTTGTTTCTGCCATGATAACGGGGCATTAAAGGTTAATCCATTTTTATGTTGTTAAATATAAACGTTATAAAGAAAATATTTCTAAATTAGCACTATCAATTTTTAATCTTCTGTTCAATAACATAGAATTCAATTTTACATCTTATCACAATAAGGCTATATGCCGAAGGAAAAAATTCCTGTACTCCTGCTTCGGTGGGAGTTTTTTATTTTAGATGGGGCACAAAAAAACCTTGAAGGTTTTGAAAAACTTCAAGGTTTAAATCATTT
>CAYWBV010000169.1:0-3564 GCA_964455785.1 uncultured Maribellus sp.
AAACTGCATCAATCCCAAAACCAACTGCGCCCAGAATATCGGTTTCCCAGTCGTCGCCAATCATCAAACTGTTTGCTTTTCTGGCGTTGGAAGACTTTATGGCATACTCAAAAATTTCGTATCCCGGTTTTGACACCTTTATTTCTTCCGAGATAAATACTTTCTGAAAAAAGTTATCCAACCCGGTATTTTCTATTTTTTTAAACTGAACTTCCTTAAAACCATTGGTGATAATAAACATGAAATAGTTTTTACCTTTCAAAAAGTTTAAAACCTCTTTCACCCCGGGTTTCAGACAGGTTTGTCCTGCCATTTCACCGAGATAAAAGGCGTTCATATCCTCAGGATCAATTCCGCTGATATTCAACTCATCGAAAGTCATTTGAAACCTCTGGATGATTAGATTTTTTTTTGAGATGGTATTGTTCCGGTAACCGAGCCACAGCGAGAGGTTGTGTTTTGAATAAACTTCAAAAAAATGGTCGAATCCCACATTCTGACGATCAATCCCAAACTTCCCGAAAGCGACAAACATGGCCTGCCGTGCATTGGTTTCAAAATCCCACAGGGTATTGTCGAGATCAAAAAAAAGATGTGTGTATTTTCTATTCATTTTCAAAAGAAGGTTCCTGTTTCTCCTTTTTTGGTAATCCCTCCACCACAATTACAATTTCTCCTTTGGGCGAATTTGCGGTATAATATTCCTGCAGTTCTTTAACAGTACCTCTTTTAATTTCTTCGAACATTTTACTGAGTTCGCGGCAAACACAGCCTTTCCGGCTATCGCCAAAAAATTCGGAAAACTGCGCAAGCGCTTTTACCAGCCGAAAGGGCGATTCATAAAAAACCATTGTCCTCGTCTCTTCCGAAAGTTGTTCGAGCCTTTTTTGCCGTCCTTTTTTTTGCGGAAGAAACCCTTCAAAAACAAACCGATCGGTGGGCAGTCCCGAAACAGCCAGCGCCGGAATTAACGCTGTGGGCCCCGGCAGACACTCCACTTCTACCTGGGTTTCGACACAGGCACGAACAAGTAAAAAGCCCGGATCCGAAATTCCGGGTGTGCCGGCATCCGAAATCAATGCTATTTTGTTTCCTTCCTTAAGTTTCGAAATTATACCGTTAAGGGTTTTGTGTTCATTAAATTTATGGTGCGGCGACAGTTTTTTGTCAATTTCAAAATGGTTCATTAACCTCGATGAAATACGCGTATCTTCAGCCAGAATAATGTCGGCCTCCTTTAATACTTTAAGAGCCCGCAAAGTAATATCTTCGAGGTTGCCGACAGGAGTTGGCACCAGTATGAGTTTTCCGCTATTCATTCGGGAACCGGCGTTTTACAAGACTTACAAATTTAAGGCTGGTTTCGTTTTTCTTCCACTTGAAATTGTTCTGTAGATATTCGACAGCTTCCCTGATGTGGTTCATCGAATCCAACGTTTTAACGGTTTCGGTAAATTTCTCCCCGCTCCCTTCAAACAACTCCCTGATAAACTGAAACCGGTCGTTAATCCCAATAGCCGATTGGATGCTTTCAACAGGCCTGTTCGATAACTTAAATTCAAGGTTGTTGTGTTCAGTTACCAAATCATTTATCGATTTTTCCTTTAAAAAACTATCGCCAAGCCGCTGGTTCGCTTCTGTAGCTTTCTCTTCTTCCAGTTCCCAATCGTTACTTTTTATCTTCGTCACAACCTCTTCGGTAGCCGTTTTGGGTTGATCCGTAACAGGCAGAATTTCAGGCTGCGCCTCATTTTCAACTTCTACTGCTGCTTGTTGTCCGTCGCCAACTTCCTGCGCCAGTTCAACAACTTCCTGAGGCGGGTTATCCTCTCCCTGAAACTGTGTTTCTTCCTGTTGCGGCAGATCATACACTTCTTCCGGCTGCCTTTCAGTTTTGTAAGATTTTTCTACCGGTTTTTCCGGACTTTTAGTATCCGGGAATCCATTTCCGGGGAAATGTCCATCCCTTTTTTCATCACTGCCGGAAAAAATCTCATGACCCTGCGTTTTTTTGAATGGAGTAACAACAGGTTCAGTACCACTAATCATTTGCAGTAGTTGCTGGATTCCTTTGGCGCGGGTATGTAAAAATTCAATTTCAAACGAATCGAAACTGCCTTTGTTTTTTACTTCGGCAATCAATTCCTCCAGTTCGGCCATGTCTTTCAGAATAATTTTTATCAGTTTTTTATTTTCCATTCTATGCAGGGCTGTAATTTTTAAGATTATTTTTGTAAAAGTACTAATTTCTTATTCATATAACGTAAATGTTTATTGAAAGGGATATAAACCGCTACAAAAAAGTTGGCGCCATCGAAGTTGTGGCGGGCTCGATGTTTTCGGGAAAAACGGAAGAACTGATCCGCCGGTTGAAAAGGGCAAAAATTGCAAAACAGAAAGTCGAAATTTTTAAACCTGCCATGGATGTGCGATATTCGTTAACAGAGGTGGTTTCGCACGATGAAAATTCCATCCGCTCGACCCCGGTCGAAAATTCGGCCAACATCCTGCTCCTCTCCGGCGACGTGGATGTAATTGGAATTGACGAAGCCCAGTTTTTTGACAAAGGGTTGGTGGATGTGGCTGTTCAATTAGCCAACATGGGAATCAGGGTGATTATTGCCGGGCTTGACATGGATTTTAAGGGTGTCCCGTTTGGCCCGATTCCGGGATTGATGGCCGTGGCCGACCACATTACCAAAGTACACGCCATTTGTGTCAGGTGCGGAAATATTGCCCAGTTCTCGCACCGCCTTTCCGACAAGGAGCAGGTAGTTTTACTGGGCGAAAAAGATATTTACGAACCCCTTTGCAGAAGTTGTTTCCGCGAGGCAAACAAAAAATAATGAAAAATTTTACGGTATCGCAAATCGCCCGGATTGTGGGCGGCAAACTGATTACTCCAAAAGGATTTCAAAAGCAGGAGATTTTACAGATTATGACCGACAGCCGCACATTTTTTAAAGGCGGCGGAACTTTGTTTTTCGCTTTAACCGGCCCGCGGAACAACGGACATAATTACATTCCGGAACTAGTCAAAAAAGGAATAAAATCATTTGTAATTTCCGAAACATCCGCGCTGCGCGACGACGCCCAGTTTATTCTGGTTGAAAATACGACTTCTGCGTTACAAAAACTCGCGGCATTTCGACGGAAGCAATTTTTTTACCCGATTGTGGGAATCACGGGGAGCAACGGGAAAACCATTGTAAAAGAGTGGCTGCACGATTTACTCTCCGGGCAGTTTAAAGTGGTGCGCAGCCCGAAAAGTTACAACTCGCAAATTGGCGTGCCACTTTCGGTTTTGCTGATGAACGGAAATTACAACCTCGCCATTTTTGAGGCCGGGATTTCGCAACCGCAGGAGATGGAGAACCTGGCAAAAATTATCGATCCTGAAATCGGAATATTTACCAACATCGGCGATGCCCACCAGGAAAATTTCGACACATTTCAACAAAAAATAAACGAAAAACTGCTCCTTTTCGAAAATTGTAAACAACTGGTTTATAGTGTCGATTCAGAAGAGCTGAAAACAGAAGCCGATCGGTTTTGCGACGAAAA
>CAYWBV010000169.1:3664-6787 GCA_964455785.1 uncultured Maribellus sp.
CTGGAAATTAAACAAGGAATCAACAACTGTCTTTTGATTAACGACTATTACAACTCCGATTTACATTCGCTGACCATTGCGTTGTCCGTATTGCACCAGCAGGCGGCCAAAGGTCATTTGCACAAACTGGTTATTTTGTCCGACATTCAGCAAACCGGCATTCCTGAAAACGAATTGTATCAACGAGTTAATGAACTACTTGTTGAATGGAAAATCGATGAGATGATTGGTATCGGACCTGTCATTTCGGCTCACTCTCCCGTATTTTCAGTTCAAAAAAGTTTTTACCGCTCCACCGAAGAATTCGAAAGAAATTTCATCAGGGAAGGGATAAAACCGGCAACTATTTTAATTAAAGGCGCACGCCAGTTTACTTTTGAAAAAATCTCGGCTCTGCTGCAGCAAAAAGCCCATCAAACTGTTTTGGAAATCAATCTGAATGCTTTGATACACAATCTCAATATTTTCCGCAGCCTATTACAACCTGAAACCAAAATAGTGGTGATGGTAAAAGCATTCTCGTATGGCAGCGGCGATGTGGAAATTGCCAACGTGTTGGAATACCAGCACGTCGATTACCTCGCGGTGGCAGTGGCCGACGAAGGTGTTCAACTGCGAAATGCCGGGATTCAAACGCCCATTATTGTGATGAACCCCGAACAGCACAGTTTTCAAAATATAATCGATTACCAGCTCGAACCCAACATTTACAGCAACGAGATCCTCGGCAGTTTTATGACGGCAGTTTCGCAAAACGCGCTCACCGGCTTTCCTGTCCATCTGAAACTTGAAACCGGGATGAACCGACTGGGATTTGATACTGAAGAAGAAATAAAAGACGCCATTCGGAAAATCTCGTCCGGAAATCTTGTCAAAATTGTTTCCGTTTTTTCGCACCTGGCCGCCGGCGATGAACCCGGACTGGATGATTTCACACGCGGGCAAATAAAAATATTCGAAAAAAAATCAGCGATTGTTCAAAAGACCTTTCCATACAAAATCAACCGGCACATTCTAAACTCAGCCGGAATAGAACGTTTCCGGGAAAAACAGTTTGAAATGGTAAGGCTGGGTATCGGATTGTACGGAATTTCGAATACCGGGCTCCCGCTGCAAAATATCGGTAAGTTAAAAAGTGTGGTTTCGCAGGTAAAAACGGTTGAACCGGAAGAAACGGTGGGTTATGGCCGAAAAGGAAAAATTTCGAGGGTCAGCCAAATTGCCGTTGTACCACTGGGTTATGCCGACGGGTTGGACCGCAAACTGGGAAACAACAACGGCGTCGCTTTTGTCAAAGGAAGCCGCGTCCCCATCATCGGGAACATTTGTATGGACATGCTGATGCTGGATGTAACCGGGGTAAACGTAAAACCGGGTGATGTGGTGGAGTTTTTCGGTCAGAATATTTCCATTACCGAAATAGCTGAAAAAGCAGGTACAATACCGTATGAAATACTTACCGGAATTTCGCAGAGAGTAAAACGGGTTTATATCCACGAATAAAAAAATCCCGCCGCAGCAGGACGTTGAGTTATCCTAATTTACTGATTCGATCCAATCGATGGACATCGAGGATCTTAATTTTGCGGCCGTCGATGGCAATCACTTTTTCGCTGGCGAACGTCGATAGGGTTCGTATTGCATTCGATGTGGTCATGTTCGAAAGGTTGGCAATATCTTCGCGCGAAAGGTGCACTTTTAAAGTTGTTCCGTCGTGTTCAAAACCATATTTGTCTTTCAGCAGGATTAACGATTCGGCCAGCCTGCCGCGAATGTGTTTTTGTGTCAGCGTAACGGTACGCGAATTGGAAAAACCCAGTTCCTTGGCGAGTTTCCTGATAATTTTAAACGAAAAATCACTGTTTTTTAAAGCAACGTTAAAAATAAAATCGGGGCTTACAGTACAAATAACCGACTCCTCCAAAGTGACAGCCGAAGAGATGTGGCTTTCGTCGCCAAAAAGTGCGCGGTATCCGATTACCCCCAGTGGTTTAGCCATCCGTACGATTTGCTCACGGCCACCGACTCCTTCCTTGAATATTTTCACCTTACCGTCAACAAGCAAAAGAAATCCCGTAGGTTTATCTCCTTCCTTAAAAACAAATTCATTTTTTCTAAAACTCGAAAGAGAAATGTGGAGCATTAATTCCTCTTTTTCTTCCGGCATTAAAAGATGAAAAATTGACTTTGGATTGTCAATTATATCTTTTACCCCCATTTCTGAATCTAACATATAGCTGTCTTAGTATGTTTTACAGCATCAAAGGTAAAAATTTTGTTAAAATCCAATCCATTTTTAACAGTTATTTTACATACACCGATTTTAAAATGCCCGTTAACTGGCGTTTTAAAGATAGTTGGGTTACCGGAGATTTAGTATTTAGCCACAAGTGGCATTTTGCGCCCAAAACCGAACGCTTTTGAACTTACCCTGAGAATGGGTGCAGCCTGAAAACGTTTATACTCATTTATGTTTACCATTCGGATAACCCTGCTGACCACATCTTCACCAAAACCCAATTCCACGATTTCCCTGGGCGACTTGTTCATTTCGATAAAGTTGAACAGAATCCGGTCGAGATCTTCATATTCAGGTAGTGAATCGGTATCTTTCTGATTGGGCCTGAGTTCGGCAGAAGGCGGTTTGACAATACTGTTTTCCGGGATCACTTCACCGTCTTTATTCATAAAACGCGAGAGCCGGTACACTTCCATTTTATATACATCGCCGAGCACTGCCAGCCCGCCGTTCATATCGCCATACAACGTGCCGTAGCCCACTGCGCACTCGCTTTTGTTGGTAGTGTTCAGTAAAATGTGCCCGAATTTATTGGAAATAGCCATCACATAAACTCCCCGTGCGCGCGCCTGGATATTTTCTTCGGCAACATCGGGAGAAGTTCCTTCAAAAAGTGGCGCCAATCCTCTTTCAAATGAATCCACTGCGTCCTGGATATTTACTACATCGTATCTGATGTTCAGGTTCTCTGCCAGCTTCCGGGCGTCTTCCAGACTGTGATCTGAGGAATATTTGGAAGGCATCAGCAACACCCGCACATTTTCGGCTCCCAGCGCGCGAACCGCCAAAACTGCCGTTACTGCGGAATCGATTCCTCCGGAAAG
>CAYWBV010000169.1:6887-8690 GCA_964455785.1 uncultured Maribellus sp.
ACTTTGTATTTTTTTGCTTTCGACACCAGCACATTTTTGCGCCAGCCCTCCTGGTTATACGAAAACGGCGACGCAGAAATATTCACCACAAAACTGGGGTCAAACTTTTTCAGTTCCTCCATCGGGGAGGTGAGGTAGAGTTTGTCTTTCCCGAATTCGCTGGCTGTGGGCTGCTCGTCCCACAAATCTTCGCAAATTGTGATGGCAATTTTTTCGCCTTTATATTCCACAACCCGAAACTCGTGGTTGGGCTCGAAATGGCGGTATTCATCAAAAATATCGTACGTTGGCAGCAATGTTTTATTATGGACGCTCAGGATTTTCCCGTCGGCGAGGAAAAAAGCCGAGTTGTACAGTTTTTTGCCCCGGTCGCTCTGATTAATCCGCGGAGCGCCAACAATAGCGGCAATCCCGTGGCAGTGCTGTGCAATTATTGTAACCGTTTCTTCTGCCTTCTGAATAAATTCTTTTTTTTCGAGAAGATCGTGCGGATAATACCCGGTAACCGACAGTTCGGAAAAAACAACCAGCTCCGCGCCTTCGTTCCTGGCTCTTTCAATATGACGGACAATTTTCGAAGCATTCCCATCGAAATCGCCAATGGTATAATTTAACTGTGCAAAAGCAACTTTCATATTCTACGATTAAAGTTTCGAGTTTAAAGTTCAAAGTTTAGTCCCGCAAATGTAAAGACGATTGCAAATCTCCAATTTTTAGTTCAATTTCGCAATAATAATTGACGGGAACCGTATTGAAATAAAATTCTCATAAAATGAAGATTGTTTTTCGGTTGTTTTTTGGATTTTTTTTTGTGATGGTTTTGTTTTCGTGCAAACCCAACCGGTTAAAAGTGGATATTTCGGATATTGAAAAGGATATTAAAATCGTCCGGTTCGACAACGAACTTTTTTCGCTTCCCCAAAAGGACACACTAAAAGAGCTGGCGGATTTATACAACAAATACCCTGATTTTTTTGACCTGTTCAGTTACAAGATCATCCGGATTGGAGGAATCGGCGAAGAAGGTTTTGCCGATTTAATGACGGCGTTTGTTACCGATACCATGATTCAGAATGTTCGGGACCTGGTTAAAACAGAGTTTTCCGATTTCGACAAAATTGCCGGGCAACTCAACCAGTCTTTTAAATACTACCAGTATCATTTCCCCGGGAAAGAGTTGCCAACCGTGTTTGTTTACGTTTCGGGTTTTAACCAGTCGGTGGTGACTGCCGAAAACATCATCGGTGTCAGCCTCGATAAATACCTCGGAAGAGAATGTGACTACTACCGCAAACTGGCAACTACGCCACAATACAAAGTCCTGAACATGCACAAAAAGAAAATAGTTTCAGATGTTGCCTACGCCTGGGCGATGACCGAATTTGAAGAAACCGGCAAAGCCACCAACCTGCTGGGAAATATGATTCACCAAGGGAAAATGATGTATTTTGTGGATGCGATGCTGCCTCAGATGCACGATTCGCTGAAAATCGGGTACACCAAAAAACAACTGGAATGGTGCAAAAAAAACGAACCGCAAATGTGGCTGCACCTGGTGGAAAAGAAAATGTTGTATTCGTCGAACCGGATGGATATTGTCCGGTACATCAACGACGGGCCATACACCAACGGATTTCCGATGGAATCGCCCGCCCGAACAGGAATTTGGATTGGGTGGCAAATTGTGCGGCAATACATGGACAAACACCCCGAAACCACCCTGCCCGAATTAATGAACAATATCGATTATCAAGGTATTTTAAATGCTTCGGGATATTTCCCCGAATAAATTTTAAAAGGTAT
>CAYWBV010000170.1:0-2266 GCA_964455785.1 uncultured Maribellus sp.
AAAGGTGTAGGTAGTTCGAAAAACGGACGCGAATCGGAAAGTAAACGACTTGGCGTAAAAATTTACGGTGGTCAGTTTGCAAAAGCTGGTAATATTTTGGTACGCCAGCGTGGAACAACTCATAATCCGGGCGAGAATGTTGGAATGGGAAAAGATCATACCCTGTTTGCATTGATCGACGGAACAGTTGTTTTCAAAAAGAAAATGAAAAACCGCTCGTATATATCGGTTGAACCTGTTGTCGATGTTGATGTGGCCGTTGCCGAAGCTCCGGCTGTTGCAGAAAAACAGGCAAAAAAAGAGGTTAAAACTGAAAAACCGGTTGCTGAAACCGAAGGCGACGATCTGAAAAGAATTGAAGGCATTGGCCCTAAAATTGCTGAAATATTCAACGCCGCCGGAATCAGTACTTATGCTGATTTGGCAGCTACTCCGGTTGAAAAACTGAGTGAAATTCTGGCGGAAGCAGGAAGCAGATATGCTTCAAAAAATCCGGCAACCTGGCCGGAGCAGGCAAAACTGGCTGCCGAAGGAAACTGGGATGTTCTGAAAGACCTTCAGGAAAAATTAAAAGGCGGAATCGAAAAATAGGTTACGTCTTACTACGAAATAAAAAAATCTCCTGTTGGAAACAGCAGGAGATTTTTTTATGCCGAATATTGATATTATTTAGCAAAATAGATTTCTTCCCTTAAAAAAACAACGCCCCCGGAAATTCAATAAAATTCATTTATTAGCTTTGTACTTTCAAATCAAATAAATCGACATGCTCAACTTAAAATTCATTCAGGATAACCCGGAACTGGTTGTCGAAAAATTGCGGAAAAAGAATTTTGATGCTTCTGAAATCGTTGGAAAAATAACCGGTTTGTACCGTCAGAAAAACCAGTTGCAAAACCTGGCCGACCAGGCCAAATCTGAAATGAACGCCATTTCGAGGGAAATCGGAAATTTAATGCGCGAAGGAAAAAAGGCTGAAGCCGAAGCTGCCAAAGAAAAAACTTCTGAAATCAAGGAAAACATAAAACAATATGATCAGCAGTTTGCTGAAATCGAAGAAAAAGTAACCGAGTTGCTGGTGTTGCTGCCCAACCTGCCGCACGAATCGGTTCCATTTGGAAAAGGAGCCGCCGACAACGAAATTGTAAAAAAGGACGGTGAAATTCCTTCGTTGCCCGAAAATGCTTTACCTCACTGGGAACTGGCGCAAAAATACAACCTTATCGATTTTGAGTTGGGCGTAAAACTCACCGGCGCCGGTTTTCCGGTTTACCGCGGAAAAGGCTCGCAACTCCAGCGGGCGCTCATCAACTTTTTCCTCGATGAAGCAAGAAAAGCCGGTTACGAAGAAATCCAACCGCCGCTGATGGTGAACGAAGCCTCGGGTTTCGGCACCGGGCAGTTGCCCGACAAGGAAGGACAGATGTACCACGTTGGAATCGACAATTTATACCTGATACCCACTGCCGAAGTCCCGGTAACCAACATTTACCGCGATGTAATCCTCGAAGCGAAAGACCTTCCGTATAAAAATACCGCGTACAGCGCCTGTTTCCGCCGCGAAGCAGGTTCCTACGGAAAAGATGTACGCGGACTGAACCGGCTGCACCAGTTTGATAAAGTGGAAGTGGTGCAGGTTGCCCACCCCGAAAAATCGTATGAAGTGCTGGAAGAAATGGTAAAACATGTGGAATCGCTCGTAAAAAAACTGGAATTGCCTTACCGTATTTTGCGGCTTTGCGGCGGCGACATGAGTTTTACTTCGGCTTTAACCTACGATTTTGAAGTATTTTCGGCAGCCCAGAAAATGTGGCTCGAAGTGAGCTCGGTCTCCAATTTCGAATCGTTCCAGGCTAACCGGTTAAAACTACGCTACCGCGACGAGAACACAAAAAAACCGCAACTGGCACACACCCTGAACGGAAGCGCCTTAGCACTGCCGCGTATTGTGGCCGCTTTGCTCGAAAACAACCAGACAACTGAAGGTATTAAAATCCCAAAAATCCTGATCCCATATACAGGATTTGAAATGATCAGTTAATTTAAACATGAAACTTATGAAACGAATATGTTTTTTGACCCTAGCGCTCATAATGGCGGTCGGCCTGAATGCACAAACCAAATCGGTCAAAAAATCGCCCGTTTTAACCGAAACTTCTCCAGAAAGCGTTGGTATTTCTTCCGAACGGCTGACCCGCATCGACCAGATGTGCGAACAGGCGGTTGAAGAGGGAAACCTCCCCGGAATTGTTTCACTGGTAGCCCG
>CAYWBV010000170.1:2366-8630 GCA_964455785.1 uncultured Maribellus sp.
CGTCAACTGCTCACCCACACATCCGGTATTGGTTACGGTGCAATCGACGGCGACGAAAGGTTCAGGATGATTTTTCACAAAGCGGGGATTGTCGATGCGTTTACCTCTGAAAACATAACTATCAGCGAGAACATTAAAAAACTGGCAAAAATGCCGCTCCACCACCATCCGGGAGAAAATTATACTTACAGCGAAGGACTCGATGTGCTTGGTTATCTGATTGAAATAGTGTCAGGAAAACCGTTCGACGAGTTTCTGAAAACACACATTTTCGACCCGCTCGGAATGAACGACACCCGTTTTTATCTTCCGGAAGAAAAAGCCGGAAGGTTGGTAGCTGTCCAGCATAACGTAAACGGAAAGTGGGAAAAATTTCCGGACGATTTTTATGACGCCGATTATCCCATAAAAGGCGCTAAAACCTTCTTTTCCGGCGGCGGCGGGCTTTCGAGCACGGCAAAAGATTACGCCACTTTCCTGCAAATGTACCTGAACGGCGGCGAATACAACGGAACCAGGTTGTTAAGCCGCAAAACCGTTGACATAATTTTAAACAACCAGATTGGAGACATCTGGGGAGAAAATTCAGATACCAAATTCGGGCTGGCTTTTGCCGTACTTACCAAAACCGGCGAAATCAAAGGCGGCAAAGGAAGCGAAGGTACTTTCGATTGGGGCGGCTATTTCAACACTCAATATTTTGCCGACCCAAAGGAAAATATCATCGGAATTATTATGAAACAGACTCAGGGAAGTGTAAAGGACGAAACAGGATGGAAATTCCGTCAACTGGTTTTCCAGACACTGGATGATTAAAATTCAAAATAAATCAAAATGAATAAAGTACAAGAACTCGCCAAAATGATCGACCACTCCATTCTTCATCCCACCATGACCGATGAAGATTTGCGCCGCGAATGCGAAGTGGCTAAAAAATACCACGTAGCCTCGGTGTGTGTAAAACCTTACGCTGTAAAACAGGCAACGGAGGTATTAAAAGGCTCCGACGTTCTGGTAGGTTGCGTTATTGGTTTCCCCGCAGGGAATTCGGCCACTGAAGTAAAAGTATTTGAAACTGAAATGGCTTGCAACGATGGCGCTGTCGAGATCGACATGGTTGTTAACATCGGGAAAGTATTGCAGGGCGACTGGGATTATACCGAAAAAGAAATTGCTGCGGTGACCCAAACCTGCCATAAAAACGGCGCCATTGTAAAGGTGATTTTCGAGACCGATTATGTGACCAAGCAGGAATATATTATCCGTTTGTGCGAAATATGTACAAAAGTGGGCGCCGACTATGTGAAAACTTCCACTGGATTTGGTTTTGTAAAGGGTGGAGATGGAAAATACTCGTACGAAGGCGCTACCATTCCAAATCTGGAGTTGATGAAAAAAAGTGTCGGGCCAAATGTGAAGGTGAAAGCAGCCGGTGGGGTCCGTTCACTCGATGGTTTGCTGGCTGTTCAAAAAGCCGGATGCAGTCGTTGCGGCGCCACTGCTACCGTTAGTATTCTGGAGGATGCTAAAAAACAATTTGGGGAATAAACCTAATTAAAATTAAGTGAGCAGGTAAACTTCAGTCACCAGCTCACATACGCCACTTTAAACTTTGAATTTTAAACTTTGAACTATCATGTATATTGTCGATTCGTATGCGTTGGCCGTTGTTTTCTGTATCATAACCATGCTGGGTTGGGGTTCGTGGGCAAACACCCTTAAAATGACGCCCAAAAAGTGGGAATTTCCTTTGTATTACTGGGATTATTCCATCGGGTTGGTTTTAACAACACTTTTATTTGGATTTACTTTCGGGAGTTCCGGGACAGAGGGTCGCGGTTTTGTTGCTGATCTTACACAGGCTGATTTCTCTGCGTTGACGTCGGCATTTATCGGAGGCGTGGTATTTAACCTGGCCAATCTGCTGGTGGTAGCTGCAACGGCAATTGCCGGACTCGCAGTAGCGTTTCCCATTGCTATCGGGTTGGCGCTGGTGGTTGGGGTTGTAGTGAATTACATCGCCACCCCGCTTGGTAATCCGTATTGGCTGTTTATAGGGCTGGCGCTGGTAGTTGCCGCCATTTTAATTGATGCAGCGGCTTACAAAAAACTACCACAGGACAAAAAAGGCGATCAGAAAAAGGGAATCATAATTTCCATCATCGCCGGGGTTTTGATGGGGTTCTTTTATCGTTTTGTCGCCGCTTCCATGACCACCAATTTTGCTTCGCCCGAAGCAGGCCTGCTGACTCCTTATTCGGCCATGTTTGTTTTTACCATCGGGCTGTTTCTTTCCAACTTTGTTTTTAACACCTGGTTCATGTACAAACCGGTTACCGGCGGGAAAGTATCCTTCTCCGACTATTTTAAAATCGGTACCCCAAAATTGCATTTGATTGGCATCCTGGGTGGATTGATTTGGTGCGCCGCCATGGAGTTTAACCTGATTGCTTCGGAACAGGCAGGTTACGCCATCTCTTACGGATTGGGACAGGGGGCAACCATGATTTCGGCAGCCTGGGGTGTGTTTGTGTGGAAAGAATTTGCCGGGGCGCCCAAAGGAACCAACAAGTTGCTGGCTGCTATGTTTACCCTGTTTGTTTTAGGCCTGGCCCTGATTATTGTAGCCAGGGTAAATTGATAATCGGGAAAAAGGAGCTGCCGCATGTGTAAATTCCGGATCATCTCAAAAATGATAAAAATCAATGAGGAATAAATTTGATGAACTTGCTCCATGCGGGGTATTTTGCGGAGCCTGTCCTTCCTGTCATAAAACCTGCAAAGGATGTGCTTCTGAAAATAAAGCCCAAATCAGAAAAAGTAAATGGAGCTGTAAGATCAGGACGTGTTGTTATGACCAAAAAAAACTCGATTTTTGCGGCCAGTGCCCCGAGTTTCCATGTACAATTGTAAATAAAAAGCTCGTTGAGAGCCATCCGCATGATGTACACTTTACATACCGTCACGAAATTCCCGACAGTTTCCGCAAACTAAAATCAATGGGTGTCGAGGTATTTTATAAATATCAGGTACAACGCTGGAAATGTACCTGTGGCGGAACAATTCAGTTCTATTCCTACAAATGTAATACATGCGGGGCAGAGCGTCTCGTCTCTTATCATTAAATTCTAAATCGATAAAAATGAACAAAATAGTTGTCATCGGCAGTTCCAATGTCGATTTAATTATGAAAATGGAGCGTATTCCCGGGAAAGGTGAAACCGTTACCGATGCTGAATTCAGACAGGTTTACGGAGGAAAGGGCGCCAACCAGGCCGTGGCTGCAGCGCGCGCCGGCGGGAATGTGGCATTTGTAAGTTGTGTGGGCGAAGACGCCTACACACCACAGATGGTTCGAAACTACGAAATCGAAAACATCGACACCCGGTTTGTTTTTAAAGAATCGGGTATCGCCAGTGGCTACGCATTAATAATGATTGGCGGCGATGGCGATAATTGTATTTCGGTAGCGCCGGGAGCCAACTACAAACTCACCCCGCAAAAAATCGACGAAGCTTTGCCGGTGTTCGACGAAGCAGCGATGATTGTAATGCAGTACGAAATTCCCGAAGAAACCATTCAGTATGTGATTGATGTGGCCAACCGGAAAAAAATTCCCGTACTTTGGAATTGTGCCCCGGCCCGTGCATTTGATCTTTCTTACATTCCAAAAATCAATATCCTTGTTTTGAATGAAGTGGAAGCCGGATTTCTGGCCCAAATGGAGGTAAAAAATGAAAACGATGCAGCATTTGCAGCAGAAAAGTTAATTCAGAAAGGCGTTGAAAAAGTAATCATTACACTGGGTTCAAAGGGCGCTTTTGTAATTACCAAAGATGAAAAAGTAAAGGTTCCGGCTTTTAAAGTCGATGCGGTTGACACTACTGCCGCTGGCGACACCTTCTGCGGAAGTCTCGCTGTTGCGTTGGCCGAAGGAAAACCGCTAAAAGATTCGCTGCGATTTGCCAGCGCCGCTGCTGCCATCAGCGTAACGAGAATGGGGGCACAGCCATCGGCGCCAACCCGCAAGGAAATTGATAAATTTCTGATGGAAAACAGTTGACAGTATGTTGTTTTCTTTTTGAGGCCTTTTTATCACCGTATGATTTCATTTACATCATCAGTTTATGAAGGACAAAATCAGCAAAACGGAAGGACAAAATCAGCGAAGCAGTTTTGTTTGAAATGCAAAATTTATCCTCCTTTGTATCACGATTAATGGTAAACTTTAAAGTAAGGTTATGGTTTTGGAGGTTTCTGAATAAGTAACGTAAAGTTTTTTGAGAAGAAGGGGTTAATTACTACTGTCCCGGGAGAAATTTCCGGGACAGTTTGTTTTATTCCGATCGACGGTTTTAAGCTGTCGCTGAAAATAAATTTGAGATTCGGGACTGAACCATAAGATACATTTTGTCTGTTTGTCGCCATCATTTAAAAAAATATTACTTATTTAGCCGCTATAATTAGTTGTATTATGAACGATAAGAAAAGAGGCCTGTTTTCGTTCTCGGTGAAAGACGATCAATATTTTAATGACAAGCAGGAAAAGATTGAGCTGGTCAGTTGCCAAAGGGATGGAAATTTGTGTAAAGGCCTTCTTTCCGACATCAATAACGATCTGCTGGAATCGGGCAAACATCACCGAAATAAAGAATTCGCACAATCTATCGAAATTTTAAAAAATGCTTTTTACAAAACCTTTGAATTACAGGAATCTCACTGTTTAAAATGCGCTGAACTTTTCCGTTCCGTAATTACCAATTCTCTGGAAGGAATTCACAAAGAGTTGAAAGAGATGTCAACCGGCATATTCGGATCAAAACGTTACCAGACGAGTTACATCCTTGCCGACGATGTTTTAAAAGGTTTTAAAAAGGAAAGCTGATTCCTCCGCGCAACCTGTTCCTGCTCCTCCTCCGATTGTTAGTCCTGATTTTTACTTTTGCCATAAAAGAACCTGCCGGTGAGTAGCAGCCCTGCAAACACAAAAACGGCAAAAACCAAGCTACTTATGGCCAGTTGCATACCGCCCGAAATCACGTGCCCGCTGGTACACCCGCCTGCCATCCGCGCGCCGAAAATAAGGATAAAACCTCCGGCAAACGCCCAGATGACCCTCGACAAAGCCGAAGTTCCCCTGTATTTTTTCCAGTTGTCGTGAATCAACCTGATTTTAAATTCTTTTCGGATCAGCGAAAGAACGAGCCCCGAAAGGAAAGCGCCACCAAGGAAAATGAGTTCCCAATGCCCCGGTTTTTCTATTTTTTTGAAATAACTGTTTTGTGTCAGTCCGGCCATCAGGTCAGCCAGGTACGGATAAGTGGTCGATGCCCCAATGGGGCGGTCGGTTACGGCAGCGGAAAAAACGAGGGTATTCAGTGCTGCGAGGGCAGTTCCGGCCACCAGCCATCTTTTGTTCCGGCGTATCTTTTCCAGTTTGTCAACGCCAAAAGCAACCGCGACAAAAACGGCGCCGATGATAAAAACCAATGCGTAAAAAAGTACCGGATTATTTCCGGTGAGCGAAAACAACGAAACGGTGCCGAGGTCGGGGCCCAAAACTCCCTGAACCAAAGGCAGGACAAGTGTATAAACCAAACCTCCGGTCAATGCTCCCGCCAGCCCAACCAATGCGTCGGCAGAGCCTTCGCCCAGCGAAACCGGAAGCGTACCCGGGCAGTACCCAAGAATGGCCATTCCGGCGCCAAAAATCAAACCGCCTATTATAATTCCGCCCACCAGAATGGGTTTCACATGATACGATGCCAGGCCCAGCCCGATTTCAATGTTCAGCAAAATAACTCCAACACCGATGGCTACGGCAATGGCTTTGGCAACGGTAAGGTCGTCGAGAGTGGCAACGCCGCTGATGGTGTTGTACCGGTTAAGTTTGGCGTACTGAAGAATACTTCCAAACAAAAAACCGAGAATCAGTATTACAAATGTCATGACAGTATGTTTTTAAAATGATGTCCGTTTTGAAACCACGGCGGGGAAAAAAATCACCGGCTACGTTTTGTACCTTCTACTCCCCACAGGTTTGACAAGAATCACAAAAATAGAAAAAGTAAACGAAAAATCGGAGCTGTTTATATGCAGATACAAAAAGCACTGGCCCAGTTGGAAAGCATGGTATTAAAAGACTGCCAGTCTTTCCCGCGAAGCGAAGTTTTATCCCTTCCCGCGGCAGCTTCCCTGTTCAATCCGGCAGCCTCGCTGTTTTTATCCTGAATAAAGGCGAAGGAGGCATTTTCTTTGTCCCTG
>CAYWBV010000171.1:0-8572 GCA_964455785.1 uncultured Maribellus sp.
AATCAAAGCATCGACACCAAGATGTAATATGCCGTTGATGGCTTCGTCGATGTCGCCCTTAATTTCAGGAGCAGATATTTGCTGATGGCTGATGCTGAGCTGCGACGTTTCGGAAAGATAGGCCGCCAAAATCTCTTCTTCGGTGCCGAGCACTATGTTTACATTCCGCATAAAAGCTCTCGCCGTAACGCCAAACGCCCGGATATCAAACCACTGGTCGGCGCGGAAATCAAGGTCGAGCATCACCGGAACTTCGTTCTTGCGGGCAATTTCGGCAGCAAGGAATGCGGCGCTCCGGCTTGGCTCCCTGTTCAGCGCGGTTCCTGATACTTCGAGCAACCCCGAGTTTTCAATTCCGGCTTTTAGAACCTGATCAATATTAATCTGCGAATCGGCACAGTTGTCGCGGTAATAAACCAGCGGAAAACGGTCGGGAGGTTCAATCCCCAAAAGTACCGCCGAAGTACGGGTTCCTTCAATTACGGCGATATTTTCGGTGATTACCCCTTCTTTTTCCAAAAAGTGAAGCAGAAAGTCGCCTACCTTGTCCTTTCCCACACCCGAAATTAACGAGGCCTTTAATCCCAGTCTGCTGCAGCCAACCGCAATATTTAAAGGCGACCCGCCCACAAATGCATGGAATCCCTGAATCTCTTCGAAAGGGCTTCCCACCTGCTGCGAATAAAGATCAATGGACGATCTTCCGTAGGTGATCACATCGTACTTTTTTTCCTTCATGTTTTTATTTTAGTTTTTAGTCATTCGTAATTAGTCATTAGTAGTTAGTCATTAGTAGTTAGTGCAAGTATTTAGAATGAAGGAAACAGACTGTCTTCTCACGTCTCAATACTCATCCCTTCCTGTTCATTTCGGCGGTTACCAACGGCACCCGCGGGTCGCGGCCCTTCCACGAGTTGTAAATCCATTTGTGGTCGGGGTCGTCGGTGTTGGCGAGCGACTGATCGCTCCCGGTTAAAAAGTTGAGGTAATAAACATTGTATCCGTGTCCGGCCACCACCGGGTGATGCCCTTTCGGGACCATCACCACATCGTTGTTGCGGGCCACGGCAATTTCGTCGAGGCTGCGATCTTCGGTGTAAATCTGCTGAATGGCAAACCCCTGTGGTTTATCGATTTTATAGAAATAGACTTCTTCGAGGCGGGCTTCCACCACTTTTCCGCTGGCATCCACTTTACGCTCGTCGTGTTTGTGTGCCGGAAAAGAGCTCCAGTTTCCCGACGGAGTATAAACCTCGACAGCCACCAGCCGGTGACAATTAAAACCGGGTGGCAGCAAACTGTTGATCTGCCGGGTGGCATTGTCGCCTCCACGGATTTCAATGGCGGCCTCTTCCGGGCGTTTAAAATAAGCCGGGTGATCTTCATTGGTTTCGCACCAGCCGTACGCAATATCGAGGAGTTCACTTTCGGCGGTCAACTCGAACCGGGTGTTTCGCGGGAGGTACAGCGAATGTGCGATTCCGCTGAAAACATCTTTACGCCCGTTGCCGGTTTCCCAGTCTCCCCGGTTGGTTTTTACCGAATAGTTACCACCTAACAAAATGAAAGCGTATTCGTTTCCACCGGTGGTGGCGGTCCACTTTTCTCCCTTTTTCATCAGCCGCGCCTGGAAGTTCAGGAACTGCCACCCGGTTTCTTCCCTCAAAATACTCTGGTAAATACCAAAACCGGGAGCAGGTTTGGCGAGAAGCGGATATTTTTTGTCTCGTATCATCATTTTTTATTTTAGTTCGCCGGCTTTGCCTGTCGCTTTTAACAATTCAAATTTTTCGAGATTAAATTTTTCGAAAGCATTCATAAAGGTTTTACCCGGAATGACGGGGTCGAACTGCGCGGGCGAGAGTTTAAAAAATTCGCGGTGGACACGCGCCCAGATCAGGCGGGCGTCGGTGGCGATGTTGATTTTGCACACGCCGTACTGAATGGCTTTCTGTAACTCTTCGGGCGAAAGACCGCGGGCATCGGTTCCCAGTTGCCCGCCAGCCGCGTTAATTCGCTGGATTTCGTCGAAGTTTACCGCCGAACCGCCGTGCAGCACCAGCGGAAACCCGGGCAACCGTTTTTGGATCTCCTTTAAAATATCAAATTGTAACCCTTGTTCTCCCGAAAACTTGTACGCCCCGTGACTTGTACCCACGGCAATCGCCAGGCTGTCGCAGGAAGTTTGGCTGACAAACGTTTCCACTTCGGATGGTTGGGTAAATTTTTTTAGCTTTTCGTCCACCGAAAGGTCATCTTCAATGCCGCTTAAAACACCCAGTTCGGCTTCCACCGTTATATTTTGGGCATGGGCTTTTTCCACCACCTGCCGGGTTACCGACACGTTGGCGGCAAATGTTTCGTGCGAGGCGTCAATCATCACCGAGTTGTACCCGCCCGTTTCGATACATTGAAGAGCGTGGTCGAGGTTTCCGTGGTCGAGGTGTACGGCAAAAACCGTGTCGGGGTAAATTTTTGCCGCCGCCGAAATCATGGCCAGCAGCATTTCGGGGCCTGCATAGTTCCGCGCTACCGGCGTGGTTTGTACAATAAACGGCGCATTGGCTTTTTGTGCCGCGCTAAACAACCCGTGGATTTGTTCCATACACCACACGTTTACGGCAGCAATTCCGTACCTCCCGTAACTTTTCTGAAATATTTTTTTTGTTGAAACCAGCATCGTAAAACTATTGGTTATACCAGCAAACAGGATTAAATGTACAGGTTTATCCCTATCGGTTCAAAATAATTGGCGGGAAATGTTTATGCAAACCTTTGCATGAACGGAGGCCGGGGTGCTGATTTTTTTCATTCCGGATGAAAGACCAAAGTAAACTGAATCAGTTTGTTCATTTGCAGGAGCAGGTTACCTGAATGTTGTGCCGGGTTGTTCGTTTGCTGAATCAGAATGCTTCTTTTGTGGAAAAGATAACTTATTTGGTGAGCCGGATTACTCATTTTTTGAATCAGAACGGTAATTCGCCCCGGCGGAAAGCCTGTCTCACGGAACAGGGAACTTAATTGATCAAACCGACAGCTTATTCTAACCAATGGGTAGCTCATTTTATCGAACAGATAGCTTATTTTATCAAACAGACTGCTCATTTTATCGAACCGACAGCTTATTCGTTCGAGAAGAATGCTCATTTCATCGAACCGATAGTTCATTCGTTCGAACAGAATGCTCATTCCATCGAACCGACTGCTCATTCGTTCGAACAGAATGCTCATTACATCGAACCGACAGCTCATTCGTTCGAGAAGAATGCTTATTCCATCGAACCGATTGCTTATTCGTTCGGGAAGGTAGCTTGTTTCATCAAACAGGGAGGTTATTCTATCAAGCAGACAGTCTATTTCATCAAGCAGGCAGCTTATTCTATCAAGCAGATAGTCTATTCTATCGGGAAGGGAGTTTATTCTATCTGGAAGAGAGGTTATTCTATCAAGCAGACAGTCTATTTCATCAAGCAGAGAGGTTATTCTATCAAGCAGGTAGCTTATTCTATCGGGCAGGTAGTTTATTCTATCAAGCAGGGAGGTTATTCTATCGAGCAGTGAGGTTATTCTATTGGGAAGGGAGGTTATTTGGCAAAGCAGAAAGGTTATTTGTTTGGACAGTGGGTACAGATTTGTTGTTTTGGCGCTGTTTTTATGTATTCAAACCTGTCAGGTTGAGAAAAACCAAACAGGTTTCGGATGCCGGGGCCGGTTGCTTTGCACGGGGGAAGGGTTTGAAGGGTTTGAAGGTTCGTTGTTCGTGGTTTGTTGTTTGTGGTTTGTGGTCAGGGTTGTTTTTGTTCCTGGCTTCCGGCTTCTACCATACTGCCGGGCCTACGGCCCTGGGGTTTTTTGTGGCTCTTAGCCCTTAGCATCCTGCTCGTGGCTCTTTGTCCTGACGCTGTCGGTCAGGATTTCGCTGCGCACTGACGCTTCGGTCAGCCCTGCGCTCAACTTGAAGCTTGCTGCCCCGCGAAGCGGGATTTCGCTACGCTCAACTTGCGGCTTTTTTTTGTTTTTCCCGAAAAGGTTGTTACTTTTAAAGCACTAAAAACCAAAACGAAACCGCTTATGTTACAACGTTCAAAAAACAGCCACAACAGCAAAAACCACAACCCTCCGGTGGCCGCCAAACCCGGGAAAAAAGAAAAAAGGTGGAATAACTTCGTGGTATTACATAGTTGTATGCCATTTTGAGTCGCTTCGAACAAATTTAGAGTTCAGAATTATGAATGAGTTTTATTCAATTGGAGAAGAAGGTCGTGACCGTGATAATCCTTATCAGTTAAAGAATTTAGGCAGCCAGATGGTTTCCATGGTAGTTGGTAGACGAGTTCGCGGCGACTGGGGAGAAAGCGATACTTATCAAAGTGATAGATACTATACAAAAACTACAGATTCGGATTATGACAGGTCATTTGCGAATAAAATAGCAAAAACAAAACCGCCGTATGATATTTGTAATTTGTTGGACTACCACATAGACTATTATGTGAATCAAAATAATGGAACGAAAGAAAAATTTGCAAAACACATTAGGTATGTTATTATTCCATTAATCAAAAAGATGCAAGACAAAGAGGTATATCTTCAATTAATAAATGAGTGGTTGGATGACAATCAAGAAAATATGAATCATAAAAAGGACAGTAATATGAAGACAATACAATTCGGGGATATTAATGCACCAACTCAAATTCAAGTTGATTCATCGAATTCACATCAAGTTCAAAGTATTACATATTCAAAGGAAAATGTAAATGAGTTATTTTCATTAATTAAAGCAGATTTAGAAAACCTCAAAACAGACCTAAAAGAGGATTTGAGTAATGAGATAGAAAATGCTATCAAGTATTTAGAGAAAGGCAAAGATATAAAGTCAAGGCTCTTGACTATTGGCGGATTAATTAAGGATATTGGGATTAGTGTCTTTGCCAATTTAGTCGCGTCTCCAATTTTTGAATTATTAAAACCAGCACTCGGTATATGAGGAATAATAATGAAAAACGGCATACAACTTCAGCCACCCGTCAAGGTCGGCGGCAGTGGTTTTCGGTGGGCATCTTTCCGCTCTCTCTGTTTGGCGGCTTGACAGGAAATCGCCCGCAGTCCGCCCCTGCGTGTAGCTTCCTACGTTGTACACCATTCCCCACGTAAAGAAACTCTACTAATTTCTTAAGCTAACGGATGAAATTTTTAGAGTATTTTTAAGATAAAAAATTTACCGTTAGTCAGAATTTTAAAATACAGCTAATCAACAATGAAATGACTTTATCTGATTGTTTAGATATATTACAAGGACTTTCAATAATAATTGCTTCTATTGTTGCAATTTGGAGTATTTCCTCGTGGAGAAGAGAAACAAAATGGAAAAGAAAATATGAATTAGCAGAAGAAGTTCTTTCAACATTCTATGACATTTCTGACAGATTTGAGATAATTAGAAGTCCAGCAGGATATGTTGGCGAAGGAGAAACGAGAAAAAGAGGAAAAAATGAAACAGAAGAGGAGTCTAAAATATTAGACCAAGCTTATGTTGTATTTGAAAGATACGAAAAAGAAAAAGCACCCTTTATTAAGCTAATGTCTTTAAAATATAGATTCATGACTCTTTTTGGTAAAGAAGCTATAGAACCTTTCAAAGATATCTTAAAATTAAGAAACAAACTTTTTTTAGCGGCGAATAGACTGGGACATAGATACTGGAATGACCAAGGTCGGAAGGAATTTACCGAGCAACAATTTGAAAAGCATCTCAACGCAATGGAAAAAAATGAGGCAATATTCTGGTCTGATATGGGTGAGGAAGACGAGTTTAAAAAAGAGGTTGATTTAGCGATAAATAAGATTGAGAAAATTTGCAAAGGAATTATAGAAAAAGGATAAAAAACGGTACATAACAATTAAGTGTTCTGGCGGCAAACAATGCCAATCAGAACGGTGTGTTGACAGCCTGTCACGGTTGAATCGGGAAACCGGGTTGGGAGCGGGAATTATGGGGAAAAATAAATTTTGGGGAGTTTTATCAGGAGGCTCACCGCCGGTAGTCCGCAGTCGGCAACTGCGCGTAGATGGGGAACTTTGGCTGCAAACGTTAATACACCCGCAGCAACAAATTACTAAACCAACGATATATTATGGAAATTGACATTTTACAGGCAGAACAAAAGGATTTAGAGACAATACTTCAATTACAAAAGGATTGTTATATATCGGAAGCTGAGATTTATAATGATTTTGAAATTCAGCCGTTAAAACAGGATTTAGACTCCTTACGAAAAGAGTTTAAAAACTCAACGATTTTAAAAGGTGTATTTGATGGAGAGATTATCAGTTCAGTTCGCGGATATGCTGAAAATGGCACTGCGTATATTGGGAAACTGATCGTTAAAAGCGGCTATCAAAACAGGGGTATAGGTGGGTTACTTCTGGATTCAATAGAATCGGTTTTTAAGGATTGTGACAGATTTGAGTTATTTACAGGACTTAAAAGTGAAAAAAACCTTTATTTGTATAAAAAACTGGGATATGAGGAGTTTAAACGACAGTACATTAACGACAATCTAACACTGATTTACCTGGAAAAGAAAAAATAAAAGCCTGTCTTGTTTCGGCGGGAACCGGGCGATGAGATCGGGATTACACCATCAACTATTTTTAAAACAAACTATTTCTACTTTGACACTTTCGAAAAATCCACTTATTTTTACCCTGAATCCCTAAAGGGAACAAGTGGGTTTTTCTTCTTTCACCCTTTAGGGGCGGGGTAAAAAAGAAGAAAAATCCATTTCCAGACCAATTTGTCAAAGTAGAACTATGGAAAACCTGGAACAATTTAAAATTAAAGTCCCCGGGACTGTTATCGACGACCTGAAAACCAGAATCAAGAGGACCCGGTGGCCTGACGAAGTAACCAACTCACAGTGGGATTATGGTACGAATCTTCGGTACATAAAAGATTTGGCGCAATACTGGCTGGAAGAATTCGACTGGGACAAACAAGAGCGACAGTTAAATTTATTGAACCAGTATCGTGTACAAATTGATGAATGTTCCATCCATTTTGTTTACGAAAAGAGTAAAGTACCCGGCGCAGTTCCGATCATTATTTCGCATGGCTGGCCGAGTTCATTTACCGAAATGGTTAAAATCATTCCCATGCTTACCGACCCTTTGTTGTATGGCGGGACCGTTGACGATGCTTTTGATGTAATCGTGCCGTCGTTACCGGGCTTCGCTTTTTCTTCGCCCCGCCCGAACGGACATATGAGGGCTCACGAATTGTGGATAAAATTAATGAGGGACGTTTTGGGATATCAACGTTTTATGGCACAGGGAACAGATGTGGGTGCAGGTGTAACTTCGCAACTGGGCCGCTATTATCCCGAATGGGTGATGGGTATTCACATTAGCAGCGTTGACCTGCTGTGGCCCGACCCTTTGCCCGAACAAACGCAGTTATCGGCAGCCGAAAAAAAATACATCTCCGGTTACTTTACCTGGGACGACAAGGAAAATGGTTACGGACACATACAGGGAACCAGGCCGCAAACGCTTGCTTATGGCCTAAATGACTCACCCATTGGTTTGGCAGCCTGGATAATAGAAAAATATTACCAGTGGAGTGACTGTAACGGCAATATCGAAAGCCGTTTTTCAAAAGACGAGCTACTGACCAACATCACGATATACTGGATAACTCAATGTATAAACCCGGGTAACCGGCATTACTACTATTCCAAAAACAAAATTCATTCGCCCGCCAATCTGAAACCCGGAGAGCGGATTGAGGTACCCACAGGAATAGCAATGTTTCCGGGAGAAAAAGATTTAATTGTTCCGCGTGAATTTGCTGAACGGTGTTACAACATCCAACACTGGACAGATATGCCTTCGGGCGGACATTTTGCCGCCATGGAAGAGCCTGAATTGTTGGTTTACGACATCAGGAAGTTTGCGCAGTCGCTTAAACGCAAAAATATATAAGGGAAATAACCAGGCGATACCCCGGAGTCAAACCTATCGGTTGAATCATAGCGGCCATAGTTAAACAAAAGTTCGGAGTATAACGTTAGTTTTGTCGGAAAACAAATTCGTTTATCTGCAACGAATTAAATACCATCAGAAAACAGATAAAACAAAAGAAAAAACAATAAAAATTTTGGATATGAAACAAATTGAAAAACTATCGGAAAATAAGAACTACAGTGCAATAAACTTAGGCAGGTTAAACGATTTAACGGATTACTCCCTGATTCATCCGGTGAATAAAAAGCTCCTGGAAGGGAAAGTATTTTTAAAAGATGCTACTAAATCAACAGGTACGGAAATATCGTTTAATTCGCTTCCGCCACAAACCGAACTACCTTATTTTCATATTCACTGGAAAAACGAAGAGACCTATATCATTTTAACAGGTTCCGGTTTTTTTCAGGTAGATGATGACTGTTTTAGTATAAAAGAGGGCAGCGTAATACGGGTTGCGCCGCAAGGAAAACGCGGCATCTGTAACTCGTCTGACGAAAAAATGATTTATATGGTTATTCAATCGAAAGAAAATTCACTTGAAGAG